>CADECW010000004.1:0-73580 GCA_902825855.1 uncultured Rhodospirillales bacterium | reverse complement strand
GGTTGGCGCATATGGTCCGGCGCCCGCCATGCTGAAAGTCCGCATCATTCCCTGTCTCGACGTCAAGGACGGCCGCGTCGTCAAGGGCGTGCAGTTCGTCGGGCTGCGAGACGCCGGCGATCCGGTCGAGCAGGCGCGAGTCTACGACGCCGCCGGCGCCGACGAGCTCACCTTTCTCGACATCACGGCGAGCCACGAGAACCGTGACACCATCCTTGACGTCGTGGCGCGCACGGCCGAGCAATGCTTCATGCCCCTGACGGTTGGTGGCGGCGTGCGCCAGGTCGAGGACATCCGCCGCCTGTTGCTGGCCGGTGCCGACAAGGTCTCGATCAACTCCGCCGCCGTGGCGCGACCGGAATTCGTGCGCGAGGCCGCCGAGAAATACGGCGACCAGTGCATCGTGGTGGCGATCGACGCCCGCCAGGCCGCGCCCGGACGCTGGGAAGTGTTCACTCATGGCGGCCGCAAGGCGACCGGACTCGACGCCGTAGGATGGGCCAGGCGCATGACCGAGTCCGGCGCGGGCGAGGTCCTGCTGACCTCGATGGATCGCGACGGCACCAAGTCGGGCTTCGACCTCGAGCTCACCCGCGCAGTGTCGGACGCCGTGCCGGTGCCGGTCGTGGCCTCGGGCGGCGTCGGCACGCTCGATCACCTGGTGGATGGGGTGAAGCAAGGCGGCGCATCGGCGGTGCTGGCCGCCTCGATCTTCCATTTCGGCGAGTTCACGATCGCGCAAGCAAAGGAACGATTGGCCGAAGCTGGCGTTCCGATCCGACAAATCTCGCGCGCAGCGTGATTTTGGCGTAGAATTGCCGCAGCGTCCCTGTAAGAGGCGCATGCAATCGCCCATCCCCTCGGGCGCGCGTGGAGTAGGTCCCCGGATGGCCAAGAACAAGAAAGCCAAAAAGGCACTCAAGAAGAAGCGCAGCAACGGCGCGGCCGTCGTCGACGAGCACGTGCTCGACCGACTCTACCTCGTGATCGACAGCCGCAAGGGCGCAGACCCCGACACCTCATATACCGCGCGCCTGTTCAGCCGCGGCCGCCAGCAGATCGCCAAGAAGCTGGGCGAGGAAGCGGTCGAGGCGTTGATCGAGGGTATCCGCGGCGACAAGGGCAAGCTGGTCGGCGAGAGCGCCGACATGCTCTACCACCTGCTCACCCTGTGGGCGGCGACCGGCGTGAAGCCGAAGGCGGTTTGGAGCGAGCTGGCGCGCCGCGAGGGCCTGTCGGGAATTGCCGAAAAGGCGTCGCGCAGCCAGAAGTGACGGGGCAGCGGACCCGCGCTAAACCGGGTTCATGGCCGAGTACGACCGCAACAACATCTTCGCGCGCATCCTGCGCGGCGAACTGCCCTGCAAGAAGGTCTACGAGGACGACCACGCGCTCGCCTTCCATGACGTCAATCCGCAGGCGCCGGTGCATGTGCTGGTGATCCCCAAGGGCGAGTACGTCTCGAACATGGATTTCAGCGCCAATGCACCGACCGAGATGCTCGCCGGCTTCTGGCGCGCGGTCGGCACGGTGGCGCGACAGCTCGGCCTCGAGCAGGACGGGTACCGCCTCGTTGCCAACAACGGCGCCAATGGCGGCCAGGTCGTGTTCCACTTCCATGTCCATATCGTGAGCGGCCGCAACCAGCGGCCGCGCTTCGGCCGCGTCCACGAATGATCGGCCGCCGGCTGGTGCTGGCTTTGGGCGCGCTGGCGCCGTTCGGAGCGCGGGCGCAGCCGCAGCTACGACCGCGCTTCTATGCCAAGGGCACCAGGCAGCGCTCCGTACGCTTCGCCGGCAGCGAGGGAGCGACGTTGGCGGGTACCCTGTTGTTGCCGATCTGGAGCGAGCTCGAGAAAGTGCCGGGTGTCGTGCTGGTGCCGGGCAGCGGCCCGACCGACCGCGACGGCAACAACACGCTGGTGCCGCACCGAATCGATCTCCTGAAACAGGTTGCCCAGCTGCTGGCCGAAGCCGGCATCGCCAGCCTGCGCTACGACAAGCGCGGCATCGGTGCCTCGCAGAAGCCGGAAGGCTCGATCGCCGAGCTCGAGAGCTTCTTCTCGTGGGACAAATTCGTGGGCGACGTCGCCGCCGCCCACGCCGAACTGGTGAAGCACGACGAGATCAAGTCCTACGCCACCGCCCTGCTCGGGCACAGCGAGGGCGGATTGCTGGTGCTGGCGGCAGCCCCGACCATCACGCGCAACCCGCCGCACGGCATGGTGCTGGTGGCAACGCCGGGGCGCAGGCTCGCCGAGATCTTGCGTGCCCAGATCGGACGCGGCGCGCCCGGCCTCAGCGCAGCCGCCGAGCGCGCCATTGCCGCCATCGAATTGACCGGCCACGTGCCGGCCGGTCTGTCGCCCGAGCTCGGCGCGCTTTTCCCACCCTATGCCGGACCGTTTCTGCAGCGTCTTCTGGCCTTCGATCCGGCGCAGGCCCTTGCCGCCTCGCGCCTGCCCTGCCTGGTGCTGCAGGGTGCAGCCGACCGCCAGGTCGTGCCCATGGAAGACGTGCAGCCCCTGATCGACGCGCTGGGCAAGCGCGACGCGCCGGGCGAAGCGGTGGTCATTCCCGCGGCCAGCCACAATCTCAAGCTGGCGCAATGGCCGACCGATGCCGGCTTCGCGGGACCGATCGCACCCGATGCCGCGGCCAAGCTCACGAGCTGGATGAAGCAGCTGCTCGGTGCGTGAGCAGGCGCTTGATCGACCGCTGAAGCGGGTCGATCATCCGGCCAACAGGAGGAACGCGGCATGGCCGTGACGGTGCGTCCGGTGAGCGAGGCAGTAGGGGCGGAGATTTCCGGCGTCGATCTGCGGCGCTTGAGCGATCAGGACTTCGCGACGATCGGGCAGGCATGGACCCGGCACTCCATGATCCTGCTGCGCGGCCAGCAGCTCAGCGACGACGACCTCCTGGCCTTCAGCCGCCGCTTCGGCGAGCTCGATCCGCCGCCCAACCAGGAGCGCGGCCGCATCAGCCCGCCCGGCTATCCCGACATCTACGTGGTCTCCAACGTGCTCGACGAAAAGGGCGATCCGATCGGCGCGCTCGGCGCCGGGGAGGCAGTGTGGCACACCGACATGAGCTATCTCGACACGCCGCCCGACGCCTCCATGCTCTATTCGCTGGAGATCCCGGAGAACGGCGGCAACACCTGTTTCTGCGGCATGCAGGCGGCGTGCGCAGAGCTGCCGGCCGACCTGGCGCACAGGATCCGGGGTCGGCGCCTCAAGCACGACGGCACCTACAACGCGGGCGGCTACCTGCGTAAAGGCGTGACGCCGACCGACGATCCCATGGCGGCGCCCGGCGCCTGGCACCCGGCGATCCTGCGCCATCCCGGCAACGGCCGCGCCACGCTCTATCTCGGCCGGCGACGCAATTCGTACATCGAGGGCTATTCGCGCGAGGAGTCCGACGCCTTGCTGGAGGAGCTGTGGGCGCATGCGACGCAGTCCCGCTTCGTCTATCAGCATGTCTGGCAGCTCGGCGACCTCGTGATGTGGGACAACCGCTCGACCATGCACCGGCGCGATCCGTTCGACGGTGCCTCACGGCGCATCATGCATCGCACCCAGATCAAGGGCACGACGAGGCCCGTGGCCTTCGCGGCCTGAGGCAACCAGGGAAATCGGAGGGAACATGCGGCGGCAGAAGAAATTCTATGCCTGGGGCTATGCCGACGAGGACCTGACGCCGGAAGAGATCAAGCTCTGGGAGGCCGAGATCGCCGCGCGCTACGGCCTCAACGGCTTCGACGTCACGCCGCCGCCCGGGCCGGAGGAGATCGCGCTGCGTGCCCCGCGTGTCGTCGTACCCGATGCGCTGAAAGACATCGTGCGCACCGATCACCTGACGCGGCTGGAGCACAGCTACGGCAAGGCTGGCTTCGACACGCTCCGCATGTTCATGCGTTCGGTGCCCAATCCGCCCGATGCCGTGGCCTTTCCCGAGAACGAGCAGGACGTGGTGCGCCTGCTGGACTGGTGCGACAGCATCGGCGCCAAGGCGATCCCCTATGGCGGCGGCTCGTCGGTCGTGAAGGGCATCGAGCCCGCGGCCACCTTCGACAAGGTGGTGACGATCTCGACGCGCCACATGGACAAGGTACTGGAGGTGGATGCGGTGAGCCACGCCGCGCGCATCCAGGGCGGCATCTACGGGCCCGCGATCGAGGATCAGCTGCGCGACAGCCCCTTCACCATGCGTCACTACATGCAGGCCTATCGCTGCTCGACCCTGGGCGGCTGGATCGCCACGCGCTCGGGCGGCCACTACGCCACGCTCTACACGCATATCGACGACTTCGTCGAAAGCACCCGCGTGGTGACGCCGGCCGGAACGCTGGAAACGCGCCGCCTGCCGGGCTCCGGCGCCGGCCCCAGCCCGGATCGCCTGTTCCTCGGCTCCGAGGGCATTCTGGGCATCATCACCGAAGCCTGGGTGCGCCTGCGCAAGAAGCCGACGTTTCGGGCATCGGCCTCGGTGCGCTTCAAGAACTTTTTCGATGGCGCCTCCGCCGTGCGCGAGATCACGCAAGCCGGCCTCTATCCTGCCAACTGCCGCCTGCTGGAAGCGCGCGAGGCGCTGCCCGGCATCCCGTGGAGCAGCGAGGAGGCCGTGCTGGTACTGGCCTTCGAATCCGCCGACCATCCGCTCGATGCCTGGATGAAGCGGGCGCTGGAGATTTGCGCCGGGCACGGCGGCGTACCCGATGCCGGCGCCGACGACGAGAACGCCCATCGCTCGGGCGCCGCCGGCGCCTGGCGCAACAAGTTCATCCGCGCGCCGCACTACGGTGAGCACGCGGCTGCGCGCGGCATCCTCTCCTCGACCTTCGAGACCGCGATGACCTGGGAGCGCGTGCCCGACTTCCATCGCAAGATCACGAAGATCACCCGGGACACGATCAAGCGCGTGACCGGCCGGGACGGCACCGTCACCTGCCGCTTCACTCACGTCTATCCCGACGGTCCCTGCCTCTACTTCACCTTCGGCGGCATGCTGGACAAGCGCGTGGCGCTCGATCAGTTCATGGAGGTGCTGTCGACCTGCACCGCGGCCACCGTCGAGCATGGCGGCACGACCACGCATCACCATGCCGTCGGCCGCTTCCATCGCCCGTTCTACGACAAGCAGCGACCCGAGCTGTTCGCCAAGGCGCTGCGCGGCGCCAAGCGCGAACTCGATCCCAAGGGGCTGATGAATCCCGGCGTGCTGATCGACCCGTGATCGACTGAAGGGCGCCCGCGGAGAAGACCATGGAGTACCTGAGCGGACCGCTGATCGCGTTCGTCGGCATTGCGGCGCTGGTGATCTGCACGCCGGGACCCGACACCGCCATGACCATCCGCAACGCCCTGCTGGGCGGCCGTTCGGCTGGCCTGTCGACGGCGCTCGGAGTCTCGACCGGTCTCGCCATCTGGGCGCTGGCCACCTCGGCGGGACTGGCTGCCCTGCTGGTCGCCTCCGAGCCGCTGTTCCTCGCCGTTAAATATCTCGGTGCGGCCTATCTCGTGTGGCTCGGCGTGCAATCGCTGCGCGCTGCCTTCGGTCCCGGTGCGCTTCAACAGGCCATCACCTCGACAACCGCGCGCGGACTGCGGCCGCGGCAGGCCTACATCCAGGGCGTGCTGAGCGACCTCGGCAATCCCAAGATCGCGGCCTTCTTCTCGTCGATGCTGCCGCAATTCGCCCCCGCAGGTGCGACGGACTTCGTCGGCCTGGCGGCGCTGGGGCTGTTGTTCAGCGCCATGACGCTCGTGTGGTTGACGGGTTATGCGCTGGCGACGGTGCGCATGCGCGACGCGCTGCGCCGGCCCCGCGTCCGGCGAGCGCTCGACGGTATCACCGGCGCGACCCTGATCGGCCTGGGCGTGAAGCTCGCCAGCGAGGAACACTAACGGCGATCAATCCGCGCGGATGTTGGCGGCCTGGATGACGCCCTTCCAGCGGACGAGTTCGCTCTTGATGAGATCGGTGTAGCCCGCCGCGCCGAGCGTGCCGGGACGGACGCCGATCCTGGCGAACGCCTCTTTCACCTGGGCGCTCTGCAATGCCGTTGCGATCTCGGTTTCCCAGTGCCTGGCGACCTCCGGCGGAATGCCGGCCGCTGCCGAGAAGCCGAACCAGTTGGTCGCCACGACATCCGGGTAGCCTGCTTCAACGAAGGTCGGGATGTCCGGCAAGGACGCCGATCGCTCGGCTTCGCTGACGGCGAGCGGACGCATGCGGCCAGAATTGAAGTAGCCGATGGCCGTCGGCAGGCTCTCCATCAAAGCCACGATCTGTCCGCCCATGAGGTCGTTCATCGCCGGTGCCGAGCCGCGGTAGGGAATGTGGGTGAACGGCATGTCCGCCGAGCGCGCCAGAAGCTGGCCGACGAGATGGTTCATCGTGCCGTTGCCGCCCGAGCCGTAGGTGATCTCTCCCGGCCTGCTCTTGGCCGTCGTAACCAGTTGCCGGACGGTCGAGATGCCCGAGCCGCCGTTGACAGCGAGAACGCTGGGGAACGTCCCCACGAGGTGAATATGCGTGAAGTCGGCCAGCGGCTCGTAGGGCACGTCCTTGTAGAGGACCGGTCCGATGCCGTGCGACGCGGCACTCGACATCATGACGACATGCGCATCACCCTTCGCCTTGGCGACAATGTCGGCACCCAGCAGGCCGCCGGCGCCGGGCTTGTTCTCGACGATGATCGGCTGGCCGAGCCGATTGCCGAAATACTCGGCCAGGGTGCGAGACAGGATGTCGGCCGCGCCCGCCGGCGGGAAGTTGACGATCCAGCGGATCGGCTTGGACGGCCACGGCGTCTGCGCGACGGCGCGGCCGCCGGCCATGAGCGACGAAGCCGAGGCGGAGACCGAGAAGCGCCGGCGGGAAAGCATGGAATGCTCCTTCAAGTGCTAGGAAAGGCGGTACGCCTATTGCAACATGCGCTATTGCAGCATGCGCCATTGCACTCGCGCTATTGCAACATGCATGCCGACAAGCAGAAAGAGAGCCGGCGATGGATTTCGACCTCGTGTTGCGCAACGTGCGCCTTCCCGACAGCACGGCGGATCAGCCGGCCGTCGATATCGGCGTGAAGGACGGACATATCGCCGCCATTGCTGCCGGGCTTGGCGGCGCGGCTAAGGAGCAGGCCGAGGCCGGTAATCGGCTGGTGTGCTCGGGTTTCGTCGAGACGCATATCCATCTCGACAAGTCCTGCATCCTCGGCCGCTGCGACCACGAGAAGAAGCGTTTCCCGCACCTCGCGATGGAGCGTGTCTCGGCGGTCAAGCATACCTTCACGGTCGAGGACGTGACCGAGCGGGCGGGCGGTACCATCGAGAAATGCATCTCGCACGGCTGCACGCGGATGCGCACCCATGTCGAAGTCGATCCCAAGGTCGGACTGCGCGGCCTCGAAGGCGTGAAGGCGCTGATCGATCGCTACCGCTGGGCGATCGATCTGGAAATCTGCGTCATGCCGCAGGAGGGGTTGACCAACAATCCAGGGACCGACGAGCTCATGGTCGCCGCGCTCAAGAACGGCGCGACGGTGGTCGGCGCGGCGCCGAACTACGACACGGATCGGCCGGCGCAGATCCATCGCGTCTTCGAGATGGCACGGGAGTTCGACGTCGATATCGACATGCACCTGGACAGCGGCGCTTCGGCCGAGGAGCTCGACACGCTGATGGTCTGCGACCTCGCCGAGAAGTACGGCTGGGGCGGCCGGGTCGCGATCGGCCACGTTTCGAAGCTGGCATCGATGCGGCAGCCCGACATGGACAAAGTGGCCAGGCGCATGGCCGATGCCGGCGTCGCGCTGACGGTGCTGACGGCGACCGACCTCTATCTCGGCGGCCGGCACACCGATCACAACGTGCCGCGCAACGTCGTCGACGCCAATCGGCTGGCCGAGCAGGGCGTGCTCTGCTCGATCGCCTCGAACAACATCCTCAACCCCTTCACGCCTTTCGGCGACGGCCAGTTGCTGCGACAGGTCAACATGCAGGCGATCGTCACGCAGCGCGGTACCGACGCCGAAGTGCGCGCCGCCTGGGACATGACGACCTCGTCCGCCGCGCGCCTGATGGGACTGAAGGACTACGGCATCGCCGTCGGCGCGCCGGCCGACCTCGTCGTGCTCGACGCGCCCGATCCGGTGACGGCGCTGCGCACCGTGGCGCCGGTGCTGATGGCCTACAAGCGCGGCCGCCGCACCGTCACGCGCGAGCCGGTGCGTCTGCACCGGCCGTAAACATAATTTCCTTTCGGGAGGAGAATCGATCGATCAGTGATGCCCGCCCTTGGGCACCGCGCCGGTCTGCTGGGAGATCCAGTCGACGATGGCGATGCCGATGGCCGACAGGATGAACAGGCCGTGGATGATCGACTGCCACAGGATGGCAGCTTCGGTGAGGGCGGCGGAGGGCCTGCCGAGCTGGCCGGCCTCGATGAAGGTCCGCAGCAAGTGGATCGACGAGATGCCGATGATGGCCATCGCGAGCTTGATCTTGAGCACGCTGGCATTGACGTGGCTGAGCCACTCCGGCTGGTCGGGGTGCTTGTTCAGCTCCATGCGCGACACGAAGGTCTCGTAACCGCCGACGATCACCATGATCAGCAGGTTGGAGATCATCACCACGTCGATCAGGCCCAGCACGATCAGCATGGCCTGCTGCTCGGTGACGCTGGGGCTTTCCAACACGAGATGGATCAGCTCCTTGAGGAACAGATAGACGTAGACCACCTGGGCGACGATCAGGCCGACATAGAGCGGCAACTGCAACCAGCGCGAGGCGAAGATGAACCGCGGGATCGGGCGCAGGCCGCGCGGATCGCGGCCGTTGTCGGCATGGGCAACAGTCGTCATGGAGGACCTGTAAAAATGAGACCGGGACCGCGGTCGCAGCCCCTCTGAAGTCTTATGCCGAGGGCAACGCAGAACCCAAGTTACGGTTCTGTGGATTTCGCGGATAACAACGTCGCAGGCACCGTGCGCAGGGCCCCTACGCCGCCAGCGCCGCGCGCGGCTGAGGCCGCCGATAACTGAGCGCCTCGGCAATGTGCAGCCGACGGACCGCGTCGGAGCCGTCGAGGTCGGCCAGCGTGCGGGCAACGCGCAGGGTGCGATGCCAGGCTCGTGCCGACAGGCCGAGCCGTTCGGCGGCGCGGGTGAGCAAGGCGCGGCCCTCGGCATCGGGCTCGGCGACGGCTGCAAGGACGGCGCCGTCGGTGTCGGCATTGCAACGCGGCTTGGACCAGTTACGTACGCGGTCGGCGAGAAGGCCGGCGGTCTGGTCGGCCTCGACGGCCAGGAGCTTGCCCTTTCGGTCGAACTCCTCAAGTCGCTCGCGCTGGGCGCCGCGCGCTGCCGAGACCCGCGCGGCGACATCGGCCGATGTCTCCGACGGCGGCGGCAAGGCGAGGTCGGCAGCGGCGACCGGCGGCACGTCGATGCAGAGATCGATGCGGTCGAGCAAGGGGCCCGAGATCTTGCCCTGGTAGTCGAGACCGCAGCGCGGCGCACGGCCGCACGCGCGCGTCGGCTCCATGAGATGGCCGCAGCGGCAGGGATTCATCGCCGCCACGAGCTGGAAGCGCGCGGGATAGGTGACATGGGCGTTGGCGCGCGCCACGGTGACGCGGCCAGATTCCAGCGGCTGGCGCAGCGCCTCGAGCGAGGCGCGGTTGAACTCCGGCAACTCGTCGAGGAACAGCACGCCGTGATGGGCGAGCGAAACTTCTCCCGGCCGGGCGCGCAGACCTCCGCCGACCAGCGCCTGTAGGGTCGCCGAATGGTGGGGATCGCGGAAAGTGCGGCGGCGGCTGAGCTTGCCTTCGCCGAGATCGCCAGCCAGCGAGCGCACCATCGAGGCTTCGAGCGCCTCCTCCGGTTCCAGGGGTGGCAGGATGCCGGGCAGGCGCGACGCCAGCATCGACTTGCCCGAGCCAGGCGGGCCGATCATCAGCAGGTTGTGACCGCCTGCCGCCGCCAGCTCGAGAACGCGCTTGGCGCTCTCCTGGCCCTTGATTTCGGCGAGGTCGGGATAGGTCGCGCGATCGTCGGCGACCAGCGCTTCGGGGGCGGCGAGCTTCTGCTGGCCACGCAGGTGATTGATCAGGGCGAGCAGCGAAGGTGCGGCGATGATCGGCGCCCGGTCGCTATCCGCGGTGTCGAAGCCGGCCCATGCGGCCTCGCCGCCGCACACGGCGGGGCAGATCACGCCGCGCCCCGACGCACGGGCGCCGATCGCCGCCGGGAGCACCCCCGGAACCCGGGTCAGCGTTCCGTCGAGCGCCAATTCGCCCAGCACGACGTAGCCCGCGATGCTTTCGCGCGGCACCACGCCCATGGCCGCCAGCAGGCCAAGCGCGATCGGCAGGTCGTAGTGGCTGCCCTCCTTGGTGAGGTCGGCCGGCGAGAGGTTGACGGTGATGCGCTGCGGCGGCAGGGAAAGGCCCAGCGCGCGAAACGTGGCGCGCACGCGCTCGCGGCTCTCGCCGACCGCCTTGTCGGCGAGACCTACCATGACGAAGGCAAGCTGGCCCGGCGCGATCAGCACCTGGACATCGACGGACAGTACGTCGATGCCCTGGAAAGCTACGCTGCGCACCTTTGCCTGCATGTCGTTCCCCGGTCCGAAATCGCGAACAAGTATAGATCGAATTCAATCCATGTAAATCTCGCGTAAGTTGTATCGACGGATCACGTCGCGGCTGCTTCAATGACCCCATGCGACGCCGTCGGATCATGACCTTCGTTGCGGCCACGATGGCCGCCAGCTCAGCCTTTGCCTGGCCCGACCAGCCGGTGAAGCTCGTCGTGCCGTTCACCCCCGGCACCGGGCCGGATATCATCGCCCGCTTCATCGCCGAGCGCTTGAAGCTCGGCCAGCCCGTGGTGGTCGAGAACGTCGCCGGCGCCTCGGGCAACATCGGCAGCCAGCAGGTGGCGCGCGCCAGGGCCGACGGCCACACGCTGATGTCGTCGGTGAACACGCTGGTGATGAACGCCAGTCTCTACAAGAACCTGCCCTACGATCCGGTCGCCGACTTCGTGCCGATCGGCCTGACGGCCTGGGGTTCGCTGGTCCTGGTGGCGCACCCCGATCAGAAGGCCCGCACCCTCGCCGAGCTGATCGCGGCGGCCAAGGCCTCGCCCAGGACGCTGACCTACGGCAGTCCCGGCATCGGCACACCTCATCACCTGTCGATGGCGCTGGTCGAGACTTCCGCCGGCATCGAGATGGTGCATGTGCCCTACAAGGGCACGGCGGGCGCGGTGCAGGATCTTCTCGGCGGCCAGATCGGCTACATGTTCCTGCCGGTGCATGTCTCGGCCCAGCACATCCGCGCCGGCAAGCTGCAGGCGATCGCAGCCGGCAGCCCGCAGCGCCTGCCGCAACTGCCCGACGTGCCGACCCTGGCCGAGAGCGGCCTGAAGGGCGTCGACGTCGACATGTGGTACGGGTTCTTCGCGCCCAAGGGTACGGCGCCGGAGCTGGTCGAGCGGCTGAACAAGGAAGTCTCGACCATCCTCAAGTCACCCGAAGCGAAGTCCGTGTTCGAAGCGCAGGGTTTGATCCCCGCCACCTCTACGTCGGCGGCGCTGGCCGAGATCGTGGCACGAGACAGGACGCGCTGGGCCGACGTCGTGGCCAAGCGCGGGATCCAGCCGGAATAGGGCCAGAGTGAGCAGCAATCCCGATGTCCTGATCGTCGGCGGCGGCATCGGCGGGCTGACGCTGGCGCTCAGCCTCCACCAGGCCGGCATCTCATGCCGCGTGTTCGAGGCCGCGCCCGACATTCAACCGCTCGGTGTCGGCATCAACATCCTGCCGCATGGCATGCGCGAGCTCTGCGAGCTCGGACTGCAGGACGCGCTGACGGCGATGGCGATCGAGACGCGCGAGCTCGCCTTTTACAGCCGGCACGGCCAGTTCATCTACAAGGAGCCACGCGGCCGCTATGCCGGTTACGACTGGCCGCAGCTTTCGATCCATCGCGCCGATCTGCACAAGGTGCTTCTGGACGCCACGCTGCAGCGCCTGGGCCGCGACGCGGTGCTGCTCGATCGCCGCTGCGTCGAGGCCGAGCAGGACGGCGCCGAGATCACCCTCCATTTCGACAATGCCGAGCCGCAGCGTGGGAGGGTCGTGGTCGGCTGCGACGGTATCCATTCGGCCTTGCGCCGGCAGCTCTATCCGGACCAGGGGCCGCCCAGCTATTCCGGCGTCAACATGTGGCGTGGCGCGGTGCGTTGGCCGGCGTTCCTCGGCGGCGACACCATGGTCTCGACCGGCTGGATGACGGTCGGGAAGACGGTGATCTATCCCGTGCGGCCGGGCACGCCCGAGACCGATGGCAAGCCGCTGATCAACTGGGTGGCCGAGATCGAGCGGCCGGAAGCCGTGCGCCAGGACTGGACCGGCCGCGGCCGGCTTGCCGACATGATGCCGGCCTTCGCCGGCCTGAAATTCGACTGGCTCGACATCAGCGGCATGATCGAGAGCACCGAGGAGATCCTCGAATATCCCATGGTCGATCGCGATCCGCTGCCGCGCTGGACCTTCGGCCGCATCACCCTTCTCGGCGACGCGGCCCATCCGATGTACCCGCGCGGCTCCAACGGCGCGGGCCAGGCGATCGTCGATGCGCGCTACCTCACCGGTCGGATCAAGACGCTGGGCGCCACCGCCGAGGCGCTGCAGAGCTACGAGGCCGTGCGCGGACCGGCAACGGCCAAGGTCGTGCTGACCAACCGCAGCGATCCGCCCGACGCCATCCTGCGCGAGGTCTGGCAGCGCTCCGGCGGGCGGCGATTCGAGCGCATCGACGACGTGATCTCGGCCAGCGAGCTGCAGGCGATCTCCGACCGCTACAAGAAGGTTGCCGGCTTCGACCGCGAGTCCTTGCGGACGCGGCCGAGCTTCGTCTAGCTCTGGGTTTCTGCCGAGCCCACCGATGTCAGGCTCGTTCTCGATCGGGAGAGTAACCGTGGACCTGAACTTTGCGCCGCCTGCCGAGGTGAGCGACCTCGCGCGTCGGGTTACCGACTTCGTCAAGAGCAAGATCGTGCCCTACGAGAAGGACCCGCGCTGGACGCCGCACGGACCGACCGACGAACTGCGCGTGGAGATGAACGATCTCGCGCGCTCGGCCGGCGTGTTCGCGCCGCATGTGTCCAGGGAATATGGCGGCATCGCCCTCAACCAGGTCGGCCGCGCCTTCGTGTTCGAGGCGGCCGGCTATTCCATCCTGGGCCCGACGGCGATCCATTGCGCCTCGCCCGACGAGGGCAACATCCATCTTCTCGACGTCGTGGCGCGGCCCGATCAGCGCGCGCATTTCCTCAAGCCATTGGCCGAGGGCAGGATCCGCTCCTGCTTCGCCATGACCGAGCCGGGCGGTGCGGGCTCCGATCCCGGCATGCTGCAGGCCACCGCGCGGCTCGACGGCAACGAATGGGTGATCAACGGCCGCAAGTGGCTGATCACCGGCGCCGAGGGCGCCGGCTTCGTCATCATCATGGCCAAGGTCGACGGCGGCCCGCACGACGGTCATGCCACCTTGTTCCTGGCCGACCTGCCCGATCCCGCGATCACGATCGAGCGCACCCTGGACACGATCGATTCGAGCTTCACCGGAGGCCATGCCGTAATCGGGATCAAGGACCTGCGCCTGCCGGCCGACGCCGTGCTGGGCGAGGTCGGCAAGGGCTTCCGCTACGCCCAGGTGCGACTGGCGCCGGCGCGGCTCAGCCATTGCATGCGCTGGCTGGGCTCGGCGGTGCGCGCGCAGGAGATCGCCGCCGACTACGCGCGCACCCGTGTCGCCTTCGGCAAGACGCTGGGCGAGCACGAGGGCGTCTCCTTCATGCTGGCCGACAACCACATGGACATCCACCAGGCGCGGCTTTCGATCCTGCACACCGCGTGGCTTCTCGACAAAGGCGAGCGGGCATCGAACGAGAGCTCGATGGCCAAGGTCGTGTGCTCCGAGGCGATCGCCCGCGTCGCCGATCGTTCCATGCAGATCCTGGGCGGCATGGGCATGACGCGCGACACGGTGGTCGAGCGGATCTTCCGCGACACCAGGGCCTTCCGCATCTACGACGGTCCGTCCGAGGTCCATCGCTGGGCGCTCGGTGCACGCATCGTCTCGGGCAAGATGTAGTCGGCGGCAAACGTCGCAAGTTCAGGGCGATAGCCCGAGATATTGCCTGAGCTCACGCCGCGCTGCCTCGAAGTCTGCCCGGAACTCGGGCCGGCTCTGCAGCGCGACCGCGATCGCGGTGCCGGCGCGAGCGCCGCCGTCGAGGTCGTTGGGATAGTGCATGCCGCCGATCACGCGACTCCAGGCGTAGTCCCTGACCCGCAGCCAGATCGCGTCGCGCTTCTCGGGAACAATGCTGCCCAGCACGATGGCCGCCACGTTGACGTGCGTCGTGTGGCCCGACGGATAGGAGCCGCTGACCGACGGCCGCACCAGCGGCTTGATCTCCGGGTTGCTGAGATAGGGACGCAGCCGCTGGAACGCCTTCTTGGCCGGTGCGACGACGACCTCCTCGGTCTCGCCGATGCGCTCGAACAGCCGCGTCGTGGCGGGCAGGCTGGCGGCCGGCAAGGCCTTGCCCAGGACTGCGCCAAACATGACATCAAGCGATTCGTCGACGTCGCGCCTGGCCCGCTCGATGCGCTCGGGGCTAGCGGAGCGCTGCGCCGCCAGCACCACCGCCTGCTGTTCGCGGTCGGCGTCGCTGCCGTTGGCGACCGGCGGCGGCAGGATCGCGACCAGGTCGAGCTCCTGGGCGGTGAGATAGGGCTGCTCGCGCGCGCTCGCCGGCGAGGCCGACAGCGCGGCAAACACCAGCAGAACGAGGGCACGACGCCTCAGAGCCATCACGTTTCGTATAAATGACAGGCGACGGCACGGCCACCGTCCATGTCGCGCATCGGCGGGTCGACGGTCTTGCAGACGTCCATCACCTTGGGACAGCGCGTGTGAAAGCGACAGCCGGGCGGCGGGCGCATGGCCGAGGGCACCTCGCCGGTGATGATCTGCTGCGGCCGCGCCGCCTCCACTTCGGGATCGGGGATCGGGATCGCGGCCAGCAGCGCCTGTGTATAAGGATGCAGCGGCTTGGCGTAGAGCGCGCCGCGCGGCGCTATCTCGACGATGCGGCCGAGGTACATCACGGCAATGCGATGGCTGATGTGGCGCACCACCGCGAGGTCGTGGGCAATGAAGATGTAAGTGAGCCCCAGCCGCTCCTGAAGCTCCTGGAACAGGTTCACGACCTGCGCCTGGATCGACACGTCGAGCGCCGACACCGGCTCATCGCAGATGATCAGCGACGGCTCCAGCGCCAGCGCCCGGGCGATGCCGATCCTCTGGCGCTGGCCGCCGGAGAATTCGTGCGGATAACGGTCGGCCATGTCGGGCAGCAGGCCCACCATGTCGAGCAGCGAGGCGACGCGCGTATGGTAGGCGGCGCGATCGGAGGCGAGACCATGCACCTCGAGCGGCTCGCCGACGATCTCCGACACCTTCATGCGCGGGTTCAGCGAGCCGAACGGATCCTGGTAGACCATCTGCATCCGCCGCCGGATCGGGCGCATGCGGGAGCGGTCGTAAGCCGAGATGTCCTCGCCCTCGAACCTCACCTCGCCCGCGGTGATGTCGATCATCTTCAGGATCGCGAGACCGGTGGTGCTCTTGCCGCAGCCCGATTCGCCAACCAGGCCCAGGGTCTCGCCGCGGCGCACCTCGAACGACACGCCGTCGACCGCCTTCACGCTGCCGACCTGCTTGCGCACGATGGCGCCCGCCATGACCGGGAAGTGGACCTTGAGGTCCCTGACCTCGAGGACGGTTTCAGGCGCCGAGCTGGGCATGGAAATGACAGGCGGAAAGGTGATCGGCGGCACTCGTGACGAGCGGCGGCCGCTCGCCGCGACAGAGCTCGGCGGCCCGCCCGCAGCGCGGGGCGAAGGCGCAGCCCGGCGGCAGGTTGGCGAGATTGGGCGGGGCGCCCTCGATCGGCACCAGCCGCGAGCCCGCCTCCTGGTCGAGCCGCGGCACCGACGCCATAAGGCCGATCGTGTAGGGATGCCGGGGCCGGGCGTAGATTTCGCGCGCCGGCCCGGCCTCGACGATACGACCGCCGTACATGACGCAGACGCGGTCGGCGTAGCGCGCGACCACGCCAAGGTCGTGGGTGATCAGGATCAGCGCCGAGTTGGCCGCCCGCGTCACCTCCTTGAGGAGCGCCAGGATCTGCGCCTGCACGGTGACATCGAGGGCCGTCGTCGGCTCGTCGGCGATGATGAGCTGCGGCTGGCAGGCGAGCGCCATCGCGATCATGGCGCGCTGGCGCATGCCGCCGGAGAACTGGTGCGGGTAAGCCTTCACGCGGCTCCTGGCGTCGGGCAGGCGGACACGCGCCAGAAGCTCGGCTGCCTTGTCCATGGCTGCCCCCCACGGAGTCCTGCGATGCAAGTTGATGGGCTCGGCGATCTGCAGGCCGACCGTCAGCGACGGATTGAGCGAGCTCATCGGCTCCTGGAATATCATGGCGATGCGGTCGCCGCGGATCGCCCGGATCTCCGCGTCCGAAAGTTCCAGCAGGTTCTTGCCGTCGAACACGACCTCGCCGGCCAGGATCCTTCCCGGCGGATTGGGGATCAGGCGCAGGATAGACATGGCAGTCACGCTCTTGCCCGAGCCCGACTCACCCACGATGGCGAGCGTCTCGCCGGCCGCCAGATCGAACGAGACGTCGTCAACCGCCCTGACGACGCCGTGCTCGGTCCGGAACTCGGTGGAGAGACCTTTTACGCTGAGAAGTGGCCGGCTCATGCGCCACCCCGAGGCGTGATCAGTACCCCATCTTCTTCTTCAGCTCCTGGTCGACCCAGATGCGCGCGTAGATCGGGCCCGGACGAACCGCGCCGGCACGCAGCTCGCCCTGATAGTTCTTCACCCACGGCCACCACGCCGAATAGATGTACGGCGTCGGCAGCCAGATATAGGGCGCCTTGTCGAGGATCTCGGTGGTCAGCTCGCGCAGCATCTTCTGGCGCTTGGCCTCGTCGGGCTCGCGATAGATCTCCTCGATCTTCTTGTCGTACTCGGGGTCCGACCAGCCCGAGGGATTCCACGTCTGTTTGGTTCCGAAGCTCTTGCGGATCGTGGTGATCGGGTTGGTGTGACCGTTGTTCATGAAGTAGGCGGGAGTCATGGTCCGCGAGGTCATCGCCGACAGGAAGGCGCCGTACTCCATCGGCACGATCTCGAGCTTCACGCCGACCTGCTCGAGATAGCCCGCGACCAGGGGCAGCAGGTCCATGTGGTCGGGGCTGCACGAGCAGACCTGGACCTTGGTGGTGAAGCCCTTGGGAAAGCCTGCCTCCGCCAGCAGCTTCTTGGCCTTGGCCGGATCGTACTTGAACAGCTCCTGCACCGAGGCCGGCTGCTTGTCGAGCGGCTCGAAGTAGCCGACATAGTCGGGGTGCTGCGGATACGAGAACAGCTCGGCGTTGCCGTTGTAGTACGCCTTGACGATCTCGTCCTTGTTGACCGCGAAATTGAGCGCGCGGCGCACGCGGACATCCTTGAACGGACCGTCGACGTCGACGCGCATCGCCATGAACGTGCCGGACTGGTTCAGCCAGCGGTTCCACTGCAGCTGCGGCGCACTCTTCTTCAACGAGTCGACATTCTGCCAGCGAATCGCCTCCAGCATGTCGAGCTTGCCGGTGCGCAGCGCGGTGATGAAGGTCGCCTCGTCCTTGATCGTGCGATAAGTGATCTTGTCGACGAACGGCAGCTTGTATTCCTGGCCGCCGATCTTCTCCTTGTCCCAGTAGTCGGGGTTTTTCGTATAGACATTGGAGTTGCCGGCGACGAAGTCCGTCAGCATGTAAGGCCCGGTGCCGTTGACGTTCTTCCAGTTGGTGGCGCCGGCGTCGGCCACTTCCTTGGGATGGATCGCGGAGTAGTAACCCCAGCCGAACTGGTAATCCCATTCGGCGAAGTAGTGCTTCATATGGAAGACGACCGTGTGGCTGTCGGGCGTCTCGACCCTGTCGACATGGTCGAAGTAGCCGAGCAGCTTCTTGGGGCTGCTCTTCAGGCGATTGAAGGTGAACAGGATGTCGTCCGAGGTGAATTCGCGCTTCTTCATCACGCCCGGCTTCTCGGGATACATGATGCCCTTGCGCACCTTCATCTCGACGCGCAGCGGGTCCTGCTTCCATTCCCAGCTCTCGACCAGCTCGCCGCGGATGGAATCGGTCGGCAGCCAGGCGTCGGGAATGTAGTTGTAGGGCCCTCCCGCCTTCTTGCTCTTCGAGAGGTCGCCGGCAAACAGCTGCTCGTAGAACAGGCCGGTGTCGTGGTTGAGCTTCCAGTTGAAGTCGGCCGGGTCCCACGACAATGCCGAGAGCGTCACATAGACCGTGCCGATCTCGAGCTGGCCGCCGTACTGCGGCTTGACGCCGTTCTCCGCCGATGCTCCGCCTGCCGCCACCATCATGGCGCCGGCGAGCAATGCTCCTCGCAAAGTCCTCATGTCACTCCTCCCTTTCCCCGATGCCTTATCGGCTGCCGCGCATGCGCGGATCGAGCAGATCGCGCAACGCATCGCCGAAGATGTTGATGGCATAGACCACGATGGTGATGCAGAGGCCGGGCGCCAAGGCAAGCCACGGCGCCATGTACATGTACGAGCGGCCCGAGCCCGACAGCATGCCGCCCCAGGTCGGCGCCGGCGGCGGCACGCCGAGGCCGAGGAACGCCAGGCCGGATTCGGCCAGGATCACGGCGCCGACGCGCGTGGTGAAGAGCACGATCACCGGCGCCATGACGTTGGGCAGGATGTGCTTCCACAGGATGCGCGGCATCGAGGCGCCGGTCGATTGCGCGGCATGGACATAGGCATTCTCGCGCACGCTCAGAACGGCGCCCCTGATGATGCGGCTGCCGCCGATGCCGTAGAGCAGGCCCAGGATCACGATCACCGGCCCCATGCCCGGGCCCACGACCGACACCACCACGATCAGGATGATGAGATCGGGAAAGCTCATCCAGGCATCGACGAAGCGCTGCATGACCATGTCGAACTTGCCGCCGAGATAGCCCGACACGATCCCGATCAGGACCGACACCACGGTCGCCAGCGCCGCGGCGGAGAGCCCGATGATCACCGAGAGCTGCGCGCCGTAGAGGCAGCGCGAGAGCATGTCGCGACCGAGATTGTCGGTGCCCAGCCAGAATTTCTCCGACGGCGGCTTCAGGCGGTTGATGGGGTTGATCTGGTTGTAGCCGTAGGGCGCCAGGACGTCGGCGAAGATACCGGCGAACAGGAACAGCACGCAGATCACGAAGCCGAAGGCGCCGAGCGGCTTGTCGCGGAACAGGCGGCCAACGAAGGTGAGCGTGCCGCTGCCGGGAAGCCGGCGGCGGCGCGTCGCACGGACGCTCTCGGCGACGGCGACCATCAGCGGTACCTCACCTTGGGATCGAGCAGTCCGTAGCTGAGATCGACCAGCAGGTTGATCACCACCACGGCGACGCCGACGATCAGGAACACGCCGGTGATGATGGGATAGTCGCGCTGGCTTACCGCCTCGAGCAGCAGCAGGCCCATGCCGGGAATGACGAAGATCTGCTCCATGATGACGGCGCCGCCGACCAGTACCGGCGCCTGCAGGCCGACCAGGGTCACGACCGGGATCAGGGCATTGCGCAGGGCATGCCGGGTGATGGTGGTGCGCGTCGCCAGCCCCTTGGCAAGTGCGGTGCGGATATAGTCCTGGCGCATCACCTCCAGCATCATGGTGCGGGTCAGCCGCATCACGACGGCCGAGAACGCCTTGCCCAGGATCAGCGCCGGAATCACCATCTGCGCCAGGTTCTTCAGCGGATCCTGGCTGAACGAAGTGAACTTCACGTCCGGCGACCAGCCCCACCAGATCGACGGAAACACGATCACCAGCGTGCCGACCCAGAAGCCGGGCAATGCCAGGGCGAGGATGGCGAAAGAGCGCGTAACGTAGTCGCCCACCGTGTCCTGGCGCACCGCCGAGTAGACGCCGATCGGGATGCCGACAATCAGCGCCACGATCAGCGCCATCAGGCCAAGCTCGAAGGTGATGGGCAGGCGATGCAGCACCTCCTGCATCACCGGCGTGTTCTGCCACAGCGACCTGCCCAGGCTGCCCTCGAACAGGATGGCGCCCAGCCAGCGGAAGTACTGGGTGAACATCGGCTGGTCGAGGCCGAGCGCCGCCTCGAGCTGGGCGCGGCTCTTCTTGTCAGCGCCGATGTCGTTGGACGAGAGCATCAGGTCGATGATGTCGCCCGGGATCAGCCGCACGGTGACGAACACGATCAGGCTGGCGAACAGCAGCGTCGGGATCATCGCCAGCAGGCGGCGGATGATGTAGGCCTGCATCACCCGGCCCCCGTGACGATGACGTCCGGACCGACCGCCTCGGCATAGAGCCGCGCCACGTCGGCCGATCGCCGTTCGAGCACGCGCCGGCTGTTCAGCGAGCGCTTGTCGGTGACTTCGCCCGCCGTCACCGACGGCGGCTCGTCGAGCACCAGCAGACGCTGCACACGATTGCTGGAGCCGCTGCCAGCAGGACGGCCGTTGAATGCCGCAAGCAGGCGGGCCAGCGCGGGCTTCCAAGCGGAAGGTCCGCCGGCCTCGCGGCACGCATTTGCATCGAGCCACACCAGTGCGCCGAGGAACGGACGATCCGGTGCGGCGACCACGAGGTCGCGCACGTAAGGCTGCAGCGCGTCGATCAACTGCGAGCGCAGAGTCGTGGCGCGCACCCACGTGCCGGAGGCGAGCTTGAATTCCTCCGACAGGCGACCGGCGAAGGCGATGCCGGCCGCGGGATTGTCCTCGTCGACCCAGCGCGCGGCGTCGCCGGTCCTGAAGAAGCCTTCTTCGTCGAACGACGCTTCGGTTGCTGCGGCATCGCCATAGTAGCCCGCCATGACATGCGGGCCTTTGACGCGCAGCTCGCAACGATCGCCCGCCGGCACCAGCTTGGCGACCGCGCTGGGCGGCGGCAGGCCCAAAAGGCCGGAACGGTCGACGTTCCAGTAGACCATGAGACCGACACTGGTCGTCTCGGTCATGCCCCACCCGCAGCTGAAGGGAAGCCGCTCGCCGAGCTGTCCGGCGGCAAGGCTCTGCAAGCGGTCGAAGCTTTCCTGCGGCAGCAGCGCGCCACCGTAGCCGAGGCCGCGCAGGTTCTTGAAGAACCTGGCGCGCAGATCCTCGTCGCGTTCGAGGGCCTCGAGCAGCAAAGGGTAGGCGGCGGGAACCGTCGCGAACCCCGAGGGCGAAAGCTCGCGCAGGTTCTCCAGCGTTTCCTCGAAGCGGCCCGGCAAGGGGCGGCCACCGTCTATATATAAGGAGCTGGCCGAGCGGACGGCGCCGTTGAGATTGGAGTTGCCGCCCCAGGTGTGATGCCAGGGCAGCCAGTCGAGCGACACACCGATGCGGTTCTCGTCGAGTGGCTCGCCCAGCGAGCGGTTCATCTCCGCCGCCGATGCGAGATTGCCGTGCGTATTGAGCACGCCCTTGGGCGATCCGGTCGAACCGGAGGTGAACAGGATCTTGGCCGGAGTCGCGGTCGTGATGCGCAGACGGCGCTCGGACACCGATGCGTCGACCGAGCAGCCTGCCAACGCGCCGAAGGCGAGGCCGCGCTTGCCGTCGACCGTGACCACGCGCGCCTGCGTGCGGTCGAGGGCAGCGGCGAAACGCGTGGAATCCTGCGCGAAGACCAGCCCGGGCTCGACGATCGACAGCGCGTGGTCGAGGCGCGCGAAGTCGCCGGACAGCGAATAGCTGGGCGAGATCGGCGCCAGCAGCGCGCCGGCGCGCAGCGCCCCGAACACCATCAGCGCGTTCTCGAGACTGTTGTCGGACAGGATGGCGATCGGCTTGCCGTCCGGTCCGAAGCCTTGCGCGATCAGCCACGAGGCGACGGCGCCGGTGCGGGCCCAGGCCTCGCCGTAGGTCAGCCGCTGCCACGCCCGATCCGAACCGCGTCGCTCGGCGAGAAAGGTGACATCGGGCCGGCGCTCGGCAGCGCGCTGCAGAAGGTCGATGACGAGCGGCAAGTCGGCTGGCAGGGAGCGGCCGGCGGAGAGAATCACGGTGCCGTCGGCGCGCCGCTCGACGTCGACCGTCGGCTTGGGCCGATTGAGCACACGCATGGGTGCGACGTGGCTCACCCGCTCCATCCCCTCATAGTTCCTTGTTGGATGCAGGCTGCCGGTATTGCAGACCCTGCGCAAGACCGTGGCACATGATTCCGGTCAGCGATCGGTCAAAGGATGATGACAGGCGGCGAACTGGCCGTCGGCGATCTCCTCGAGCGGCGGCACGACTTCGGCACAGACGGTGTCGGCACGCGGGCAGCGGGTGCGGAAGCGGCAGCCCGAGGGAGGCGCCAGCGGCGACGGCGGCTCGCCGATCGACAGATTGGTGGCGGGTTTCACCGCCGGGTCGGGCACCGGGATCGCTTCGAGCAGCAGCGCCGTGTAGGGGTGCGCCGGCTGCGAGAACAGCCGTTCGGTCGGGCCGACCTCGCACAACCTGCCGAGATACATGACGGCGATGCGGTCGCTGACCGCCTTCACCACGGCGAGGTCGTGGGCGATGAACAGCAGCGTCAGCCCATAGCGCCGCTTCATGTCCTCGAGCAGGTTCAGGATCTGGGCGCGGATCGAGACGTCCAGCGCCGATACCGGCTCGTCGCAGATCACGAGCTCGGGCTCGAGGATCAGGGCGCGGGCGATGCAGACCCGCTGGCACTGGCCACCGGAGAACTCGTGCGGCAGGCGGCCCGACACCAGGTCGGCGTCGAGGCCGACTGCGGTCAAGACCTCGCGGACGCGGCGGTCGCGTTCGCCCTTGTCGGTGACGCCGGCGATGATCAGCGGCTCGGCGACGATGTCGCCGATGCAGCGACGCGGATTGAGCGAGGCGATCGGGTCCTGGAAGATCAGCTGCAGGCGCCGCCGCATCATGCGCATCTTCTCGGCCGCGAGCCCGGTGAGCTCGGTGCCATCGAACACCACCCTGCCCGCCGTCGGCCGGCGCAGCTGCAGGACGGCGCGGCCCAGGGTCGACTTGCCACAGCCCGATTCGCCCACAAGGCCCAAGGTCTCGCCCTTGCCGACCTGAAGGCTGACATCGGCCACCGCCGACAGCGTCTTGCCGCCGACGGGGTACTCGACGACCAGGTTCTCGACGGAAAGCAGCGGGGTCATAGCGGATGCCAGCAGGCAAAGAGTCCGCCGGCGCGCTCGGGATCGGCAAGCGGCGGCTTGGCGGACCGGCAGTGATCGTCGGCATAGCGGCAGCGCGGCTCGAACGAGCAGCCTTTCAGCGGCCGGGTCTGGTCGGGCGGCCGGCCGGCGATGGCGGGCAGGGGCGTGTGCGGCGGTGAATCGAGCTTGGGGATCGCCGCCAGCAGGGCCTCGGTATAGGGCATGCGCATGCGCGTGAAGAGCTTGGGCGTCGGCGCCCGCTCGACGACCCGGCCGGCATACATGACCGCCACCTCGTCGGTGCGGCCGGCGACGACGCCGAGATCGTGGGTGATCAGGATCATCGCCATGTGACGGCGCTGCTGCTCGCGCGCCAGCAGGTCGAGGATCTGCGCCTGCACCGTGACGTCGAGCGCCGTCGTCGGCTCGTCGGCAATCAGCAGCCTGGGCTCGCAGCTGAGCGCGATGGCGATGGCCACGCGCTGGCGCATGCCGCCGGACAGCTGGTGCGGATACTGGCGCAGGCGCTGCTCGGGCGCGGGGATGCCGACGGCGGCGAGAAGCTCGGCGCCGCGGCGCATGGCGGTGGCGCTGTCCATGCCGAGATGGGCCTGCAGGGTCTCGACGATCTGCGTGCCGATGGTGAGCACCGGATTGAGCGAGGTCATCGGATCCTGGAAGATGACGGCGAGTTCGGGCCCGCGCAGACGGCGCAATTCCTCGGCCGGCAACGTCACGAGGTCACGGCCGGCGAACATGATGCGGCCGCCGAGTTTCGCGCGCTTGGGCAGCAGTTGCAGGACGGCGCGCGACAGCATGGTCTTGCCACAGCCCGACTCGCCCACGATACCGAGCGTGCTGCCGGGCGCCAGCGTGAGATCGACGCCGTCGACCGCGCGCAGCGGACCGCGCGGCGTCGGCAGGTCGACGGTGATGCCCTCGACCGACAGCAACGGTGCGCTCATAGAGCGCCAGGCCTCGGATCGGTGAGCGCGCGCAGCGTGTCGCCGATGACGTTGAAGGCGAGCACCGTGAGGAACATGAATCCGGCCGGCAGGAAAGCGAGCCAGGGCGCGATGTCGAGGTTCTCGCGGCCTTCGCCGATCATGCTGCCCCAGCTCGCGGTCGGCGGCGGCACGCCGAGCCCGAGGAAGGAGAGCGCGCCCTCGACGACGATGGTGATGGCGACGACCAGCAGGAAGAAGGCGAGCAACGGCAGCGCCACGTTGGGCAGGAGCTCGCGGATCAGGATGCGCGAGTGCGTCGCGCCGAGTGCGCGGGCGGCCGTGACGAACTCGCGCTCGCTCAAGGTCAAGGTGACGGCGCGGGCGACGCGGGTGAAGGCGGGAATGCCCAGCACGCCGATCACGATGGTGATGTTGGCGACCGACTGGCCCATGAAGGCGGTCACCGCCAGCACGAAGACCAGCGGCGGAAACGCCAGCAGCACGTCGACGCCGCCGACGGCGAATGTTTCCAGCCGGCCGCGGAAGTAGCCGGCCAGCATGCCGAGGCAGCCGCCGATCGTGACGCCGATCACCGGCGCGAGAAGCCCGACCGTGAGCGACACGCGGCCGCCGTGAATCAGGCGCGAGAGCTCGTCGCGGCCGAGATGGTCGGCGCCGAGGATGTGCCCGGGGCTGAAGGGCGCGGCCCGCTTGGCCAGGAGGTCCATGTCGGTAGGACTTTGAAGCGGCAGCCAGTCGGCGAAGATGGCGGCCAAGCCGATCAGCGCGATCCAGGCGACGGAGCAGATGAACAGGACGCCGACGCGACGCTGGCGGCGCAGCGGTGCGGCGGTGGCGACATCGCTTTCGAGTTCAAGCACGGCCATGGCGGATCCTCGGATCGAGCACGGCGTAGAGCATGTCGACGATGAAGTTCACGACCACGAAGCCTGTGGCGACGAACAGCACGACGCCCTGCAGGATGATGAAGTCGCGGGCGTAGATGGCGCCGACCAGCAGGCGGCCGATGCCCGGCAGGGCGAAGATGGTTTCGACGATCAGCGCGCCGCCGATCAGACGGCCGATATTGATTCCGGCCACCGTCACCAGGGTGAGCGAGCTGGGCTTCAGCGCATGCACCAGCAGGATGCGTGCCGGCCGCAGGCCCTTGGCCTTGGCCATCGCGATGTAGTCTTCCTGCAGGGTGGCGATCATGTCCGACCGCAGCACCCGCATCAGCACCGGCCATTCGGCGAAGGCCAGGGTCACGGCCGGCAGGATGAAGCTCCTGAGGTTGGCCAGCGGATCCTCGTGGAACGGCACCCAGCCGGTCGCCGGCAGCCAGTTCAGCTCCACGGCGAACAGGTAGATCAGCAGGATGGCCACCATGTAGTTGGGCAGCGACAGCTTGCCGAAGGCGAGGCCGGTGAAGAAGCGGTCGACGCCGCTGCCGCTCTTCACCGCGCACAGGATGGCGAGCGGGATCGAGATCACCAGCGCCAGCACCACGCCGATGACCATGAGCTCGAGCGACACCGGCAGGCGCGCGGTCACCGCGCCCCACACCGTCTCGCCGGTGCGGAAGGAGCGGCCGAGATCGCCGTGCAGCACGTCCCACAGCCAGATCCCGTAGCGCTGCCAGATCGGCAGATCGAGCCCCATCTCGGCGCGCAGCGCAGCGACCTTCTCGGGCGTCGCCTGATCGCCCAGGATCGTGGTGGCGAGATCGCCCGGCAGCAGCGAAGCCACCAGGAAGGTGAGCAGCGTGACGGCAAGCAGGACCGGCAGCAGGTAGAGCAGCCGCCGGCCGAGGAATTTCGCCATGACGCTACACCGTCATTCCGACCGCAGCAGTGCGAAGCACTGCGACTCGGAGGACATTCATCTATTCCAGCCAGGCGTCGGAGACGTCGATGACGCCGCCGTACAGCTTGGGGATGCCCTTCACCTTGGCCTTGGTCATGGCGTAGTAGGTATTCTGGAAGAACCACATCCAGGTCGCTTCCTTGTTGAGCAGGCGGCTGATCGCGCAGTAGGCCTCGGTACGCTTGCCCTCGTCGGCCGTGACACGCGACTCCTCGAGCAGCTTGTCGAGTTCGGGGTTGGAGTAGTTGGCGAGGTTGAGCGGGCTCTTCGAGTAGAAATTGGCGAACATCTGCACGTCGGGGTCGGGGAAATCGACGATGCGCCAGCCGATGATGTCGAACTTGCGCTGGAAGGCGCGCGGCGGGAAAGTCGCCTGGTCGACCAGCTCGATCTCCATGTCGGCGCCGATCTGCTTCCAGAACTGCTGCAGCACCTGCGAGTTGGCGCGACCGCGCGGCGTCGCCGTGAAAAGCATCTTGAACTGTACGGGCTTGCCGTACTCCTTGATCAGTTCGGCCGCCTTCTTGGCGTCGGTCTTGAGCGCGCCGTCGTCCTTGCACTTGACCCACGAGCCCTCGCCGTAGGGGTTGGTGGCCGGCCGGGCGAGGCCGTTGGTCATGGCCTGCGACAGCTTCGCACGATCAATCGCCATGATCAGCGCCTGGCGCACGCGCACGTCGTCGAGCGGCGGCACCTTGGTGTTGATGGCGGCGACGCCGGCGCCCGAGCCGACATACTCGAGCACCTTCAGCGCGTTGTTCTTGCGCGCCCGGGCGATGTTGTCGGCTTCGTACTCGTCGGCCCACACCACGTCGGTCTCGCCGGAAACCAGGCTTGCGAAGCGCGACTGCGCGTCCGGCAAGGGCCGCAGCACGACGCGGTCGAGGTTGGGCTTGCTCTTGTCCCAGTAGTCGGGGTTGCGCTCCAGCACCATGCGGTCGCCCGCCGTCCACGACTTGATGACGAAGGGCCCGGTGCCGACGGGGTTGCGGTTGTAGTCGTCGCCCTTGGTCTGAATCGCCGTCGGCGAATGAACGGTGCTGTTCTGGTCAGGTCGCGTCAGCAGCGCCGGAAAGTTCACCGACGGGTCCTTCAGCGTATAGACGACCGTCAGGTCGTCCTTGGGTTCGACGCTCAGGATGTTGGCGATATAGAAGGCACAGCGGCAGTTGTTCTTGGGATCCTTCTGGCGCTGGAAATTGAAGGCCACGGCCTGGGCGTTGAACGGCGTGCCGTCCGAGAATTTCACGTCGGGCCGGAGCTTGAAGGTCCAGGTCCTGAAGTCGTCGGAATGGGACCACGACAGCGCGAGGCTGGGCTTGGGCTTGCCGTCATCACCGAGCCTGGTGAGCTGCTCGAGGAACAGGCTGGCGGCGATATTGGGCGAGGTGTCGTAGACGCCGACCTTGAGCGGATCGAAACCCGCGATGTCGAGCTCGACGCCGACCGTGAGCGTGCCGCCCTTCTTCTGGGCCAGCGCCGGCGCCGCCGACAGGCCGGCGGCGACGGCCAGCGGAAGCATGATCTTCGCGAGACGCGAATGGATCGACGACATGGTGTTCCTCCCAGAACGCGCGGCGTTTGCCGCTTCTTAAGTTTGGCACTGTAGACGGGGTGATGCGAAGCCGTCCACCGGCCGAGAATGCGCGCCTGCGATGCCGGGCAGAGCCGGCACTCGCCTACGGCTTGATCAGACGCTTCTTCAACTCGGCGGCGACCCGCTCGTTGGTGACGATGGTCGGATGTCCGTCGTGCGGGATCATGAGTTTCTCGGTGGGCTGGTCCGAGGTGACGTCGTCGACGCGGATCAGCTCGATGCCGAGCTTGCGCAGCTGGGTGATCACCTTGACCAGTTCCGACTGGTCGATCTCCGAATCGCCATGACGCCCGGTGGACCTCTCGTCGGGCCAGGAATAGATCACGACCAGCGGTGCGTTGAACTTTTCGCGCGCATACTGCTGCAGCCTCGCCATCATCACGACGAACAGCTTCAGCTGCTGCTCCTGCCGCTGCTTCTCGCCGATCGCGCCGATGAAGGGGAAGAGCTCGCCCAGGTAGTACTTCGCGCCGTCGAGCGGATGGCTCAACCGGTACTCGGTGAACGAGCCCGTATGCACGAGCTTGCCGTCCACCAGCTCATAACGCGGCGAGGAGCCGAGCCACGAGCCGTCGCCGGTAGTGCGCGCGAGCTGGGCCGGGATGATCCAGACGATCACGGCCTTCACCGGCTGGCCGACATAGCGATCGAGCAGGCCCGCCTCGAAGGCGCGCACCAGGTGGTTTGGCGCGTTGCCCGGCGCGCTCAGGTTCAAGGTGCGTATCTTGCCGTCGTTGGCAGTAGCGAACAGCCAGGGCAGCGTCTCGTTGTCGGCGATGCCCTGGCCGAACATGAAGGAATCGCCGAGGAAGAGATAGAGATCGGCGCCCGCCGGCGCCTTGGGCGTGACGCGGCTGCCTTCGGAATCGATGTGATAGGTCTGGTGGTAGATCGGCTGGCCGTTGAACGTGGCGTCCGCCACCGCGGTGCTGTCGGGCGCCGGCCGAAAACCCAGAACGGGATGCGGCTGGGGCCACCAGCGCGGCTCGACCTTGCGCACCAGGCCGGCGCCGTGTGCCGTGGGCGTGAGCAGGCCGACGAAGCCATCCAGCAGGGCAAGGCTCAGCGCCAGCGCCGCCGCCAGCAGCGAACCTGTGCGCCAGCCGTTGCCACGAAACAGCACGATGCCTGCGAGTCCCAGGAGGGCCGCCACCAGGCAGGCCCACATGGCCGATGGCAGGGCGAACGCCGCGACAGCGACCAGGGCGAGCATCAAGGCTGCAAGCAAAAAATTGCGGCCAGTCGCAGCCATCGAGGGGAAGACGCCTCCGGGAGTTTCGGCGCGATGAGACATGCCCGATGCAGCACGAGATGTCATCAGGCCTGCTGTCCAAACAATGATTTCCGAATCTTGCGCCGCCCCCTCGCGGCAGGCAGTGGCGGGCGGGCTTGACCTGCCGTCGCAGCGGCGGCCAGCCGCGCCGGGCAAGTTGCGGAGCGGCGCTCGGGCGCATCTCGCCCGACCCGGTCGATCGCGCCAGCACGCCGTCTGCCTTACTCGAGGCGGTCTGGCCGACTGCAAACGTCTTCGCGGGACACCCACCACTCGAGCGCCGCCGCCGCTGCTGCATCTCCCTGTCCCTTGGGATCCCCACGGGACTTCTCGCGGGATCCGCGACGGACACGTTGCGGGATCTCCAGCCGACAGGGTTGGCTTGGGTCAGGGAATGGCACCTAGATCCGGAAGGCCATTAGGCAAGAGAAAGCCCACCCGCAATGCCTCCGTCGGGTGGGCTTGAAGTGCGGGGAAAACCCGAAGGGCGCGGCCGCACTCTAGCGGAACAACGTCAAGACTTCCGGTCGGTTACATGTCGTGGCGAAAAAGCGGAACGACCGCGATGACCCGACGTTGAGGCGCCACAGCCGAACTGAGAGGTCTTGCCATGCGCTTCATGCTCAGTGCCGCCGCCATTGCTACAGCAACCGCGCTGGCGACGCCCATGTTCGTGCTGGCGCAGGGTACGCCCCAGACCGTCCAGCTCACGAAGGTCGATGTGGTCAAGATGGCTACCGGTTTTCGTGCCAGCAAGGTCATCGGATCCTCGGTGGTCAATGAAGCCGATGACACGGTCGGCAAGGTGGACGACATCATCATCGCGGAGAGCGGCAAGTCACCTTATGTCGTGCTGTCAGTGGGCGGATTCCTCGGTATCGGCGAGAAACTGGTCGTCTTGCCTTACGAGCAGCTCAAGACGATGGATCGCAAGATCGTGATGCCGGGCGCAACGAAGGACGCGCTGAAGGACCTGCCTTCGTTCAAATACGCGTCGAACTAACCGCCGACTGTCAGTATCGCAAGGCCGGCATTGCCTTCCCAGGCTCGGTCGCTGCCGAAGCGACCGGGGTAGAGGTTGCCGCGGGAATCGCGGACGTGGCCGCCGGCGTAGATCGCGGCGTCGAGCGCAGAGCCATCTCGACCACGTCACCCGCTTGCGCGAGAGCGCCAAGCCACGCTGAGTTACCGAGCGAAGGACCATGCGTCGGACGGCCTAGGGCCTATTCCATCCGCAGCGCGGTCGCGCCGTCTTTTTCCAGCGTCGATTTTACAAGGGTGGCGCGGCCTGCCTCGCATTCGACCGAGACCTCGATCGGTCCCGCGAGCTCGGGTTGGCCTCGCTTCTCGACACCGGGATGGCCGCTTTCGACATCGGCTCCGGCGGCCCGGGTGCCGGCGGTATTCGCCGCGCCTGGCGCGCGAACGAAGATATCGGCGCGGTCGATGCCGTGCTCCTGGACGAGGTGCTCGACGGCGATCTCGGCATCGCGACGGGTGTCGAACTTGGCGACGATGGTTCGCTCCACGGGCGGCCTCCGTTCAGTTTCTACCGAAGAGTGAAACCTGCGGACCGTGGTCCGGTTGCCGATTGGCCGATGGCAGCAGGGTGGAACCAGCGGCGCCGGCTCGCGTAGTGACACCAATGCTCGACCTCGACGACGCGATCGCCGCACTCTACAGCCGGAAGATCAATTGCGGTCACCAGACACTTTGGGACGGCGGAATGACCGTATGGCTGGGAGACGACGTCAACGGCCGCAAGGCCGAGACGACACTGCCGCCACAGAGTATGGGATCGGCAGGATCCTGGCTCGTTGAAGCGGCGCGCCGTCTCTATCCGGATGCGTTCCCCGAAACCCGGTGAGGATCTTGCACGCAGAGACCGCGCAACCGATCCGATCGCTGGAACCTTGAATTCATGGCGCAAGCCCGCAATCGAAAAGGAGAAAATCATGCGCGCAGGCGAAGTCATGACACGCGATGTAGTCACGGTGCGACCCGACGCGATGATCCGCGAGGCGGCGCGGTTGATGGACGATCTCAACGTCGGCGCGCTGCCGGTGTGCGACGGCCGTCGACTGCTCGGCATCATCACCGACCGCGACATCGTGGTCAGGTCCACCGCAGATGGAATGCGTCCGGACACGACGCCGGTGCACGCCGTGATGACCGATGATGTATGCTGGTGCTTTGAAAACGACTCCGTCGAGAAGATCGAGGATGCGATGGCGCGACGCCAGATCAGGCGAATGCCGGTTGTCGACCAGGGCAAGCGCCTGGTCGGTATGATCACCCTGGGTGATCTCGCGACCGACCGCGCCCCTGGCGCCGGCGATGCACTGCGGCGGATCTCCGAACCGTCGGAGCCGGACCGGTCTGGCCGCTCATCGCGCGAGGGCGACGTCGACGCGCCATGGCCGCCCTACGGCGATAGCAGCCGCGGCTTTCCTCGCGTGTAACCGGCGTTGGATTTCAAGACGAGCCCTCGTTGCGATCGGCTCATAACTCTCGGAACAAGGAGGCGGGGGCACTGAGGAGTATTTGCTGCCTCCGTGCCCCCACTCTTTTTCCTCCCTGTGACTCGGACCAGATTTGCGGTCGACATGCCGCCGCATGGAGAAGCGTGCGGCGTAATCGCGCAAGTCGCAATGGCCGGCGGGCTACGCCCTCAAAATGTCACGCGCGTTTGAAGATTTTTTGGCAAGGGCGGGAGCAGCGCCCCAGCTTGGTCATTGGAAGTCCGCGCCATTGCGTTGTCTGCTGCGGCCAACAACGCGGCTGGGACCGTGCAGACTCACGGAGCGAAGTGCGTTTTTCATGTTTGCCAGAACAGCATCGATCATTTGCGTCTTAGCCCTTGCCGTTCTTGCCTGGGCGCCGGCGCAGGCCATGACCCGGACGCCGCTGGGCGGCCACGCCGAACACCTTCTTGCCTACCTCGGCACTGCCCTGGTTCTCGGCCTGACGTCGCGAAGGTCACCACCGGTACTTGCCACGCAGTGTCTTCTCCTGACGGGCTATGCCGCCGTCCTCGAATGCGGTCAGGCCTTTGCCCCAGGCCGCCAGGCCTCCTTCAACGATTTCGCATTCAGTGCCGGCGGCGTGCTGCTCGGTGCAGCCCTGGCCTGGATCGCGCTCCGGTGTTGGCCGAGAAGCGGGACCCGTGTCCAGCGGTGATCTTCTTGGCCGAACCACCGCCTCGGGAGAAACGACCGCCGCACGGCGGACCTGCTCCCGAGGCGGACCAATACAAGGTCGGCCTCAGGAACGTGGCGGGATGTTCTGGTTCATGCGGAAGAAATTCTCCGGATCATAGGCCGCCTTGACCTGCTGCAGCCGGTGATAGTTCGGCCCATAGGCGGTCATCACCGCGTCGCCTTGCTCATCGTCGCCGATGTAGTTGACGTATCGGCCGCCTCCCATGAACGGCTGCATGGCCGCATAGGAATCGCGCGCCCACTTGATGCAGATGTCGTTCTGCGCGCGATCCATCCATTCCCCGAGCACCAGGAAGTTGTAGCCGGGCGTGCGATGCGGGAAGGCGGTGGCCGTCGGATCGACACGGGTAACGGCGCCGTGGAAGTTCTCGAGCAGCATCTGGCCCATCGCGGTCGGGCACTCGGCGAAGCAGTCGATCATGGTGCGGATGGCGTCATCCGACAGCGCGCCGAGGAAGTTGGACTTCCAGTAATTCAAGGCTCCCGCCGGGTACGCCGCATCGAGCATGGCGTTCATCGCCGCGTACGGCATCGGACCGATCGCATCCACGGCCGGCGTGCCGAACGCCTTGATCGGCTGCACCGCCTTCTCGCCGTCGGCCCGCGGTCCGCAATGGCAGAGCACGATCGCTGCGAGCTTCGTGCCCGAGCCATCCGGCGCATGCACCAGGCCGCCGAAGACGGTGAATTCGTCGGGCAGCCCGGCTGTGACGTCACGGAACCGGCGCAGCACGTCCCATGCATCCTGGAACGGCCAGGCGATCAGTCCGCCGGTGATCGTGGGACCGACCTGGTGCAGGCGATATTCCAGGGTGGTGGCGACGCCGAAATTGCCGCCGCCGCCGCGCAATGCCCAGAACAGGTCGTCGTTCTCGCCCTCGCTTGCCCGCACGACCCGGCCGTCCGCGAGCACCAGTTCGACCGAGAGAAGGTTGTCGAGGGCGAGCGCATGCTTGCCCATCAGCCAGCCCAGCCCTCCTCCCAGGGTGAGGCCGGCGATGCCGGTGGACGACACGACGCCGCCCGTCGAGGCAAGGCCGTGCAGCTGGGTCTCGCGGTTGAACACGTTCCACGTCGAGCCGCCCTGGGCGCGAGCGGTGCGCGCGCGAGGATCGACATGGACGCCCTTCATCTGCGACAGATCGATCATGATGCCGTCGTCGATCGTCGAACGTCCGGCCACGTTGTGGCCGCCGCCGCGCACGGCGACACGCAGGCCCTCGTCGCGCGCCAACCTGACCGCGTCGACGACGTCGGCCACGCCGCGACAGCGAGCGATCACGACGGGCCGCTTGTCGACGAGACCGTTGTGCACCTTTCGTGCAGTCTCGTACTCGAGGTCGTTCGGCTTGAGCAGCTGGCCGTTGAATGATTTGGCGAGCTCATCCACGGCATTGAGCAACGATGCTGTTGCAACCATTGGCGCCCCCTTTCGGCAGTCACTGTCGAATGACGGGAAGCGTGCTCTTGATGGGCTGCGGTTGGCAAGAAACTCGCAGCACCCTGATGCGAGCGGGCTCAGCCCTTGCCGGCAGCCGGCATAAACAACCCTCGCCAACGCGTTGAAACGCTAGTCATCTTCCGCGGTGTGCCCTTTCGGCAACTTCCCGCGGCATTCAGTGGCTGTCAGAGGGTTGTAATAGACGTGACTTCCACGTGTTCACCACACAGCCTGGATTGCCTGCTTCTCTCTATGGATGCATCGTGACGGCTCATTGGGACGGCGTCGGTCGCCGAGCAGGTAGGGGTACCCGTTCGGCGGATCCATCGGCGCCGTGGAGTGGGAGCGTTGGGTGTTCGACATCTCAGAGGGTGAAGGCGCGCGTACCCTCACAAGACGCGCGGAGCACACGTCGGCGGTCGGCGTTGCCTGGAACATCACGGCATCTTCGGCGAAGCTGCGAGGTCCTCGCATCCTGGTCGTCGAGGGTTCTCTTCTGATGGCCGACTCGATCTGCGACACGCTGCAGGGGCACGGCTACACCGTGGTTGGTCCGACCGACTCGCCCCAGGAGGCTTGTGCTCTCGCGTGGACAGCAGAGCTCGCTGGCGCCGTCCTGAAACTGAAACCGGGCGAGGACGACCTTTGCCTGCCGATCGCCATGCTGCTGAAAGCGCGCGGCATTCCGTTCGTCATCGTGACGGGCTATCCGCCGGGCCTGAGGCCTCCAGCCGTCCAACCAGCAGCGTGGATCGCCATGCCGATGCAGGCCGCCGTCCTCACCGAAGCCGTCGCCTGCATGCTGGCCCAGCGTGCCCATGCCGGCAACGCGCAAGTGAAGTCCCCCTCGACTTCCTCCCGGGTCCGCGTCCTTCTGGTCGAGGGCGACCCCGAGACGCGGGCAAGACTTGCGGCGGTGCTGGCGAGGCAGGGCTTCGACGTGCAGAGCTTCGACGCCGATCCGCCCCTGCAGCGCGCGGCGAACCCGGCCCGCGACGGCGCCGCGCCGACGGAGCAGATCGTCTGCGGCAGGCTGGTCATCGACCTGTCGCAGCGACGTGCATGGTGGGACGGCGTCGAGGTCCGCCTGACCGCCGGCGAACTCGCGATCGTGGTGCTGCTCGTCAGCCATGCCGGCAGCTGCGTCGACAACCGGACCGTCTACGACAGGCTGCACTACAAGGGCTTCCTGTCGGGCCACGGGGAGAAGGGCTTCTGGGTGAACGTTCGCAGCGCCATCCGGCGCATCCGCAACAAGTTCAGGGCGATCGACAGCAGCTTCACCGAACTCGAGAACGCCCGCGCCTTCGGCTATCGCTGGCGCACACCTTCGTGATCTGGACCGTCCCGAAGCTTTTTTCTGCCTGCGGACTTCGGTAGTGGTACGGATAGGCTACGCCACATGTCCGTGCACAAGATCATCGTCGTCAACGACCGCATGCAGAGGGGGTACAGGTATCGTCTGTCGGCGCCCGTCGGACGCAGCTTCGATCCCGGTTTCTCGCCCGACCTGACTCCCAAGGAAATGCTCGCGCTCGGCGTCTTCTGCGGCAAGTACATGACGGACTGCCGCAAGGAATTTCCGGCCAGCTGGTTCAAGAGCGCCAAGCTGTCGCCACGCCGCCGCGACTGCTCGCTGAACTACTTCGGCGTCGATGCCAGCCAGAAGCTGTCGGAATGGCGACGCAAGGGCTGGATCCACCCCGACGACCCGCGCGGCTGGTTCCAATGGTATTGTCGCTACTACATGGGTCGCCGCCTGGCGGACGAGGACAGTCGGCAGATTCGGCGTTGGAAGGCATTCCGACGCCACGCCGCCCAGGTGCGGGCGAACTGCGAGCCGGGCGATCCCTTTTGCCGGCCACGCCAGCGGCAGGCCCTGCTGCAATGGGCCTACGATAGCCGCACCATGTGAAACGGGCGCTCAGCGGCCGACGACGATGCGGCGCAGCCGCAGCACCAGCTCGTCGATATCGCAGGCCTTGTCGATGAAGTCGACGGCGCCGGCCACCAGCGCCTGCTCGATGTGCTCGACGCCCGACCGCCCGGTCAGGAAGACGACGGGGAGCCCGCAGCCGCGCTGGCGCATCGCGCGCAGCAGGTCGAGGCCCGAGAGATGCGGCAGGGTCCAGTCGACCAGCACCACCGCCGCCTCGATGCGCCCGTCGAGCTTGGTGAGCAGGGCAGGACCATCGGCGAAAGCGGCCACGGCAAAGCCGCGATCCTCGAGGTCGCCGGTCATCACCTCGCGATAGAGAGCGTCGTCATCGACCAGGAGGATCGGGATTGGCATGTGCCGATCGCACTCACACCTCTCGCAGATGCAACGGTCGCCGAGCCGTCGCCAGCGGCACGGGGGAAGCAGTGCCAGTCCGCTGATACAGCAAGGAAGCGGCGGCGGCCAGGAACAGCACGGCCCAGCAGGTCGGGCCGACATACGCGCCGGAGGCTTGGCCCAGGATCGCCCAGGTCACCCAGCAGAAAGCGGCGCTGGGCACACCGAGCACACGCAGCCATGCGGTGATGACTCCGATCATGACGACGCCCCAGACGAAGCCGAGGTAGATCCAGTGCAGCCAGAAATAGTTGATCAAGAGCTCGGTCGCGGGCGAGACGATCTGCCAGCCTGCGGAGTAGAAGCGCGAGCGCAGATACAGGTTGGTGATCTCGCGTTCGATGACGGGCTCGCCTGTCAGGCCGGCTCCGGTGATCGGATAGCGGCCCATGATGTCGAGCCCGGCGAGCGCGGGGCCCTGCACGCGATAGAAGAAGCTGGGATCGTTGCCGGAAGTGATCGACTCCAGGCGCTCGGCGAACAGTGTCTTGCCGAGGAAGATCGCCGCCAGGCCGAACAGCGCCGCGACCAGCGCAACGACTAGGAAGCGCGTCGCGTCGATACGGCCGTTGCGCCGGCTGTCGAGGAACAGCAGGTAGGGCAGCAGCAGGAACAGCATCAGCAGCAAGGTCGGCCCTGGCATGGCGAACAGTCCAACGGCGACCAGGGCGAGGTAGAGGGGCAGTTTCCAGCGCCACGGGCTCGCCACGAACCAGGTGAAGGTGAAAAGCGTGTAGCAGAACGTGACGCTGGCCGGCTCGGACGCAAAGAATTTCGGGCGCACGCGGTTGTAGAACAGCAGGTCACGTAGGTCGTTCTCGTAGACACCCTTGCGATAGAGCACGTTGCGCACGGCATCGCTGATCGGGCGCAGGCCGCCATAGGCCTCGAGCAGGCATCCCACGACGATCACGAGCGAGAAGGAGAGGAACAAGGTGGCGATCTGGCGCCGGTCGGCCGCCCGCACCGTAAGGAACAGACCGTAGCCTGCGACCAAGGAGTATGTGAGCTGGATCAGGCCGTTCGTCCGCCGCGGCAGCCAGGAGATGCCGGGCGCCGAGATCACCGACAGCAGGTAGAGGACGATGATCGCGCAGAAGCCCACGAGTGCGCGCGACGTAATGTCGTTGCGTCGCCGCCATAGCAGGATCAGTCCGGCGATGCCCGCCGGCGCCGACGGCAGGGGCACCTTGTCGGACAGCATAATGGTGTAGTTCGTGTAGAGGCCGACGAGAAAGATGCAGATCAGCAGCAGGTCGAACCAGCCCAGGCCGGCGGTTGCAGGCGCCCACGTCCGGGCGCGCGCCACGCCGCCGTCACCGATCCACACTGTGGCAACATCCGGCGCACTGCCGATGGGGCGCATCATCGGGCGCCGCAGCCCTGAACCCATGAGCATGCGTTACGTCTCTTCTCGCGCCGCAGCCCGGCGACACACCCCTGTGCCGGCAGCCGGCATCGCACCGGCAGCCTCGCGGCGCGGCGCTGCGGAACACCACACCATGTCGGAGTATAAACGCCGGGTCAGGCAGACGGTGACACGGCTCAGCGCGACGTCACGCACCAATCACAGCCGCAAGGCGATTGCACGCATTGCACGTGAGCAATCTCACGGGCCTGATTTTGCAGATGGCAGCGCAGCTGAAAAAGCCGCTGTGAGAGCGTCATCCGAGCAAGGCCGCCCAAGGGCGGTGCGGCAACAGAACAGATCCTTCCGCTTCGCCTCGCTGCGTTCGGCTCCGGTCGGGAAAACGGGAATCACGCTGCGACCGTGAGTCCGGTCGTCTCGTCGACCCCCGTCTTCAGGTTGATGCACTGCACCGCCGCACCCGACGCGCCCTTGCCGAGGTTGTCGAGCGAGGCGACTGCCAGGATCTGCTCCTCGGCCTCGTTGCCATAGACGGCGAGTTCCATGGTGTTGGTATCGACCAGCCGGTCGGCCCGCAGGAAGCGGTCGCGCTCCAGCCACTTGCGGTCCGCGAGCGGCCGCACCGGCACGAAGGTCTCGCCGGCATAGTAGTCGGCCAGCACGCCGTGCACGTCCTTGGCGCTCACCTTCTTCGTCACGATGTCGCGCGTCAGCGGCACCATCACCAGCATGCCCTGGGCGTAGTGGCCGACCGACGGCACGAACATCGGGGCATGCTGGAGATGAGAGTACTTCTTCATCTCGGGCACATGCTTGTGCGTCAGTTCCAGCCCGTAGAGGCCGAACGGCTCGACGCCGGGCTGCTCGTGGACGGCGATCAGCTCCTTGCCGCCGCCGGTGTAGCCCGAGACACCGAACACGGCGGGCGTCGAATCGGCACGCACGATGCCGGCATCGACCAGCGGACGGAGGATGGCGATGGCGCCCGTCGGATAGCATCCCGGATTGGAGATGCGATTGGAGGCGAGCAGCTTCTTGCGATGGTCCTTGGCCATCTCGGGGAAGCCGTAGGTCCAGCCGTCGGCCACGCGATGGGCAGTGCTGGCGTCGATCACGACGGTGTCGGAGTCGCCCAAGGCTGCGACCAGCTCCTTTGCCGCGGCGTCGGGCAGGCAGAGCACGGCGATGTCGGCTGCCTTCGCGATCTCGGCTCGCTTGCCGAGGTCCTTGCGGTCGGCCATCGGCAGCTCGAGCAGCTCGATGTCGGGCCGGTCCTTCAGCCGGTCGAGGATCTGCAGCCCGGTGGTGCCGTGCTGGCCGTCGATGAAGATCTTGGTCTTGTTGCTGGTCATGGTCTTCTCTCTCGCGAACTTCTAGGCCTTTGGGAGGGGCCGACTGGAGAAGAGGGAAGGATGGAAGCCGCCCGGTCTCTCCAGCGGCTTCGATACGGCGCGTCTGTTACGCGCGCGCGTCTTCACACCGCTCTCGTGAGCGGCGGCGTCGCGACCGGAAAGGAGCGAACAGCGTCATGGTGGGCGGATATTTCATCGCAGAAGGCCGATGTCAAGACCATCCGTCGTTGCATACTCGGCATTCCCGGCCTGATAGGATCGCCGCGGATCGTTCCGCACCTTACCGAAGCAGCGAGCCAGCCATGAGCCAGAGCCCCGCGACCCAGAGCGCCACGACGTCCGCCCACCCCGAAGGCCTCTCGATGCTGGAGAAACGCAAGATCGAGGCCGAGATCCTGAAGGAGGTGTATGTCACCCTGAAGGAGAGCCACGGCGAGGCGGTCGCGAAGACGACGATTGCAGAATCCGTACGCCGCTCGGCCATCGAGCAGGCGCGCGCCTTCGCCGCCGCGGCGCCGGGCGGCACGTCCCTGAAGGCGTTCCAGGACGTGATGCCGCTGTGGACCAAGGGCGGCGCGCTCGAGATCGAGGTCAAGGAGCAGAGCGACACGACCTTCACTTTCGACGTCGTCCGCTGCCGCTACGCCGAGACCTACAAGGCGATGGGCCTCGGCGAGATCGGCCATCTGCTGTCGTGCAATCGCGACGGCGCGTTCTGCGAGGGCTACGACCCCAAGCTCAAGCTCGAACGCACGCAGACCATCATGCAGGGCGCAAGCCACTGCAATTTCCGGTACACGTACGACAAGTGACGACGAGTCGGCGGCCGGAAAGAGTCAATTGAGAAACTCGGCCACCACCAGGTGGTTTTCCTTCACCGGCCAGGTGCGGGCCGCGATGATCTCGTTGTTGAACACCGCCAGTACGGTGCGCGGGCCGGCCTCGAAAGCGAGCTTGCCGGTCGAGACGCCGGGCACGCCGTCGTTGATGCCGGGCGGCACCTTGCCGTCGAGACTGAACTTGTCGCGGCCAACGCCGAAATAGCCTCTGGGCCGGCTCATGGTGACGACGGCCGCCGCCTGCTCGTCACCCTTGGCAAAGATGCCGGGCCTGAGATGCACCACGTCGCTCGAGCGCAGGAAGGGCGAGCGATAGGTGTGGGTAATGGGCTGCGCCGCCACGTGCAGCACGAACTCGTAGCAGGTATCGGCGCGGCCGATGAACGGACCCCAAACGCCGTCCTTGCCAGTCAGCTTGCGATGCGCCGGCGTGGTCGTCCTGCGCTCGCCGGTCCTGCCGTCGATCTCGAAGACCTCGACCTCGGCCTCGGCCACCGGAAGATTGGTGTATACGCCACCGTCGGCGACGCCGGTCACCTTGCCGTTCAACACCGGCAGCGGCTCCTGGGTGATGAACAGGTTGCCGGGCGGCTTGCCCGTGATGAACTCGAACATGGCGCCGAAGGCGAGCTTGTTGAACGCCACCTCGCGATGGTCGAGGCCGTCGAGGATGACGTTCCTGGCGCCGCGCAGCCCGGACGAGTCGTAGCCCACGCCCGTGGGCTTGCCTGGCGCACCGACGAAGCGCCCGTCGGGCTGCGAGAACTTGTCGTTGGTGTCCGACCGGATCGCCATCATCGCGACGCCCAGGATGAGATCGTCCGGGCCTGCGTTGAGATGCCTGAGGAAGGCATAGGCGCCATTGAACTCGCTGCCGACCAGCAGGCTGTCGGAATTGACGACACCCTTGTTGGGCGTGCCGCACAGCACCGCGTGACTCACGAACTGGGCGCCGCCGCCGTCCTTCAGGTAAGAGCGGATGGAGTTGCCGCCACGCGCGGAACCGACCAGTGCCACCTTGCGCCGACCCGTCGCCTTCAGCACCTGCTCGACGAAAATGGCGAGCTCCTTCATCTGCTCCTCGGCCGAGGAACAGAAGAGCTCGGGCTTGGCGTCCTCGCGTCGTGCACTGGGATAGGCGAAGTCGATGGCGAAGAGCTGGTTGCGCTTGAACCCGTTGGCCTCGAAACGCCAGAGGTTGTTGATCCAGAGCGCGCTCGAATCGCCGTTGCCATGGACGAAGATCACGACCGGACCGGTATCGGTGGCCGGTGGGCGCGGCGGAGGCTGGCGCGGAGGCGGTGGCGTCTGGCGCGGTGGCGGTGGTGGCGATTGCTGCTGGGCGAGCGTCGTCACCGGCACCAGTGCGGCGGCACCGCCGAGCAGGGCGCGTCTTGTGATCCACGACGTCACCGACGCTCTCTTTCTCCCCCACACATACTGGCTCCTAGATTGGCAAAAGCCGACGGCCGACGCTACGCTCGGTTCATGACGATTTGTTACGTCGACAGCCCGGTCGGCCGGCTGGCAATCGAAGCCGATCACGACGCCGTGACCGCCGTGCGTTGGGCCACCGCAGGCGAGCGTTCGCGCGACGAAGCAGCCAGTCCGGTGCTGAAGGATGCGGCGCGCCAACTCGATCGCTACTTCGCCAGAAAGCTCAAGCGCTTCGACCTGCCGCTCGCCGCCCACGGCACCGACTTCCAGAAGCGCGTGTGGTCGGCGATGAACGACATCCCCTATGGCGAGACCGCGACCTATGGCGGCCTGGCGATGATCGTGGGCTCGGGACCGCGGCCGATCGGCATGGCCTGCGGTCGCAATCCGATTCCGATCATCCAGCCCTGCCATCGCGTGCGGGGTGCCGGCGGCAGGGAAGGCGGCTTCTCCGGCGGCAAGGGTTTGCCGACCAAGCGGCAATTGCTGGCGCTCGAGGGCGTCATTCTTCTCTAGCTTCCCGACGTGACGGAGGGCGTTGCGTCGGCTGACGCCGCCCGCTACGGAGAGCCGATGCGCGTGCTGATCATAAGGCCGGAACGCGAGGCGACGGCGCTGGCCGCAGCGCTGACAGAGCGTGGCCACACGCCGGTCATCGCGCCGTTGTTCCGGCTGGAGTACCTGCATCCCCCGGCGGAGTTCTCCGCCGCCCTGGCGGATTGCCAGGCGGTGCTGCTGACCAGCGCCAACGGCGCGCGCGCGCTGGCCGAGGCGAGCGAACAGCGCGGCCGGGCGATCCTGGCCGTCGGCGACACCACCGCCAGCACGGCTGAAGGGCTGGGCTTCAGCGCCGTCACTTCGGCGGCGGGCGACGGCGCGGCCCTGGCCGAGCTGGCGCGCCAGCGACTCGATCCCAAGGACGGCCCGTTGCTGCACGTGTCGGGCCGCGAGGTTGCAGTCGATCTAGGCGCGCTGCTGCAACCGGCCGGCTTCGAGGTGAAGCGCTTCGCGCTCTACGACGCCCGCGAGGAAACCAGCCTGCCCGACTCGGCGCGTGCCGCGCTCGAGGCGCGCGCGCTCGATGTCGTCACCTTCTTCTCGCCACGTGCGGCGTCGGTGTTCGCCAGCATGGTCGAGGATGCGGGCCTGGCTGCCAACCTGCGCGACGTCACCGCCGTTGCCATCAGCCCGGCCGCTCTCGTGCCGGCGGCGGGCCTGCCGTTCAAGTCGGCGGCGGCGGCAAAGCGACCCAGCCGCCAGGCCGTGCTCGACGAGATCGACCGACTGGCCGAAGCCCCTGTACAAGGACCGGCGACGATGAGCGACACTACTCCCGCCCCCGACGAACCCGCGGCGCCGCCGCCTGCCCCGCCCGTCATGGTGCGGCGTGGCCTGGGCGTGGTCGGCGCCTTCGTGGTCGGCGTGCTCGCCGCGGTGCTCGTGCTGGCCGCAGCCTTGATCTCGCTCCCGTACTGGCCGCCCCAGGTGCGCGACTTGTGGCGCGGCCAAGTTGCCGCGCCGACGCCACCCGGCGTCGATCTGCAGGCAGTGAGGGCCGACGTCACCACCGTCGCCAACGCCGCCGTCGATACGGCACGCAAGGAACTGACGGCGCGTCTGGACGATCTCGAGAAGCGCCTGCGCGCGGTGTCCGCCACGGCTGCCGAGCGGCCGACGACGGCTCCCGCCGGTCCTGATCCCTCGATCCGCGACTTGCGCAGCCGCGTCGAAGCGCTGGAGCAGCGCCCCGCGGCCAGCGCGGCACCGCCGCCGACACCGGCTCCGACGCCAAGCAACGTCGAGGCCGAAAAAGAGATTGCCGTGCTGACGCGCGAGATCGCGTCCCTGCGCGCCACGCTCGGCGCGCTCGATCAAGCCGTTTCCAGCCAGCGCGACCAGGCCAAGGCACTGAGCGATGCTGTCGGCCAGCGGAGCAACGGCGAGCAGAAGGCGATGACGGCGGCGCGGGCTTCGATGCTGATCGGCCTGACGGCGCGGCTCGCGGCGTCGATCGATGCCGGCATGCCGTTTGCTCCCGAACTCAACCTGCTGCAGCCGCTGGCGCAGGGCGACGCCAAACTCGGCGAGTTCGTGATCGCCCTGCAGCCCCATGCGCAGACCGGCGTCGCCTCGCGCGCCGCGCTCGATGCGGCGTTTCCCGCCGTCGCCAAGGCGGCCCTGGCCGAGGACCTGGCCGACGATTCCTATGGCGAGCGGCTGATGAGCAAGCTGCGCGGGCTCGTGTCGCTGCGCCGCGTCGGCGACATGCCGGGCGACACCACCGAAGCCAAGCTGGCGCGCGCCGAACAGGCCCTGCATGCCGGCGACGTCGCCAAGGCAGTCGAACTGGTGAAATCGCTGCCGCCGCAGACCAGCCAGGCGACGTCGCCCTGGCTCGCCAGGGCCGACGCCCATCTCGCCGCCAAGCGCAGTCTCGACCAGCTCGCCGTCTACGCCGTCAACCTTCTGGGCGCGGCGCGCTGACGATGTGCCGCCACCCGTCCCGTCGAAGGCCGCGCTGATCCGATGACCACGCTACGCGTCCTGGTCTGGTTCGCCGTCGCCGCCGTGGCGATGCTTGGCGCCGTGTGGCTCGCCGAGCGGCCGGGCACGGTCACTGCTGAATGGCAGGGCTGGCGGCTCGACAGCAGCGTCGGCGTGCTGCTGGTTGCGCTGATCGTCCTGGTCGGGCTTTGCATCGGCGGCTGGCTGCTCTATCGCTGGATCGTCGGCGCGCCGTTCGCCCTGCTTGAAGGTTGGGGCGAGAGCCGCAAGCAGCGCGGCTATCGCGCGCTGACGCAGGGACTAGCCGCCGTCGCCGCCGGCGACGGCGCCGAGGCGCAGAGATACGCCAGGAAGGCCGAGCAGCTTCTGGCCGAGCCGCCGGTCACGCTCCTGCTGTCGGCGCAGGCCGCCCAGCTTGCCGGCGACCGCGACGGCGCCAACCGCGCCTTCACCGCTATGCTGGAGGACGAGCACACCGCTTTCCTCGGCTTGCGCGGCCTGATCGGCCAGGCCTTGCGCGAGGGCGACCAGGCCAAGGCGCTGGCCTATGCCCAGCGCGCTTTCCAATTGAAGCCGCAGACGCCCTGGGTGGTGCATTCGCTGTTCGACATGCAGGCGCAGACCGGCCAGTGGAAGGCGGCACAGGAGACGCTGGAGACCGGCGAGCGCCGCAAGGTCGTCACCAACGACAGGGGCCGCACGTTGAAGGCCTTGCTGCTGGTCGAGCGCAGCCGCGCCGCCGAGCGCGACGGCAATGCCGCCGAGGCGCTCACGCTGGCGCGCGAAGCCTTTACTTTGGCGCCCGAGCGCATCGCCGTCACCCAGCGCCTCGCCGGACTGCAGATCAAGGCCGGCGATGGCAGGCGCGCGCAGAAGACCCTGGAACGCGGATGGGCGCTGGCGCCGCACCCCGATCTCGCCCTGCTCTACCTCGAAGCGTCGGGCGAGAACGATCCGCTGAAGCGCATCGGCGTCATCCGTCGGCTGGTGACGCACAACGAGAACGACATCGAAAGCCAGTTGGCGCTGGCCCAGGCCTCGCTCGAGGCAAGCCTGTGGGGCGAGGCGCGGCGGCATCTCGAGATCGCCGGCGGCACCAGCCCGCCGGTACGCGTCTGCCGCCTGATGGCCGAGGTCGAGGAGCGATCGGGCGCCGCTCAGGCCAAGGTGCACGACTGGCTGGCCCGCGCCGCCGACGCGCCGGCCGATCGTGCCTGGCGCTGCACCGCCTGCGCCGCCCAGCACGAGACCTGGCGCTCGGTGTGCGAGAGCTGCGGTGCCTTCGGCACCCTGCAATGGCGCGCACCCGGGACGTTCGGCCATGTCTTGCCGCCCGAGACGCGGGCAGAACTCGAATTCAGCGACAAATGACCAATTTCCCGTCATCCCGAGCGAAGCCGCCCGAAGGGCGGCGCAGTCGAGGGACCTCTTCTTGTCGACGGAGCAACAGAATAGGTCCCACTCCGCCTCGCTGCGCTCGGCTCCGGTCGGGATGACGGAGTAGGGAGGAAAAGCGATGTTCGAGACGACGCTGGCAGGCAGCCTGCCGAAACCCTCGTGGCTCGCCACGCCCAACGTCTTGTGGGCGCCGTGGACGCTCACCGGCGCGCCGCTGCTCGAAGCCAAGGACGACGCGACGGCGCTCGCCATCCGCCGCCAGGAAGAAGCCGGGTTGGACATCGTGAGCGACGGCGAGCAGGCGCGGCAGCACTTCGTGCACGGCTTCCTGGCCGAGGTCGACGGAGTCGACTTCGACAAGAAAGTGCGCATGGGCATCCGCAACAATCGATACGATGCAGATTGTCCGACCGTCACGTCGGCGCTGAAGCGGCGCAAATTCGTGCACGAGCGCGAGGCGCGCATCGCCCGCGCCGCGACCAGCCGCAGGCTCAAGTTCACCCTGCCGGGACCAATGACATTGATCGACACGCTGGCCGACGGCTTCTATGGCGACCGGGTGAAGATGGCATTCGCCTTCGCCGAGCTCTTGAACCAGGAGGCGAAGGACCTCGAGAAGCTCGGCGTCGACGTCGTGCAGTTCGACGAGCCCGCCTTCAATGTCTATCTCGACGAGACCGTGGAATGGGGCGTGCCGGCGCTGGAGAAGGCGGCCGAGGGGCTGAAGTGCACGACAGCGGTCCACATCTGCTACGGCTACGGCATCGAGGCCAACATCAAGTGGAAGGAGACGCTCGGCGAGAGCTGGCGGCAATATGAGAAGACCTTCCCGGCGCTCGACCGCAGCAGGATCCAGCAGGTCTCGCTGGAATGCCGCGAGAGCCACGTGCCGCCCGAGCTGATGAAGCTGCTGCCCAGCAAGACCGTGCTGGTCGGCGCGATCGACGTCGCATCCGACAAGGTCGAGACGCCGGAGGAAGTGGCGGCGACCCTGAAGCTCGCGACGAAGTATGTCGATCCCGAGCGCATCCAGGCCTGCACCAACTGCGGCATGGCGCCGATGACGCTGGCGACGGCGTACGCGAAGCTGCGCGCGCTCGCCGAGGGTGCGGCACTGGCGCGAAAGACGCTGTAGCCAGTTTTAAGGCTTGAGGCGCTGCCTCAGGCTGTAGAGCAGTTCGAGCGCTTCGCGCGGCGAGAGCTCGTCGGGATTGATCTCGCCGAGCGCCTTCTCGACTTCCGATTCTTTCTGGCCGGCGACAGCGCCGACTGGACGCGCCGGGGCGGCGGCAAAGAGCGGCAGGTCGTCGGCAAGCCGCGTCACCGCGCCCGACTGCTCGCCCTTCTCGAGAGCCGCCAGCACCTGTTCGGCACGCGTCACGACGGCAGCCGGGAGACCGGCGAGCTGGGCGACGTGGATGCCGTAGGAGCGATCGGCCGCGCCCGGCGCCACCTCGTGCAGGAACACGACTTCGTTCTGCCATTCCTTGACGCGCATGGTGTAGGGCGCGAGCGCCGCCAGGCGCTCCTTGAGTGCGCCCAGCTCATGGAAGTGCGTGGCGAACAGGGCGCGGCAGCGGTTGACGTCGTGCAGATGCTCGAGGGTCGCCCAGGCGATCGACAGGCCGTCGAAAGTCGCCGTGCCGCGGCCGATCTCGTCCAGGATGACCAGGCTTCTGGCGGTCGCCTGGTTCAGGATCGCAGCGGTCTCGACCATCTCGACCATGAAGGTCGAACGGCCACGCGCCAGATCGTCGGCCGCGCCGACACGGCTGAACAGGCGATCGACGATGCCGACGGTCGCGGCTTTGGCCGGCACGAACGATCCCGCCTGCGCCATGACAGCGATCAGCGCATTCTGGCGCAGGAAGGTCGACTTTCCGGCCATGTTGGGCCCAGTCAGCAGCCAGAGCCGCCGTGCCTCGCCGAGTTCGCAATCGTTGGGAACGAACCCTGCGCCGCCCTGGCGGATGAGCGCTGCTTCGACGACGGGATGGCGGCCGCCTTCGATGGCAAAGGCGGGTTCGTCGCTCAGCGCCGGCCGCGCGTAGTTCTCTCCCGCGGCAAGCTCGGCGAGGGCCGCGGCGACATCGAGGCCGGCGAGCGCGCGGCCGGCCGCAGCGACGTTGGTCGAAACTTCCATCACCTTTGCGACCAGCTCGTCGAAGATCGCGAGCTCCAGCGCCAGCGCGCGGTCGGCGGCGCGGCCGATGCGGGTTTCGAGATCCGCGAGCTCGGCCGTGCTGAAGCGCGTGGCGTTGGCCATCGACTGGCGGCGGGTGAAGCCGAGCTTCGCCAGATCGAGTTTGTCGGCGTGCGTCGCCGTCACCTCGATGTGGTAGCCGATCATGTTGTTGTGCCTGATCTTCAGCGACGGCACGCCGGTAGAGGTCCGGTACTTGGCTTCGAGTGCCGCCACGGTCTTGCGGCTGTCGTCGCGCAAGGTGCGCTGCTCATCGAGCTCGCTGCGATAGCCCTGGCGGATGAAGCCGCCGTCGCGCGCAAATAGCGGCGGTTCATCGGCCAGCGCCTCGGCGAGCGCCGCAATCAATGACCGATGGCCCATGCAGGCGGCGACGATGGCGGCAAGCGGCGCCGGCGGCGGCGCCAGCGCTTCCGGCTCGGCGCGCAGCATCGCGGCCAGCGCCTCGGCCGACTCGAGGCCGTCGCGAAGGGCCAGAAGATCGCGCGGACCGCCACGGCCGACCGACAGGCGCTGCAGGGCCCGCTCGATGTCGGGCGTGCGGCGCAGGGCTTCGCGCACGCGCTCGCGCACAATCGCCCGTTCGACGAAGAGCTGCACCAGGTCGAGGCGGCGCTCGATCTCGGCCCGGTCCGTCAGGGGCGCCGCGATCCGCTCGGCCAGAAGACGCGCACCGGGACCGGTGAGGGTGCGGTCGATGGTGGCGAGAAGGCTGCCGTCGCGCCGTCCGTCGAGCCCGCGCACCAGTTCGAGATTGCGGCGCGTCGCGGGATCGATCTCCATCGTCCCGTCGGCGCGCACGCGATGCGGCGGCGCGAGTGCCGGCAGCTTGCCGGCCTGCGTCAGCTCGACGTAGTCGAGCAGGACGCCGCAGGCCGCGACCTCGGCGCGCGAGAAAGCGCCAAAGCTGTCGAGCGCGGCGACCTTGAACGCGGACTGCAGGCGCTTGCGGGCATTGTCGCTGTCGAAGCGCGCCGAGGGCAACGGCGTCAGCACGGCGTTCCACTCTTCCAGCGCGGCCTTCAGTGGTTCGCGTGCCAGCAGACGGTCGGCCACCAGAAGCTCGCCCGGCGCCAGCCGTGCCAGCGCTGCCGCGAGCTGGCCGGCCTCGAGCGGCTGGGCGGCGAAGTCGGCGGTCGAGAGGTCGAGCCAGGCCAGCGCCAGCTCACCCTGCGCCTCGGCCAGCGCGGCGAGGTAATTGTGACTGCGCGCATCGAGCAGGGAGTCTTCGGTCAAGGTGCCGGGCGTGATGACCCGCACCACGGCGCGCTCGACCACCGACTTGGCGCCGCGTTTCTTGGCCTCGGCCGGGTCCTCGACCTGCTCGCAGACGGCGACCTTGAAGCCCTGCCGGATCAGCCGCGACAGGTAGGCCTCGTGGCTGTGCACCGGCACGCCGCACATCTTGATGTCGTCGCCCAGGTGCTGGCCACGCTTGGTGAGGGCGATGTCGAGCGCCGCCGAAGCTTTCACTGCGTCATCAAAAAACAGCTCGTAGAAATCGCCCATCCGGTAGAACACCAGATGACCGGGATGCACCGCCTTGATCGCCAGGTACTGGCGCATCATGGGCGTGGCATCGGCCGGGATGGTGGCGGTGGTCATGCTACTGTCGGGCACGGAGCAGGTTTAGCATGTCGGGGCCTCCGACCACTTGGGGGCCAATTGGGGAAATGAGAATGGCAAAGCTCGATGACGCCTCCTTTCATATGGGCGCCGATGATTTTCCGGACGATGTACCGGAGGAGAACGGCGCCACCCATATCGGGATGTTCATTACATGGGCGATCCGGAAGGGCCTGTTCGCCAGTCCCGACGCTTCGCAGGAGGCCGTCGAAGCCGTCCGCACCGGGGAGGTATCGGGACGTGAATTCGTGCTGGAGCAGTACTACGGCAGGCTGCTTTCGGAATTCTTCAGTTCGGCCGGCGCAGCCTTCGCGACGCAGCACTACGAACCCTATCTGGCCGATTTCGGACGTCTGCTCGGCAAGGGTTTGAAATCCGAATATCACGTCGAGGACAGCCAGGCGAACTACGAGGTCGTCGCCAAGATCCTCGACCAGCGTTGGGAAGAATTCCAACGGGCCGGCGGCGCGCAGTAGAGGCCCGTTCGAACAGGCCGTCTCCCCCTCTTCTGTGCGTTGCAGCGCGGCATGACCGTCTGGCCCCGTTGCATGAATGCCGCCAATATGCCTCTTCAATTGGGAGAGTAACGCATGGCGAGCAGCGGCTCGGAAGCAATGGTCAGCAACGAGATGGGCGATCTGGACGGCGATTCGCTGGTCATGCATCGCACCGGCCGGCCGGGAAAGATCGAGATCATCGCGACGAAGCCCCTGGTCACCCAAAGGGACCTCGCGCTTGCCTATTCGCCCGGCGTCGCCGCCCCCTGCCTCGAGATCGCCAAGGACCCCAATACCGCCTACGACTATACCGCGCGCGGCAATCTGGTGGCGGTGATCTCCAACGGCACGGCCGTGCTCGGGCTGGGCGACATCGGCGCGCTTGCCAGCAAGCCGGTGATGGAGGGCAAGGCCGTCCTGTTCAAACGCTTCGCCGATGTCGACTGCATGGACATCGAGGTCGGCACCAAGGACACCGACGAATTCATCAACTGCGTACGCTTCCTCGGGCCGACCTTCGGCGGCATCAACCTCGAGGACATCAAGGCGCCCGAGTGCTTCATCATCGAGCAGCGCCTGCGCGAGCTGATGGACATTCCGATCTTCCACGACGACCAGCACGGCACGGCCATCGTCTCGGCCGCCGGCCTGATCAACGCGCTGCATCTCACGGGCCGCTCCATCAAGGACATCAAGATGGTGGTGAACGGTGCGGGGGCGGCGTCGATCGCCTGCATCGAGCTCGTCAAGGCGATGGGCATGCCGCACGAGAACGCCATCCTGTGCGACACCAAGGGCGTGCTGTGGCAGGGCCGCACCGAGGGCATGAACCAGTGGAAGAGCGCCCACGCCGTGCGCACCAAGGCGCGCACCCTGGAAGAGGCGATGAAGGGAGCCGACGTGTTCTTCGGTCTCTCGGTCAAGGGTGCGGTGACCAAGGCGATGGTCAAATCGATGGCCGACAAGCCGATCATCTTCGCCATGGCCAATCCCGATCCCGAGATCACGCCCGAGGATGTGCGCTCGGTGCGCAAGGACGCCATCATCGCCACCGGCCGCTCGGACTATCCCAACCAGATCAACAACGTGCTGGGCTTTCCCTATATCTTCCGCGGCGCGCTCGACGTGCGCGCCCGCACCATCAACGAGGAGATGAAGGTGGCTGCCGCCGAGGCGCTGGCCAAGCTGGCGCGCGAGGACGTGCCCGACGAGGTCGATCGCGCCTACTCCGGCCGCCGGCTGCGCTACGGGCCGGAATATGTCGTGCCGGTGCCGTTCGATCCGCGCCTGATCTCGACGGTTTCGGCGGCGGTGGCGCAGGCAGCGATGGATTCAGGCGTGGCCCGCGCGAAGATCCCCGACATGGCGGAGTACCGCCGGGCGCTCGCCGGCCGCCTCGACCCGACCAGCCATTGGCTGCAGAGCCTGTTCGAGCAGGTCAAGGCCAACCCGCAGCGCATCGTGTTCGCCGAGGGCGAAGAGGAGCGCATCATCCGCGCCGCCGTGGTGTTCCGCGACAACGGCTACGGCACGCCGATCCTGATCGGCCGCGAGGAGCTGGTGCGCGAGATGATGAAGGGGCTGGGCATCACCGATACGGCCGGCATGGAGATCCACAATGCGCGGCTGAGCACGCGCAACGCGCCCTACACCGACCTGGTCTACAAGCGCCTGCAGCGCGACGGCTTCCTGCGCCGCGACGTGCAGCGCATGGTAAACCAGGGCCGCAACGTGTTCGGCGCCTGCATGGTGGCGATGGGCGATGCGGACGGTATGGTGACCGGCATCACGCGGCGCTTTCCCGAATGCTATGGCGACATCCAGCGGGTAGTCGACCAGGAGCCTGGCAAGGTGCCGATCGGCTATTCGATCGTGGTGGCGCGCCAGGGCACCGTGTTCCTGGCCGACACCTCGATCAACGAGACGCCGACCCCCGAGCAGCTCGCCACGATCGCCAAGCAGATGGTTCGCAACGCCCGCACGATGGGCCATGAGGCACGCGTCGCCTTTCTCTCCTTCTCCAATTTCGGCAGCCGCGAGATCGAGCGCATCGACCGCATCCGTAAGGCGATCCGCCTGCTCGACGCCGAGAAGGTGGACTTCGAGTATGACGGCGAGATGCAGGCCGACATGGCACTCGACTATGAGCTGTTGCGCGAGACCTATCCGTTCTGCCGCCTGACCGGCCCGGCCAACGTGCTGGTCATGCCGGGCCTGCACTCGGCGCATATATCCTCGCGCCTGATGCAGAGACTGGGCGGCGTTACGGTGATAGGTCCTGTCATCGACGGCCTGCAGAAGCCCATGCAGATCGTCCAGATGGGCGCCACGGTCAGCGACCTGGTGAACCACGCAGCGCTCGCCGCTTATGGCGCGCTCAAGAACGGACGGAGGTAAGGATGGTCGATCTCGTCATTCGCGGCGCCACCGTCGTCGACGGCCTTGGCAACGATCCGAAGCGCGCCGACGTCGCCGTCAAGGACGGCAGGATCGTCGCCATCGGCTCGGTGTCGGACAAGGGCAACGAGACCGTCGATGCCGACGGGCTGGTGCTGTCGCCCGGCATCGTCGACGTGCATACGCACTACGATGCTCAGGTCACGTGGGACGCCACGCTCTCGCCCTCGCCGTCGCTCGGTGTCACCACGGCAGTGATCGGCAATTGCGGCTTCGGCATCGTGCCGGCGCCGGCCGCGGTGCGCGACCTCGTGATCCGCAATCTCTCGGTCGTCGAGGGCATGGACCTCGATGCGCTGCGCACCGGCATCAACTGGGACTTCGAGAGCTTCAGCGACTACATGGGCATGCTGCGGAGGAAGGGCGCCTACGCCAACCTCGCGGTACTGGCCGGCCATTCGACCATCCGCACGGCGGTGATGGGCGAGGACGCCTCGCAGAGGAAGGACGCGACGCCGGAAGAGCTCGCGAAGATGAAGGCCATGGTGGCCGACGCCATGCAGAACGGCGCGATCGGGCTCGGCGCCTCGTATTCGCTGAACCATTCGGGCTATGGCGGCGTGCCGATGCCGTCGACCATCGCACCGATGTCCGAGCTCGACGCGCTGGTCGGCGCGATGGGGCCGCGCGGCAGGGGCGTGATCGCCATCGCCTCGGGCGTGAAGACGCCGCAGGAGTTGGAGCCGATGGCCGCCAAGCATGGCCGGCCGTTTTTCCAGGGCACCGGCATGGCGATGTACAACGAGCAGGAGCCGACGCGCGCGCTCAAGATCTTCGAGGATTGCGCCGCCGCCATCCGCCGCGGCAACGGCCTCTATGTGCAGATCCCCTGCCAGCCGCTGTCGTTCGACTTCACGATGGCCAACGCCTATCCGTTCTACAGCCACTCGGCCTTCGACCCGATCAAGGCCTACTCCCCCGAGCAGCTGAAGACGGTGTACCGTGATCATTCGTGGCGCGAGAAGTTCCGCGACAACGCCAGGAACCCCAAGCCGGGCATGATCTTCCAGGGCAACTGGGATCGCGTGATGGTGGCGGTGGCGCAGAAGGAGCGCAACGCCAAGTACGTCAACCGGTATGCCGCCGAAATCGCCAAGACCGAGCATCGCGATCCGCTCGATGTCATGCTCGACCTGGCACTCGACGAGGAGCTGGAGACCGCCTTCCTCGGCCGCTTCCTCAATGTCGGCGACGATGGCGTGGCGCGCCTGCTGAAGCACGAGGCCGGAGTGGTTGCGCTCTCCGACGCAGGCGCTCATCTCATCTATATGTGCGACGCCGGCTTCGGCCTGCACTTCCTGGCGCGCTGGGTGCGCGAACGAGGGGACTTCACGCTGCAGGAGGGCATCCGCCGCCTGACCAGCCATCCCGCCGACCTGTACGGCATCCAGAACCGCGGCCGGCTCGCGGTCGGCGCGCAGGCTGACATGCTGCTGTTCGATCCCGCGACCGTGGGCATCAGCCCGGCCGAGCGTGTCGCCGATCTTCCCGGTGGCGGCCGCCGCACCATCCGCCGCCCGACCGGGGTGCTTGGCGTGTTCTGCAACGGCGTGAAGACGTTCGACGGCAAGGATTACGTCAAGCACGCCAAGGGGCCGGGCCAGGTGCTCGAGCGCTTCAACGCGTCGGCCGGCGGACACACGCTGCTCGCCGCCCAGTGAGCTAGCAGACGTCGCGGCTCGCTGGCTCGAGAGAGACCAGCGGCACCGCGTTTCGATCTCGGTTCATCGCGACTGAATTCGTAGAACGCGACGCCGGGTGTCGGGCTTCGTACAGTCATGGCAATCGAACACGCCTGGGAGGGCGCCATGACGATCATGAAAATCAGCAGCCGCAATCTCGCTTTCGTGCGTCGCCGCGCGATCGTGAAGGGCGGGATGGCCGGCATCATCGCCAGCGGCCTCGCCCCCACCTTCGCGCGCGCCGAGGCGAAGAAGCTGGTGATGGCGCATCTCAACGCCATCCCCGAATCGGCCGCGGTCGCCTTCGATTGGCAGGCCGCCGAGGTGCGCAAGCGTTCCAACGGCGAACTCGACATGCAGTTCTTCGGGTCGACGTTGATCAGCAAGGAGCTCGAGATCATGAACGCCGTGAAGTCGGGCAACATCGCAATGGGCAATCCCGGCGGTGCTGCGGCGACGGTGTTCCCCGAGATGGGCGTGTTCCTGGTGCCCTACCTCGTGCAGAGCTACGACCAGGCCTACAAGATGTTCAACGGCAAGATCGGTGACGCGCTCGATAAGCAGTTCCAGGAGAAGTACAAGCTGAAGACCCTGTGCTTCTTCGACTACGGCTTCCGCCACTTCTGGACCAACAAGAAGCCGATCGTCGAGCCACGCGACTTGCGCGGCGCAAAGATCCGCGTGCAGCAGGCCAAGGTCTACGGCGACACCATCAATGGGCTGGGCGGCAACGCCGTGCCGATGGCGTGGGGCGAGGTGATCTCGGCCGCCAAGCAGGGCGTCATCGACGGCGGCGACCTGCCGATCGTCAACCAGGTCGCGCTCAAGATCTACGAAGTCTCGAAGTTCTGTTCGATGACCTATCACAACTACGGGCCGACCCTGAACACCATGAACCTCGCGGTGTGGGAGAGCCTCAGCGACCCGCAGAAAAAGCTGATGCTCGACACCAGCCGCGAAGCCCAGGAGAAGATCCGTCAGGCCACCGAATCGGTCGACAACCTCGCCGCGGCCAAGAAGGAACTCGAGCCCAAGGGCATGACTGTCGTGCAGGGCAACGTCGACGCTTTCCGCAAGGTTGCCCAGGAGAAGATCTGGCCTTCGTACAAGACGCAGTACGCCGCGATGTGGGACGAGATCGCGAACTTCAAGGCGTAAGCGGTCCGTGGCCCGCTACATCACGGCGATCCCCAAGGTGGTCGTCGCCCTGCTGCTGGTTGCCGCCATCGTCAACCTGCTGATCGGCGTGTTCCTGCGTTACGTCATGATCGAGGTGACGGATTGGCTCGACGTCGATCCGATCCGCTTCACCTGGGTCGAGGAAGTGGGCGAGATGATGCTGGCCTGGCTCACCCTGATCGGGGCGGCGATCGGCGTGCGCGAGCGCTCGCACTTCACCCTGCACGTGCTGACGCACAACTACTCGGCCCGCACCCAGAGCCTGATCGAGCGCGGCCACCACGTGCTGATCGCCGTCTTCGGCGGCATTGCGGCCTGGTACGGCTGGAAGCTTTGCCTGCTCAACCGCACGCTCGCCACGCCGGGCCTCGAGATCAACCTCGCGGTACTCTACGCCTCGGTCGTGGTCGGCGGCATCCTGCTGGTGATCTACGCCATTTCCATGATCGTGGCGCCGCCGCCCATCGATCCCGACGCCGTGCACTGAAAGTCGCGTACCCATGTTGCTGCTTGCCGTTGCGGCGATCTTCGTCGTCCTGATCCTGTTCTCGATGCCGATCGTCTTCGCGCTCGGCGTCTCGGGTGTCGCCGGTCTCCTGATCGGCGGCTACGACATGCAGGTCCTGTCCTCCAGCATGGTCTCGGGCTCGCAGAGCTGGGTGCTGCTCGCCATCCCGGCCTTCGTCTTCGCCGGCGGCCTGATGGAGAAGTGCGGCATGAGCCATGCCCTGGTGGACTTCGCACGCGCCCTCGTCGGCTGGGTGAAGGGCGGACTCGGCATGTCGGTGATCGTCGTCGCCTACTTCTTCTCCGACATCTGCGGCTCGAAGATGGCCGAGGTCTCGGCGCTGGGCTCGACCCTGATGCCACCGCTCACCAAGGCCGGCTACAAACGCGAGGATTCGGCGTCCCTGATCGCGTCAGGCACGGCCATGGGCATGCTGGTGCCGCCCGCCATCTTCATGATCGTGATCGCCCAGGTGACCAACACTTCGGCGGTGGCGCTGTTCCTGGGTGGTTTCATTCCGGCCGCCACCATCATGGTCTGCCTGATGGTGCTGGTGTGGTTCCGCGCCCGCAAATACGACTGGCCGGTGGATTCGCGGCCGAGCATGACGCGTATAGTGGAAACCGGCCGCGGGGCCGCGGTGCCGCTGGTCATCCCCATCGTCATCCTGGGCGGCTTCTTCCTCGGCGTGTTCACCGCGACCGAGGCGGGCGCGGTGGTGGCGGGCTACGCCTTTCTCGCCGCGCGGCTTTACTACCGCAACGTCAGCTTCAGGCAGATGGCCCGGCTCGCCTACGACAGCGCCATCCTGACGGCGGCCGTGGTGTTCCTGCTCGCCGTTGCGTCGGTGTTCCAGTACCTGATGGGCGTGTCGGGAGTGCCGAAGCTGCTGGCCGAGGTGCTGCACCCGCTGAAGGACGCGCCCTGGCTGTTCCTGCTCGCGACGGCGCTCATCACCATGATGTTCGGCATGGTGCTGGAAGGCCTGCCCGCCGCGGTGGTGTTGATCCCGGTGGTGTTTCCGATCGCCGAGGAGATGGGCATAGATCCCATCCACTTCAACATCGTGCAGACAGCCGCCGTCGGCATCGGCCTGTTCCTGCCGCCGATGGGCGTCGGCCTTCTGATGGCATTGCGCTTCGCCAATCTCTCGGTCGGCCAGCACTGGCGCGCCTACATGCCGTACGTCGCGGCGCTGCTCGTCGGGCTGATGTTGATCATCCTGTTCCCGCAGATCTCGCTCTTCCTGCCCAAGAGCGCCGGACTCATCAAGTAGAGCTCAGTTCTTCACCTTCTGGACGGTGAGTTCGTGGCGCCGGCCGTCGCGCGCCGTCCACGAGATCGACTGGCCCTCGGCGAGGCCGATCAGGGCAGCGCCGACCGGCGTCATCACCGAGATGCGATGCTCGTCCAGGCTCTCCTCGGCGGGATAGACCAGCTTGAACGTGCGGGTGTTGCCGTCGTCCGAGCGGAAGGTGACGGTCGAGCCCATGCGCACGACGTTGGCCGGCACGCTGCCGTCCTGCACGACCTTGGCGCGATCCATTTCCGACAGGAGCTCGTTCGCGACCTCGGGAAGCCGTTCGAGCGACGCGGTGGCGAGATCGGTCAGCCGTTCGTAGTCGGCATTGCTGACGATGATCTGGGGAACCGAGCGGGTACGAACGACGTCGCGCATGGACGATCTCCTGAAAAGCACTCCGATTGTCTTAGAGGGTTGGGCTTCGTTCCAAGACGAAGCGTGCGCCCCAAGGTCGGGCGCAGCAAGCGGGCCGGACCTTGAGTTACGCTTCGGCGCCCGGTTGGTTCCGGAGCGCCACCAACGAATACGCGGCGGCTTTCCTCATACTCCAAGAGTTGGGGTACGACGCGGAAAGGTCAAGCCTAAAGGGCGGGTTTGCCGATGCCGCCGCGGGCGCGTCGGGCCAGATAGACCTGCAAATGAGCATAGGCCATGCGCAGGTTGGGCGTGGCGATGCCCGCCTTCCTGGCGCGCTCGATCATGTCGCCGACGATGTGGTCGGCCTCGACCATCGCGGTCTTCTCGAGGTCGTGCAGCATCGAGGCGGCGAAGCGCGAGCCCTTCTGGGTGAGGTAGCCCTTGACGTTCTGCATGCCCTTTTCGCCGGGATCGCCGCCGGCGGCGGCCGCCACCTTGCGGCATTCCTCGACGGTCTCGAGCATGATGGCCTCGCCTTCGACCGCCTCGAGGATGTCGCCGACCGTGCCGCGCATCAGGCAGGTCATCGCCGCCAGCGAGCAGAGCATGATCCACTTGTCCCAGAGATCCTGGACGATGTTCTTGTGCAGGCCGCCTTCGATGCCGCTCTTCTTGATCGCGGCATCGAGCTCGACCAGCGCCGGCCGCGCCGGCGTGGCCCCGCGCTCGCCGAAGGAGGTCGCGGCGAACGGACTGGTGTGCAGGATCGCGCCCTCGGGCGACAGCGTGACGCCGACGCGCGCCAGGCCGCCAACGACCTTGGCATCGCCGAACTTCGCCGCCAGCATGTCGATGTGGCGCATGCCGTTGAGCAGCGGCACCAAAGTCGTGTTCGGTCCGACCGCCGGCGCGATCGCCTCGATGGCCGAGTCCAAGTCGTAGGCCTTGGCCGTCAGCAGCACGATGTCGTAGGGGCCGCCTTCGGCGCCGCGCAAGACGGTCTTCACCTTCTGGGTGATGTCGCCCTTGGTGCTCTTGATCACCAGGCCGTCGCGCTCCAGCCGCTCGCGGCGCGCCGGACGGACCAGGAAGGTGACGTCGGCGCCGCATTGCTGCAGGCGCCCGCCGACATATCCGCCGATGGCGCCGGCGCCCAGGATCAGGATCTTCACTTCAACGCTCCTCTTGCGCGACGCGCCTCGTAAGCCTGCAGATGGGCATAGGCGAAGCGCAGGTTGGGCGCCGGCAGCCCGGCCTTGCGGGCCCGCATCAGCATGTCGCCCACGATCGAACGCGCCTCGACCGCGCCGCCCTTCTCGATATCGCCCAGGATCGAGGCCACCGCCTTGCCGCCCGGCTGGGTCAGGCCGCTCTCGATGACGGTCCGCACCTTGTCGCTGGGCGCGTGGCCGGCGGCCGCCGCGACCCGGCAGCATTCCTCCAGTGTCTCGCGCATCAGCGCGGCGCCATCCTCGGCGGCGACGATATCGCCCACCGTGCCGCGCATCGCTGCGCACATCGAGGCGATCGTCCCCAGCATCACCCACTTGTCCCAAAGGTCCTGGTTGATGTCGGGGTTCATCCCGCCGTCGATGCCGGCCTTCTTGCAGGCGGCATCGAGCGCGACGAGGACTTTGCGCGGCGGCTTGCCGTCGCGCTCGCCGAACGACACGCCCGAGGCGCCGCTGTGGAGGATCTCGCCGTTCGGTCCCAACATGCCGGAGATTCGCGCCAGTCCGCCGGCGACGCGGGCCGCACCGAAGCGAGCGTCCAACGTGGCGAAATGGGCGTGGCCATTCAGCATGGGCACGATGGTCGTGTCCGGTCCGACCGCCGGCGCAATCGATTCGATGGCCGAGTCGAGGTCGTAGCCCTTGCAGGCCAGGACCACGACGTCATACGGACCGCCTTCGTCGCCGCGCGTCACCACCTTGACCGGTACGGTGAAGTCGCCCTTCGGGCTTTTCACCACCAGGCCGTTGCGCCGCACCAGTTCGGCGCGCTTTTCGCGCAGCAGGAAGGTGGTGTCGATAGCGGCCTGGCTGAGGCGCGCGCCCCAATAGCCGCCGACGGCGCCGGCGCCGAGAATCAGGATCTTCACTTCTGGACTTTCCTTTCAGCCAGCCATTCGACCAGCCAGGTCGCGAGATCGTCGGTCTCGTGATGGATATGGCTGAGATCGACTCCAGCCGCGCGCTTCACGCTCTCCTCGGTGCGGATCCACACCGTGCGCATGCCCATGTCGCCGGCAGGCTTCAGGTTGACGGCCATGTCGTCGGCCATGCAGGCGCGTGTCGGATCGACGCCGTGCTTCACGATCAGCTTCTCGTAGATCTGCTTGTGCGGCTTCGGCCAATAGTCGCCGGCGGCGATGTCGAAGATCGCTTCGAAGTGATGGGCCACGCCGAGCCGCTCCATGACCCGCTCGGCATGCGGCACGTCACCCGCGGTGAAGATGAGCTTGCGGCCGGGCAGCGCCTTGAGCGAAGCCTCGAGCGCGGGGTTGGCCTCGACCGGCGAGTAGTCGATGTCGTGCACGTAATCGAGGAAATGCGTGGGATCGACGCCGTGCAGGGTCATCATCCCGCGCATGGAAGTGCCGTGCTCGCGCCAGTACTGTTTCTGAACGCGCCGCGCCTCGTCGGCATCGACCTTGAGCAGGTCGGCGATATAGCGCCCGATGCGCACGTCGATCTGGGCAAACAGGTTGCAGCGCGCCGGGTAGAGCGTGTTGTCGAGGTCGAACAGCCAGACGTCGGGATCTTGTTTTGGCGGCATTGTTGATGGATTAGCCGCCGTCGGTGCGCTTGTCGAGCCGGGGGCTTATAAGAGCGGCAATGGATCTTTTGACGATCATCCTTCTGGCCATCGTCGTGCTGCTCGGCGTGGTTCTTGCCGTCTTCATGCTGCGCCAGGGCAACAGCCGCGAGGCCGAGCAAATGCGCCAGCAGCTCGGTCTGGCGCTGAGCCAGCAGGCCGAGACCGTGCAGCGGGTCGAGCGTTCGCTGCGCGAGCAGGAGCAGGCGCTTGCCAAGGCGGTCGGCGAGCGGCTCGACCGCACCGAGAAGGCCACAGGCCAGATCGTCACCGATTTGCGCGAACGGCTGGCACGCATCGACGAGGCGCAGAAGAAGATCGGCGATCTCTCGACCCAGGTGGTGAGCCTGCAGGAGGTGCTGTCGAACAAGCAGGCGCGCGGAGCGTTCGGCGAAGTGCAGCTGAACGATCTCGTGCAGAGCGCGCTGCCGCCGCAGGTCTACGAATTCCAGTGCACGCTGTCGTCCGGCGTGCGCGCCGACTGCATACTGCGGCTGCCCAACCCGCCGGGCTCGATCGCCATCGACGCCAAGTTCCCGCTGGAAAGCTACAGTGCGCTGCGCGCCGTGCCGGCGGGCGATGGCCCGGCGCTGCTGGTGGCGCAGCGCGCCTTTCAGCAAGCCATGCGCAAGCACATCGGCGACATCCGCGACAAGTACATCATCCCGGGCGAGACCGCCGAATCAGCGCTGATGTTCCTGCCATCGGAGGCGATCTACGCCGAGCTGCACGCCAACTTCACCGGGCTGGTCGAAGAGAGCTACCGCGCCCGCGTCTGGATCGTGTCGCCGACGACCATGATGGCGACGCTCAACACGGTGCGTGCCGTGCTCAAGGACGTCCGCATGCGCGAGCAGGCCGGTGAAATCCAGAAGACTGTCGGCCTCCTGATGGAGGACGTGCGGCGCCTCGGCGACCGCATCGACCGGCTCAAGACGCATTTCGGACAGACCGAAAAGGACCTGCGCGAGATCGATATTTCGGCCGATCGCATCACCAGGCGCGGCCAGCGCATCCTCGACGTCGACCTGGGTGACGAGCCGAGCCTGCCGAAATCTCAGGAAGCATCGCTGCCGTTCACGGAAAACGGAAAGGCGAGGAAGTAGGCCTTACGCGAGCTATCACCCCCAGGGGCCGCGACGCGGCGCCTGCGGTGCGGGATTGGTCCACGGTCCATTGGCCGACATCTGCGGCCGCGCACGGGCAAAGCCCGCCGTCTGGCCGGCCATCGCCTCGAGACGCGCGATACGCTCTTCCATCGGCGGATGGGTCGAGAACAGGCTGCGAAGGCCGCCGGCCGACAACGGGTTGGCGATGTAGAGATGCGCCGTCGCCGGGTTGGCCTCCGCCGCCTGGTTGGGGATCTGCTGCGTGCCGGCGTGCAGCTTGGCCAGCGCCGAGGCGAGCCACAGCGGCTGACCGGACATCTCCGCGCCCATGCGGTCGGCCTCGTACTCGCGACTGCGGCTGATCGCCATCTGGACCAGCGAGGCAACCAGCGGCGCCAGGATCATCATGGCGATGGCCGCGATCCCGCCCATCATCGGCCGGCCGTTCTCGTCGCGGCCGCCGCCCATCAGGCCACCGAAGCTCGCGAGCATGCCGATGGCGCCGGCGAGCGTGGCGGCGATCGTCATGGTGAGCGTGTCGCGATGGCGGACGTGACTGAGCTCGTGCGCCATCACGCCGGTGACCTCGTCGCGGCTCAGATGGCGCAGCAGGCCGGTCGTCGCGGCCACGGCGGCGTTCTCGGGATTGCGGCCCGTCGCAAAGGCGTTGGGCTGCTCCTCGTCGATGACGTAGACGCGCGGCATCGGCAGGCCGCCGCGCTGAGCGAGGTCCTGCACGATGCCGTAGAGCTCGGGCGCCTCGTTGGGGCCGACCTCCTGCGCGTTGGCCATGCGCAGGACCATCTTGTCGCTGTTCCAGTAGGCGAACAGGTTCATGCCCAGCGCCCCGACGAGCGCCAGGATGAGGCCGGACTGGCCACCCAGGAGGTAGCCGACGACCAGGAAGAAGCCGGTCAGGGCCGCCAGAAGAAGGGCAGTGCGAAAGTAATTCATGGCCGGAAAGATGGTCCGCAACTGTGGCGAATCAAGGCGGGGAGCGGCATCATGCGGACCATGACCGACAGCAAGAAACCCGCCGCCGAAACGGCCTATCCCCAGCCGGCCAAGCCCACTTCACCGCCTCAGCCGAAAAAGGTCGAGGAGATCGGCGGTCCGCCGGGTCCCGAGCCGACGCGCTACGGCGACTGGCAGTTCAACGGCAAGGTGACCGACTTCTAAGTCGGTCATCCCATCGCAGCAAAGGTTCTCATCGACGATCAACGGCGATGGGCTCCTTCACTACGCTCAGGACGGCAGAGCGAACGAGAGTTTCACATGAGTCCCGGAAAAGAAATCTTCCATCCCGATTTCAAGGCCGCACCCTGGTGGTGGGAGGCCTGGACGCCCAACAACGCACTCTCGCAGGACCCGCCGGCCAGGACCGACGTGGTGATCGTCGGTGCAGGATACGGCGGTCTGTCGACGGCACTCGAGCTCAGGCGCAACGGTATCGGCGCCGTAGTGCTCGAGCGCGGCGATTTCGGCATCGGCGCCTCGACGCGCAACGGCGGCATGATCTCGGGCGGCACCAATCTCGGCAAGGGATTGGGCGGCAAGAGCCCGATCGCCGAGGAGTTCGAACGCAAGAAGGCCGAGCTGATGGGCGCGGGCGCGGATTCGCTCACCGTGCTCGAGGACATCATCGCCCGCGAGAAGATCGAGTGCGGACTGCACCGCAACGGCCGCTTCGTCGGCGCCTGGACGCCACGCCACTACGACGATCTCGCGACCAAGGTCGAGATCTACAACAAGTACGCCGACGCCGGCTCGAGCATGGTGCCGCGCGAGCGTCAGCGCGAATACATCGCCTCGGACTACTACTACGGCGGCATGTACGCCACGCGCGCCGGGCACCTGCATCCGGCGCTCTACTACAAGGGGCTGCTGGAAGCGGCCAACCGCGCCGGCGCCGTACTGTGCGCCCGCGTCGAGGCCGAGCGCACCGAGAAGACGGCGACCGGCTGGCGCGTGCTGACGGCCAAGGGGCCGATCGAAGCCAGGGAAGTCGTGGTCGCGACCAACGGCTACACCGGCGATCTGACGCCCCGGCTGAAGCGGCGCGTCGTGCCGGTGGCGAGCCACATCATCGCCACCGAGGACCTGCCCGAGCCCGCCGACAAGCTCCTGATTCCCGGCATGCGCGCCATTGGCGACACCAAGCGCGTGCTCACCTATTACCGGCCCTCGCCCGACGGCAAGCGGCTGATCTTCGGCGGCCGCGCGCGCTTCACGGCGGCGCCGCCGGAAGTCAGCGCGCCGGCGCTCTATCAGTACATGACAGACCGCTTCCCGCAGCTCAAAGGCATCCGCATCACCCATGCCTGGACGGGCAACGTCGCCTTCGCGCTCGACTACATGCCGCACATGGGCACCGACCAGGGACTGCACTACCTGCTGGCGTGCAACGGCAACGGCGTGGCGATGATGACCTATCTCGGCACCCAGACCGCCAAGAAGATCGCCGGCGGCAGCAACGCGCCGGTCAATCCGCTGGATGGCCGCGATTTCCCCGAGCACGCCCTTTACAACGGCGATCCCTGGTTCCTGCCGATGGTTGGCGCCTGGTACCGCACGCGCGACTGGATCGATCGCCGCTTCGCCGCCTGAGGAGTCCGACATGTCCGTGCTGTTGGTCGACACGCCCCTGCCGGGCGTGCGTCGTCTCACCCTCAATCGACCGGAAAAGCGCAACGCCCTCAACAACGAGCTGCGCGGGGCGATCTTCAGCGCGCTCGAGGCGCACGACCGCGACGGCGAGGTCAAGGTCACGATCGTCCGCGGCGCCGGCCCCGCCTTCTGCTCCGGATACGACCTGTCGGCCGACAATCGCGTCGGCCAACCCTACCATTCGGCCGGTGGGCTGGGGCAGTGGTCGCGCCATGTGGTCGAAGGCTGGTTCCACGTCTGGGACCTTGCCAAGCCGGTGATTGCCCAGGTGCATGGCTATTGTTTGGCCGGCGGCACCGAGCTCGCGACGGCCTGCGACCTCGTCTATGTCGCCGACGACGCCCAGATCGGCTATCCGCCGGTACGGTTGATGAGCCCTCCGGACATGCAGTTCCATCCCTGGCTGATGGGCATGCGCCAGGCGATGGAATCCATGCTGACCGGCGATGCGCTGTCGGGACGCGATGCCGCCGCCAAGGGCTGGGCGACGCGCTCCTATCCGGCAGCCGATCTCGAACGCGAGGTGCTGGCCATTGCCGAACGCGTCGCCAAGCTGCCGACGGAGCTGGCCCAGATCAACAAGCGCTCGGTCCATCGCGCCATGGAGATCGCCGGCCTGCGCGCCGCCATCCGCGCCGGCACGGAAATCCAGGCGCTCGCCTTCCAGACCGAGCCCAGCAAGCAATACATGAATCGCTTCCGCCGCGACGGAAAGAGCGTGTCCGACCTGCTGAGCGAACGCGACACCAGCTTCGGCGACTATCGCGAACGCGGCGATGACTGAGCTTCCCGTCACGCTCGAGGACATCGAGTTCGCCGCCGCGCGCATCGGCGATGCAGTGGTGCACACGCCCTGCCTGCGCAGCGAGACCTTGTCGCGCATCGCCAAGGCCGATGTCTGGGTGAAGTTCGAGAACCTGCAGTTCACGGCATCGTTCAAGGAGCGCGGGGCGCTGAACACGCTGCTGCAGCTCACTGACGAGGAGAAGAAGCGCGGCGTCATCGCCATGTCGGCCGGCAACCATGCCCAGGGCGTCGCCTATCACGCCGGACGGTTGGGCATCCCCGCGACCATCGTCATGCCGTCCTTCACGCCCAACACCAAGGTCGAGCACACGCGCGGCCACGGTGCGCGCGTCGTCCTGCACGGCGACACGCTCGCCGAGGCGGCGACCGAGGCGCATCGCCTGGCCGACGCCCACGAGTTCAGCTTCGTCCACCCCTATGACGATCCGCGCATCATCGCGGGCCAGGGCACGATCGCTCTCGAGATGCTGCAGGACGCGCCGGAGATAGACACTCTGGTCGCGCCGGTCGGCGGCGGCGGCATGATCGGGGGTTGCGCCGTGGCGGCGCGCGCGCTGAAGCCCGACATCAAGGTGATCGGCGTCGAGACCACCAGCTTCCCGGCGATGCACCAGCTTCTCGCCGGCGAGCCGGTGACGGCAGGTGGCGACACCATCGCCGAGGGCATTGCAGTTCGAGATATCGGCGAGACTCCGCTTGCCATCGCGAAGGCGCTGCTCGACCAGGTTCTGGTGGTCGACGAGGTGGCGATCGAGCGCGCCATCGCCCTTTTCCTCGAGGTCGAGAAGACGGTGGCCGAGGGCGCGGGCGCCGCCTGCCTTGCCGCGCTGCTGTCCCATCCGCAGCATTTCGTCGGCCGCAGGGTCGGCCTGGTGCTGTCGGGCGGCAACATCGATACCCGCCTGCTGGCCTCGGTGCTGCTGCGTGGCCTGGTACGCGACGGTCGCATCGTGCGCCTGCGGCTGATGATCAGCGACCTGCCGGGCCAACTCGCCCGAGTCGCGGGCCTCATCGGCAAGGCGGGCGGCAACATCGTCGAGGTCCAGCACCAGCGGCTGTTCGGCAGTGTCGTGGCAAAGCGCACCGAGCTCGACGTCACGGTCGAGACCCGCGGCCCCGACCATGTCCGCGAGCTGGTGGCGGCCCTGTCTGCGGAGCGGTTCAAGGTCCGGGTCCTGGAGGGGGCGGACGCGTAAATCCGCCGCTTTGTGTCCACCGGCCGGGGGTCTAAAAGACCCGCCATGTCTGCTTCCCCGCAACACGTGCCCTCGCCCACGCCCGATCTGGCGCGCATCGGGCGGGCGCTGATCTCGGTTTCCGACAAGCAGGGCCTGGTCGAACTGGGCAAGGCGCTGGCCGCCCACAATGTCGAGATCCTGTCGACCGGCGGCTCGGCCAAGGCGCTGCGCGACGCCGGCCTGAAGGTCGTCGAGGTGAGCGAGCACACCGGCTTCCCCGAGATCATGGACGGCCGGGTCAAGACGCTGCAGCCCGCGATCCACGGCGGCATCCTGGCGCGCCGCACCGACTCCGGACACAAGCAGGCGATGGAAGACCACAAGATCGCCGGCATCGATCTCGTCGTGGTGAACCTCTATCCGTTCGAGGCCACGGTGGCCCGCGGCGCGGACTTGCCGACTTGCGTCGAGAACATCGACATCGGCGGGCCGGCGCTGATCCGCGCCGCGGCTAAAAACCACGACTTCGTGACCATCATCGTGGATCCGGCCGACTACGCCGCCGTGATCGCCGAGATGAAGGCGCAGCAAGGCGCCACGAACCTGGCGCTGCGCCGCAAGCTCGCAGCCAAGGCCTATGCGCGCACCGCATCGTATGACGCGGCGATCGCGAGCTGGTTTGCCAAGCAGCAAGGCGAAGCCTTCCCCGAGCGCCTCACCATCACCGCCGAGCGCGTGCAGACCCTGCGCTACGGCGAGAATCCGCATCAGCAGGCAGCCTTCTATTCCGACGGCAGCATGCGGCCGGGGATCGCCACGGCCCGTATCGTGCAGGGCAAGGAGCTTTCCTACAACAACATCGGCGACACCGAGGCGGCCTACGAATGCGTCGCCGAGTTCAAGGAGCCGGCCGTCGTCGTCGTGAAGCACGCCAACCCCTGCGGCGTCGCCATCGGCAAGGATCAGTACAGCGCCTACCTGAAAGCCTATGCCTGCGATCCGGTGTCGATCTTCGGCGGCATCGTCGCCGTCAACACGACGCTGGAAGCCGAGACGGCCGAGGATCTCGCGAAGCTCTTCCTCGAAGTCGTTATCGCGCCCGATGCCACACCGAAGGCGCTGGAAATCTTTGCCAGGAGGAAGAACGTGCGCGTGCTGTTGGCCGGCACGCTGCCCGATCCACTATCGCCTGGCATGACCATGCGCAGCGTCGGCGGCGGCTACCTGCTGCAAAGCCGCGACAACGGCCATCTCGGCAAAAACGATCTCAAGGTCGTCACCAGGCGCGCACCGACGTCGAAGGAGCTCGACGACCTGCTGTTCGCCTTCACGGTAGCCAAGCACGTGAAGTCGAACGCCATCGTCTATGCCAAGGACGGCGCCACCGTGGGCGTCGGCGCGGGGCAGATGAACCGCCGAGATTCCTCGCGCATCGCCGCCATCCGCGCCGCCGAATCAGGCGAACTCGCCAAGCTGCCGCAGAGCCCGGCGATCGGCAGCGTCGTTGCCTCCGACGCCTTCTTCCCCTTCGCCGATGGCCTTCTGGCCGCGGCCGAAGCCGGCGCGACCGCGATCATCCAGCCGGGCGGCTCGATGCGCGACAAAGAGGTGATCGAAGCAGCCGACGAGAAGGGCCTGGCGATGGTCTTCACCGGCATGCGCCACTTCCGCCACTGAGGGGACAGGCGTCAGTCGAGGCCGAGGCTGTCGTAGTCGTTGAGGTCGTTGACGACGTCGGCAACCATGCGGTTGGTCCTGTCCATCAGCAGCACGTCGTCGTCGACGCGGACGTACTCGTAGGCCGGCGGCACGGGCGCTAGCTGCTGCACCACCGCGGGCGGCACAGGCTGGTAAACGACTGCGGGCGGCAGCGGCTGGCCCACAACCCAGGGCTTCTTGGATTGTCGCGGGGGCAGGTTGGCCTGCCCCGGGGGCAAGCAGCCATTGCCCTTCTTGGCCAAGCCAGGCGGGCAGCGGCCGGCGGCAAATTCGTTGCGGTAGTACTGGTAGACGATGGCGCGGTCCCGGTCGGGAACGAACACAACGCCCGGCTGGACGACGACGGTCGGGCCGCGATTGCCATGGCCGTGCTTGCCCTTGTGACCCTTGTCTTTGTCCTTGTCGGCCAGGGCCGGTGACGCGAGCCCCAACAGGAGGGCCGGGACGACCAGAGCCAGCGCACGGCGCATGAGTAAAGCCTCCTTGCGCCATCTCGAACGCGGCGCTTGCCTGAACGTGGGTTTAAACCGTACCGACCCTGAAGGCCTGTGGCAGAACGGTGACCTCCAGGGGCAAGCGTCCGACCGTCTCGCCGTCGAGGTCGACCAGGATTTCCACGTCCGCGTGGAAGCGAAAGGACGTGCCACGGGCCATCCTTACCTTGGGATGGCGGACGTGGGCGCCGCTGTAGAGCTTGGGCAGAATCTTCGTCAGGACCTCGAGCCGCGACACGCCGCCCATCTCGATCAGGTCGAGCACCCCATCATCGAAACGGGCGCCCGGCAGCAGCTTCATGCCGCCGCCGCCATTCTCGGTGTTTCCGACCATGGCGGTGAACAGCTGCCGCGTCCCGGTGGGCACGCCATCGATTTCTATCGAGATATCACGCTGGCGGTAGCCGAGCGTCACTACTGGCGTCATCAGGAGATAAGCGATCTCGCCCAGCTTCTTCAGCCAGCGCGATCGGGAGGTGCGATGGCTGACGGTGGCCGCGAGCCCCAGGGCCACGATCAGGTAGCCGAATCGATCGACCGGCCTGCCGTCGAGACCCGTACAGCGCACCCGCATCAGGTCGATGGGTCGAGTGCGCGAACTCGCGGCGGCATCGAAGGCATGGCCGACGGCCGCCAGGTGGCCGAGCGCCCGGCTGAGCTCGTTGGCCGTGCCTGCCGGCACCGGGCAGAGCACGGCGTCGGGGAAGATCAGGCGGCCGGAGGCGTCGAGCAGGCCGTTCAGGGTCTCGTTCGCCGTGCCATCACCGCCCACGGCCACGAAGCGGCGTATGCCTCGGGCCAAGGCGTTACGGGCGAGATGGGTTGCATGCCCAGGCGCCTCGGTGAACATCGGCTCGACCGGGCCCAGGCGCGTCGCCAGTTCGGCCTGGATGGCCGGCCAGCGCGCCAGCGCCCTGCCCTTGCGGGCGGCCGGGTTGACGATCACGGCGACGCGCATGCTGCTCACGTCTGGTTGCTTTGGCGCTACTGCCATAAACTGACAGCAGACCTAGGTAAGAGGGTAGCGTGTCGCGCGCCCAACGTCTTCTCGACCTGATCCAGGTGCTGCGCCGTCATCGTCATCCGGTGAGCGGTGCCACGCTTGCCGAAGCGACCGGCGTGTCGCTGCGCACGCTCTATCGCGACATCGAACTGCTGAAGGCCGAGGGCGCGCACATCGATGGCGAGGCCGGCGTGGGCTACGTGCTGCGGCCGGGATTCATGCTGCCGCCGCTGATGTTCAGCGAGGAGGAGATCGAGGCGCTGGTGCTGGGCTCGCGCTGGGTGCATCAGCGCGCCGACCGCGCCCTGGCCGATGCTGCCGCCAATGTCCTGGCCAAGATCGGCGCCGTCCTGCCGAAGGACCTGCGTGAGACGCTCGACGAGTCCGGCCTGCTGATCGGGCCGGGCGATCCCATCGCGGCGGGCGATGCGCAACTGCCCAAGATCCGCCAGGCCATCCGCACCGAGCGCAAGATCGGCCTCTCCTACCGCGACACCAACGGCGCCGACAGCAAGCGCACCATCTGGCCGTTTGCGCTCAGCTTCTTCGAGAAGGTGCGCGTGGTCGTGGCGTGGTGCGAGCTGCGCGAGGACTACCGCCACTTCCGCACCGACCGCATCGTCGTGCTGAACATGACAGAGAAGCGCTATCCGCGTCGGCGCCAGGCCATGCTGAAGGAATGGCGCGAGCGCGAGCGGACCAAGGAAGCCAGCGAGAAATAGCACCTCGCTCGTTTGCGAGGTGCGTCTCGAAGGGTTGGCAACCCGCCTTGGGTCGCCACTGTATTCATATGTCTTTGCCGATCGGACCTCGCGTCGAACCGCGCTTGGCCCGCGACCATCGGCAATGGATCAGGCAACAAAATTGTGCTTATGATCCGTTTCCTATCACATGGGTTGCCCCGGTGATTGAGTGGCTTGAGCAGCACCGCGAGATCCTGAGCTGGCTTGCCGGCGGCGCTGCAACCGCAGCCGGTGGCGGATGGGTGGTCGTACGCTATCTGCTGGATCGCCGCGACACCCGGTCTGCCCTGGGATCGCCGGAGCGCTGGCAGCCCTCGCACGCGGCCGCGTCATCGGAAGGGCCCGGGCCGGGCTCCGGGGTCGCCGTTTCGACCGGCACAGGGGTTGCGGCCGCCGGCAACGTCCGGGTCGAGGGTAATGTCACCATCCAGCACAATCGCATGCCGAGGGGCGCGCTGGTGCTCGTCGCAATCGGTCTTCTCGTGCTGGGCTACATGGTGGTCAACAGCGGCAGCCGGGTCACCGTGAACAACGGCTCCGCGGTCGGCGGCAACGTCACCAACAGCACGATTTCGGTGACACCCTCCAGATAGGTGGGGACATGAATCGGAGCGGGCTTCTGGCGCTTTTGGTCGCAACGGTTGCCGCCAGTCCGACCGCCGGACAGGTGCTCGGCGATCGGGTGAATGCGGACTGCTCGTCGGTTGCGCGAAACGTCGAGAAGAGCACGATCACCGTGATGTGCGGCATGCCGCCCGAGAAGGTCGTGCGGCTGGTGGAGTTGGCGGCGTCGAACAGTGCTGGTGACCGCGAGGCATTGCTGATCGAACTGCGTGCCATCATTCCCTCCAACAGCCGGTTCCCTGTAGAGGCGGTGGCACGCTTTCTGAAGATCCTGCGCGAGCAACCGGTCGCGGATTCCAAGTTGGCCGACCGGTTCGCGCAGATCGCCGAGGAGCATGTGCGCCTGCTGCAGGAGATCCGCTCCTTCCGTGTCGCCGATCCGGAGGTGCAGGCGCTGCGCGAGGCTGCGGCGGTGGCCCTGCAGGGGGCGCCCAACCACGACCTTGCACGGGCGAAGCTCGAGGAGGCGCGCGGTCTCGTGCGGAGCAAGCGCGAGGCGGTGGCCAAAATTTTGGCCGATCAGCAGCGCGAGGAAGCGAGCCTGGTGCGCGAGCAGGCCAAGGTCGAGGCTGCGCGATTGCGCTTTGCCGAAGCGGCCGGACTTTATGAACAGGCTGCCAGACTGCTGCCGACGGAGGATGGCGACGCGCGCAGCGCTGACTGGGTATCGGCTGGTAAAAGCTGGACCCGGCAGGGGCAGGACTTCGGTGACAATCCGGCGCTGCTAAGTGGCATTGCCGCATTTCGCGCAGCTCTCAGGGAGCGAAACCGAGAGCAGGTGCCGCTCGGCTGGGCTGCGGCGCAGAATGAACTCGGCATCGCGCTGGGCACGCTTGGGGAGCGCGAAGGAAGGACGGACCATCTTGACGCGGCGGTCTCCGCCTATCGTAGTGCCCTCCAGGAATTCGATCGGATAAAAACGCCCTTTGAATGGGCGGTGACGCAAAACAATCTCGGCCTGGTACTTACAACGCTCGGGGAACGCGAGAGGGGCACGGGACGGCTAGAGGAGGCGGTGGCGGCCTATCGTGCGGCGTTGGAGGAAGCGACACGCGAACGGATGCCGCTCGACTGGGCATTGACCCACAATAATCTTGCCATTGCGCTGTGGCACCTGGGTCAGCGCGAAAGTGGCACTCAGCGGCTGGAGGAGGCTGTAGCGGCCTTGCGTGCAGCGTTGCAAGAATTCAGCCGAGTGAAAACGCCGCGCGATTGGGCCAGGACGCAGAACAACCTCGGTAGCGTACTTTGGGCTCTTGGGCAGCGCGAAACGGGCACGGCGCGGCTGGAAGAGGCGGTGGCGGCCTTCCGCGCCGCCTTGGAGGAATGGACCCGCGAGCGGGTACCGCTCCAATGGGCTACGACCCAGAACAACCTTGGCAACGTGCTTACGACGCTCGGCGGGCGCGAGAGCGGCACGGAGCGGTTGGAAGAGGCGGTGGTGTCTTTGCGTGCCGCCTTGGAAGAAATTACTCGCGATCGTTCACCGCTCGATTGGGCCACGGCGCAGAGCAACCTCGGCAGCGTGCTTTGGACACTTGGGCGGCGCGAGACGGGGACGGCACGGCTAGAGGAGGCCGTCAGTGCCTTTCGTGCCGCCTTGAAGGAGTGGACTCGTGAGCATGTACCGTTCCAGTGGGCTACTGCGCAGAACAACCTCGGCAACGCGCTTGCTGCACTCGGGGAGCGCGAGCACGGTACGGCATCGCTTGAAGAGGCGATAGCAGCTTACCGCTCTGGCCTGGAGGAATTTACGCGCGCACGCGCGCCACTCCAATGGGCCATGACACAGAACAACCTCGGCACGGCGCTGCATGCACTTGGGGCGCGCGAAGGCGGAACGGAGCGGCTGGAAGAGGCGGTGGCAGCTTTCCGTCTGGCACTGGAGGAGCGAACCCATGAGCGTGTGCCAATCGACTGGGCCCGGACACAAGACAACCTCGGAAACGCGCTCCAGGCACTAGGCAAGCGAGAAACCGGGACAAAGCGGCTGGAGGAAGCAGCTGTGGCTCTAAAACTTTGCCTGGGAGTAGCTGAAGTCTCAGGGCCGCCGGGCTGGCCGCAAAGCGTTCGCGAGAACTTACACGAGGTACAGACGGAAATCTCGCTGCGCTCCAGCAAGCAGTAGAACTCAAGCCGCTTGTTCACCGTCAGTGCCTGTTGGACGGTTGGCGCGCGCTCGCTATCGACTTGCGTCCAACATGAGCGCCACTCAGATCGCTCCATCCAAAGAACTGTGTCGCGCGTGTGAAGCGGGAATGGCAGAAACTTGTCGATCCCCGTACGCCCCGCGTGGCCAGCCCCCAGTGCGCGCGGCTGGCGTCGTTTGCGGACGCCTGCTGGCTTTCTTGACCCTCCAGCGAGACGGAACATAATGAACTGGCTGAAAGCGTGAGTTTGATGCGCCCAGGAAGCGCCAGGTAGGCATGGCCACCGGTAACACGACAGACGCCAGTCAGGACGGACTGCGCGGCACGCTTCCGCCGGGGACGCGCTTGCGCAACTACGAGCTGGTTTCAGTTCTCGGCCAAGGCGGGTTCGGCATCACCTATCACGCGCGCGATACGACGCTCGGCAGGGAAGTCGCGATCAAGGAATACCTTCCCACGTCCCTGGCGCTGCGTGAGGACGGCAGCGTGGTCGTCCCTCGCTCGACGCAGCATGCCGAGGATTTCATCTGGGGCCGCGAGCGCTTCCTCGAAGAAGCGCGCATTCTCGCCTCCCTGGAAGGGGTCCCCGCGGTGGTCCGCGTCCACGACTTCCTCGAGGCCAACGGAACGGCCTACATGGTCATGGGGCTGGCGCGTGGCGACACGCTCGAGCAGCGGCTCAACCGCGACAAGCAGCTGCCGCCAGCGGTCGTCGAGCAGATTCTCGAACGATTGCTCAACGGTCTGGAGGAAGTCCACAAGGCCGGCTTCCTGCATCGCGATATCAAGCCGGCCAACATCGTTCTCGATGCCAACGGCAATCCCACATTGATCGATTTTGGCGCGTCGCGGGCCTCGGTTGCCGGTCGCACTGCAGGGCTGACGGCGGTCTTCACACCGCGCTATGCCGCCGCAGAGCAGCTCACTTCCGGCAGACAGGGGCCTTACACCGACATCTACGCCATATCAGCGACGCTCTATCATGCGATCGCCGGACGCCCACCGCCCAGTTCCCTGGAACGAGCGCTGAACGACACCTACAAGCCTCTCGCCGAGCTTGCGCCGGAATCCTTCTCGCCCGCGTTGCTGGAAATGATCGATGCTGGTCTTGCCGTGCGGCCCAACGATCGCCCGCAAACGATCGCGGCTTGGCGAGGCAACCTGCAGAGGGCGATGCCGGCGGTCGACGACGCCACCGTAGTCCGGACGCGACGCAAGCCCCAAAGTGAAGCGAAAAGTTCCGGCCGGCCTCAGCCGCCTCCGGCAGCGAAGCTGGGCGTCACGCTCGGCCCCGCTGCTGCCGGCAAGGGCCGCATGACGCTCATAGGTGGTGCAGCGTTCGCCGTTCTCGTGCTCGCGGCAGGCGGATATTGGGCGTTCTCGCCCAAGACGACAGCCGTGCCTTTGCAGCAGCAGAATGCGATGACCAGCGATCGCGACCAGACCGCGAAACAGCAGGCGGAAGCAGAAGCACGGCAGAAAGCGGCGGCCGAAGCTCAGCAGAAGGCGGAAGCCGACGCCCGGCAGAAGGCGGCCGCCGAGGCACAGCAGAGAGCGACGGCCG
>CADECW010000003.1 GCA_902825855.1 uncultured Rhodospirillales bacterium | reverse complement strand
ACTGGGACATCCGCCATCACGGCAGCCGCGAAGGTGGTCGCTGAAGCAGGACTAGCCAAAAACCTGTGTCCCCCGATCCGGACTTCTCGGCCAGCGGCCATATCGAACGAACTGTCCCGCCTCGGCGGGTCTGGAACCGCTTGGTGAGTGCTTGCCGACTTCGCCGGCATCGATGTGTCGAGTGCACGAAGCCCCAGCCTGATCACAGCCTGCCGACTTCGCTGCAGCCTAATGTCGAGCCAACGCTTCATGCAGAGACAGTCGTGAAGCGCCGACAGCAGGCATGCAGCGGGCCGTGGGTTTGGGGGTGAAGGGTCATGCCGCGCGACATCGAGCGCGCCCTGGACAGCAAGACGTCGGCGTCAACGATAGCGTCGGACGCAACGGGCGACGCGTTGCCGGAGCCGGATAAAGCAGATCGACCGCTGACGCAGACGCGATCGAGGGTGGTGGCCAATGCGGCCGATCCGGAATTGCTCCGCTATCGCGACCGGCTCGACCAGCAGCTGGCTGCATGGCGCAGCAGCAAATCGGGCACCGGCCCTGCATCCGCAGCAAAGCCTCGCGCACCGGGTCTCAAGTGGCAAATGCTGAATGCTTGGATTGCTCCGATCGCAGCCTGTGGCGCCGCAGCCTTTGCCGGCTGGTGGCTTGCGAGCACTCCGGCAGCACGAACTGGCGAAGAGCTGGCTCGGATTCGTCAGGCGCTGCAGGAGGAACAGGACAGGGCTAGAACCCTCGTGGTCACGCTGTCTGCCGCATGGCGAGATCTTGGGACGCAGGCGGCGGCATTGGCCGACAGAGACGCCCAGGAACAGGAGCGCGGCATCCTGCAAAAAGCGTTGCAGCAGTCGGAAGCAGCGGCAGCGAGCTTGGCTCAGTCGCTGGCAGAGGAGCGCTTCCGCAGTCAGGATCTTGAACGGCAGCTGGCTGCTCATCCGGAGACGACGCCGGGATCCATCCCCGTCCCGTCCGCCGACAGGACGAGCGACAACCCCTCGGCGGAGAAAGCCGATCCCGAACTCCTGCGCCTGTTGTCGCGCGCTACCCTGCTGGTTGCCCAAGGCGACATCGGTGGGGCGCGCGTCGTGCTGGAACGGGCCGCCGAGACAGGCAGCGCTTCGGCGCTGTTCGCGCTGGCCGAGACGTTCGATCCAGCAATCCTGTCGGCTTGGGGAACCGTTGGCACTCAAGGCGACCCGGCATGGGCCAGGGAACTCTATGCCAAGGCGCTGGCCGGTGGCATCGCGGCCGCGACGGAGCGATTGGCGGCCTTGAAGCGATGATGCGACGAATTTGCAGGAGGACGAAGCGATGATCGTGTCGGGCAAGCGCCTGCTGGGATTGCCCTTGCTTTCGATTGCAACCGGGCTGGCGCTGATGTCGAGCCCGTGCAGAGCGCAACCCCTGGAGCAGGGCGCGGCGACCTCCCAACGCGAGCAACCCGCGGCGGCGCGCCAACTGACGTTCGGCGCCCAGCAGGAGAAGATCAACGCCTGGACCGTCGGCTTGGCCGCCGGCTTGATCGAAGGGGCGCCGCTCAGGCTCGCCTCGGAGATGGCGCGTGTGGTCGATGACGGGCCGAACCTGCATGTCCTGCCCATTGTCACGCGCGGCCCGACCGAGAACCTGAACTCCTTGCTCTATCTGCGCGGCGTCGATCTCGCGATCATCAACTCGGACTCGCTCGATGAGTATCGCATCCAGCTTCCCGAAATACGCCAGCACGTCACCTATCTGCTGAATCTGTTCCCATCGGAGTTGCACATCTTCGTGCGGCCGGAAATCCAAAGCGTGCGGGACCTCGCCGGCAAAAAGGTCAACTTCAATACATTGGGCACGGCGGCGGCCTATTCCGGTCCCCTGCTGTTCAGCCGCCTTGGCGTCGAGATCGACAAGACGTTCATGCCGCATCCGGTGGCACTGCAACAGATGAGGAAGGGCGAAGGCGATATCGCAGCGGTCGTCTTCATCACTTCGAAGCCGGTCGAGGCCTTCCTGCGCGGGCAATGGCCGCCGGGCTTCAAGTTCCTGCCGGTGACTTATGATGCGACATTCGAGGACTACTATCTGCCTGCGACCCTGGAAACGGCAGACTATCCAAGTCTGATCAAGCCCGGCGAGCGTATTCCGACCGTCTCGGTATCGACGGCGCTGGTCTCCTACAATTGGCCGGCGGGCTCCAACCGCTACCAGCGCGTGGCTCGTTTCACGGATTACTTGTTCAGCCGCGTTGACAAGCTGCAGGTCGTGGGCTTCGACCCGAAATGGAAGACGATCAATCTGGGCGCCACGGTGCCCGGGCTCACGCGATTTCCAGCGGCGCAGGAATGGCTCGATCGGCAGGCGCGCAAAACGGCGGAAAAGCGATGAGGATTGCAGTCCTCTGCGGTGCGACGGTCGCCATGACAAGTGCCGCTGCATTCTCACAAACCAGCAACGATGCGCTGAGCGCCTGCTCGTTGCCGTCCTATGCCGAGCGGATGCGCTGCCTCGACAGGCTGTCCGGCGACGGCATGCCACCGCCCTCGCCACAGGCGGCAGTGCCTGCACCCGCACCCGACCTTCCATCTGCGCCGGAGCCGCCCACAGCTGCGCCCCTGCCGGGTCCACCCTCTGTCGCTGACACGCCACCGACAACGCCCACTCCGATGCCGGCGCGACCGACCGGCAAATGGATCCTTAGCGAAACGCGATCTCCGGTGGATTACTCGCCGGTCGCCATCGCCACCGCCTCAGCCGATACGGCAACCAATGGCGTCCTGCAGCTCTCGATCCAGTGCCGTGGCGGCCGCACCGAGATGGTGATCCGCAGTGCGCCGACGATGCGACGGGCCGAGGACCATATCGTCAGCTACATGATCAACGATGCACCGCCGGTGCCGGTGACGGTCGGGCTGTCATCTTCGACCAGTGGTATCGCGCTGAAAGGCGATGTCGCGCGATTCTTGATGTCACTGCCGGCTGAAGGCACCATTGCCTTTCGCGTCGCTGACCGACAGGGCGGTTCGCTTGAAGGCAAGTACGACCTGCCCGGCCTCAAGGTGCTTGTCGCCCGGATGGCCGGCCCCTGTGCATGGCCCCGCAAATAAGGAGACGACGATGACAAGGTTCGACCAGGCGCTGCATCGCGCCGCGGTATGTGTGGCGCTGGTGATTGTCGCTCCGCCGGCAATGGCGCAAAGCAAGGAGCCTGCAGCGACGAAGTCGGCAACGGCGTCGACAAAGGCCCATCGCCTGGTGCTTCAGGTCAACAGCAACGAGCCGGCAACGATGAACCTGGCGCTCAACAACGCAGCCAACGTCGAGCAGTTCTACAAGGAGCGCGGCGAGAAGATCGAGATCGAAATCGTCACCTTTGGACCCGGCCTTCACATGTTGCGTGACGACACGTCGCCGGTGAAAGAGCGGATCAAGGCGATGGCCGACAAGAGTCCGGCGATTTCGTTCAAAGCCTGCGGCAATACCCAGGAGAACATGGGTAAGGCCGAGAACAAGGAAATCCCGCTGGTAGCGCAGGCCACCCTGGTGAAGTCGGGAATGGTCAGGCTGATGGAACTGCAGGAGCAGGGCTGGACTTACATCAGACCTTAAGCGCGGCTCATCACCGGGTTGAGCCTGTCGCGACACTCGTGGCGTCGGTGATAAGGCGACCGACAGACGGCAGCACGGTACTCGTTGCGCTTGCCGCTTTCCCGCGGGAGCTTTCGGTGCCAACGTCAGTCTTGAATGCACGACACGCCAACTGACGCCGCCATCCGCGGTCCCGCACTTACATTCACCGGAGATCCGTTCCGCGACGGCCTCGACAAGACGATGGTTCACGAGCCCGATGCCATCGTTGCCATGGCGAACGGGCGCATCACACATTTCGGGCCGGCGAATCGAGTGCTGGGCGAGCTGAAAGCCGGCATCAAGATCCGCGACTTCGGCAAGGACGCGCTGATCTCGCCTGGCTTCATAGATACCCACGTTCATTTCCCTCAGACGCCAATGATGGCGGCCTATGGCGCGCAGCTGCTGGACTGGTTGGATCAATACACCTTCCCCGCCGAGCTGAAATTCGCCGACAAGGAATATGCCCGGACGATCGCCCGCACCTTCCTGCGCGAGAACCTGCGCAACGGCATCACGACAAGTTGCGTCTACTGCACTGTCCATCCGCATTCAGTCGACGTGCTGTTCGAGGAGGCCGAAAAGCTCGGGCTGAGGCTCGCTGCCGGCAAGACGATGATGGACCGCAACGCGCCCGACGCGCTGCGCGACACGCCGCAGTCGAGTTACGACCAGTCGAAAGCACTGATTGCGAAATGGCACGGCCGTGGCCGGCTGCTCTACGCCATCACGCCGCGCTACGCTGGATCGAGCTCGCCGGAACAACTGGCGATGGCCGGCACGCTGTGGCGCGAGCACGCCGACTGCCTGATGCAGACGCATATCGCCGAGACCCGCCAGGAAGTGGCGTGGATCAAGGAGCTGTTCCCCAACCGACACGACTATCTCGACGTCTACGACCATCATGGTCTCTGCGGCCAACGCGCCGTTTTCGGTCACGGCATCTGGCTCGACGAGCCGGCTCTGCAGCGGCTGCACGATTGCGGCGCCGCGATCGCGCACTGCCCGACCTCGAACTTCTTTCTGGGGAGCGGCGCTTTCAACCTCGCGCGCGCGCTCAAGGCCGAGCGGCCGGTTCGTGTCGGCGTCGGAACCGACATCGGCGCCGGCACGTCGTTCTCGATCCTGGCGACGCTCGGCGAAGCCTACAAGGCCGCCCAACTCAACCGTCAATCCCTGTCGGCCGGCCACGCCTGGTATCTCGCCACGCGCGCCTCGGCGCGGGCGATGTATCTCGAGGATCGCATCGGCAGCATCGCCCCGGGAATGGAAGCCGACCTGGTCGTGCTCGACATGCGTTCGACACCGCTGATCGACTTTCGCATGGGCTTCGCTCGAGACTTCGCCGAGCAGCTGTTCATCCAGCTGACGCTCGGCGACGACCGCGCCGTACAGGCCACTTATGCCGCCGGCCGGCTCGTCCACGATCGCGGGGCCCCGCGTTACACCCCCCTTTCCATAGTGTGAATTTTGCGTTCTGACCCACAATATTGTGGCCGGGCCGCCATATTCGAGGTACCCTACTCTCGGTAGCTGAAGGAGGTGCTCATCCGTTCGAGGTGCTCGTACCCCGACGGAAATCGGATCACCGGTGGATCTTCCACCGCGTGCCCTGTCAACCTCACCTTCGGGCTGACCATCGATCGCCGACGCCTCCGCTTGCGGGGGCGTTTTGCTTTTTGGCGCTCGGTTCCCGCTCCTCTGACCAAGACTCCGGAGTACGAATATGGCCAAACGCGCCGCACGCCGCGCCAAGTTGCACGCCATCGATAGCGCCCGTATTCACAACCTTGTCTTCGACAACACTCCGGCCAACGATCGCGATCAGAGCTACATTCGAAAAATCCGACCGAGGAGCGACAACCAACGCATCCTGATGGAGGCGATAGACACCAGGCCTCTGACCGTCGCGCTCGGTCCCGCCGGCACCGGCAAGACCTACCTCGCCATCTCAGCCGCCGTAGAGGCCCTTGAGGCCGGCACCGTCTCGCGCATCATGCTGTCGCGACCGGCGGTGGAAGCGGGCGAGAACCTGGGCTTCCTGCCCGGCGACATGCGCGAAAAGCTCGATCCGTACCTGCGCCCGCTGTGGGACGCCCTGAACGACCGACTGGGCGCCAAGCGCCTGCGCCAGAACCTCGACGATGGGACGATCGAGATCGCACCGGTAGCGTTCATGCGCGGCCGCACGCTGAACAATGCCTTTGTGCTGATCGACGAGGCGCAAAACTGCACCTACGGTCAGCTGAAGATGCTGCTGACCCGGCTGGGCTGGCACTCGACCATGGTGATGACGGGCGACCCCGACCAGACCGACCTGCTGCCCGAGCTGTCGGGCTTGGCCGCCATCGCCCAGCGCCTCGACGGGCTCGACGATGTCGCAGTGGTGCGGCTGACGGACAAGGACGTGGTGCGCCATCCGCTGGTCGGACGCATGTTGTCGGTGCTCTGAAGCGCCCGACCTAGCGGGCGGTGTTACCGCTAGCTAACAAAAGCGGGGGAGCTCGCGCCATCGCCCGCCGCCGGCAGACCGGCAAGAAGGTCAAAGGGAAGCGATTGCGCCCAGGCGGCCGGTAGAAGGTGTGTGGGGTCTTCTACCGGCGTTCCCAGGTTTGGGATGTCATGGGTGCCCGGAGGTCCGGTCAAATCTCGGCGGCGTATCTCCCCGAAGCCTGACTGACTCAAGTTCAACTATACGTGATCGCCCTGTCGATAACCACACACTTTTTCTGTTTTAAAGTCTTGCGGCCCTGCACTTTGGGCCCGGTTTGTCAGTTGAGCCTTGCCACTTACCCACACATTGGAACGCGCCAAACGATTGGATCAAAGCAGGAACATCTGACCCCGCCAGTGATAAATCCAGCCCATCCTCAAGTTAAATTCTCTATTGAAATCAGATAATTAACGCCTAAATGCCGGGTCACTGCCATCGCCTCTGTATTGAGTCAACACAGTGACGATGAGGCAACGGTAGGCCGACACGGGGCTTGTTCACAGACTTCCCCACATGAGCTCATCAACGGGCTCCATGGGGGCCACTGTCATGCAACTCGGCGCCGGCGTAGGGATGTGCTGCGGCAGGACCTCGTGAGCGACGAAACCGACATCGATCTGAAACCCGCCGAGGAGGCACCGCCCAGCGAAGGTTCGCTGGCCGACGGCATGCGCATCATCGGCGAGTTCGTGCGCACTCTGCCGCGCAAGCCCGGCGTCTATCGGATGATCGCTGCCGACGGCGAAGTCCTCTATGTCGGCAAGGCGCGCTCGCTGCGCAGCCGCGTCGCCGCCTACACGCAGCCGACGCGGCTCGATACCCGCCTGCTGCGCATGGTCTCCGGCACGAAGACCATGGAATTCGCGGTCACAGACAGCGAGGCCGAGGCGCTTCTTCTCGAGAACAACCTGATCAAGCGCTTCAAGCCGCGCTTCAACGTGCTGCTGCGCGACGACAAGTCGTTCCCCTACATCGTGATTCGTCGCGACACCGAATGGCCGCAGCTTGCCAAACATCGCGGCGTACGCGACCCGAAGAACGAGTATTTCGGTCCGTTCGCCTCAGCCACCGCGGTCAATCGGACGCTCTACGCCCTGCAGCGCGCCTTTCCCTTGCGTTCCTGCTCGGACGGCGTTTTCACGACCCGCACCCGGCCCTGCCTGCAGTATCAGATCAAGCGCTGCACCGCGCCGTGTGTCGGCCGCATCGACAAACGCGAGTACGGCGGCATCGTCGACGAAGTGCGCGGCTTCCTGGGCGGCCGCAACCGCGAGGTCCAGCAGGCATTGTCGCAACGTATGGAGCAGGCCTCGGTCGATCTCGAATTCGAACGCGCCGCGGTCCTGCGCGACCGGATCCGCGCGCTGGCCCACATCCAGTCGCACCAGTCGATCACGCTGCCCTCGATCGACGAGGCCGACATTTTCGCCGTGCACGGCGAGGGCGGCCAGGTCTGCGTACAGGTGTTCTTCCTGCGCGCCGGCCAGAACCTCGGCAACCGCGCCTACTTCCCGAGCCACACCAAGGATCTCGACGAGCCTGCGGTGCTGTCGGCCTTTATCGGGCAGTTCTACGAATCGCGGCAGGCACCCAAACTGATCCTGACCAGCCACGATGTGGCCGAGGCCGATTTGCTCGAAAGCGCACTCGCCATGACGGCCGGCCACAAGGTCGAGATTCGCCATCCCAGGCGGGGCGATCAGAAGGACGCGCTCGATCAGGCGGTGGTCAATGCGCGCGAGGCGCTGGCGCGGCGCATGGCCGAGCGCGGCACGCAGCGCCAGCTGCTGGAGGGCGTGGCGCGCCTCTTCAACCTCGACGGTCCGCCCGAGCGCATCGAGATCTACGACAACAGCCACATCCAGGGTGCCGCGCCGATCGGCGCCATGGTGGTGGCTGGCCCGGACGGTTTCACCAAGAACTCCTATCGCAAGTTCAACATCAAGACCGAGGGCGCGGCAGGCGACGACTTCGCCATGATGCGCGAGGTACTGACGCGCCGCTTCGGCCGTGCGCTGCGCGAGGACCCCGAACGCGACGACGAAAGCTGGCCCGACCTGGTCCTGATCGACGGCGGCCAGGGCCAGCTCGAGGTGGCGCGCCAGGTGCTTAGCGAGCTCGGCCTTGAGGACATTGCCATTGTCGGCATCGCCAAGGGCCCCGACCGCGACGCCGGTCGCGAGCGTTTCTTCATGCCCGGCAAGCCGCCCTTTTCCCTCGAAGCGCGCGATCCGGTACTTTACTTCCTTCAGCGGCTGCGAGACGAGGCGCACCGCTTCGCCATCGGCACGCATCGCACCCGACGCGCTGCCGACATCACCAAGTCGGCGCTCGACGAAGTGCCGGGCATCGGCGCCAACCGCAAGCGCGCCTTGCTCCACCATTTCGGCAGCGCTCGTGCAGTTGCGGTCGCCACCCTCGAGGACATCAAGTCGGTACCGGGCATCTCGGACGCGCTCGCCCAGAAAATCCATGACCACTTCCGGGGCGGTCGCTAAGAAGGACGGACCGATGCTCAATCTCCCCAACCTGCTGACGCTGTCGCGAATCGCCGCCATTCCGCTGGTCGTCGCCTGCTTCTGGCTCGACCACGGCTGGGCGCAGTGGGTATCGGCCAGCTTGTTCGCCATCGCCTGCATCACCGACTGGTTCGACGGCTATTTCGCCCGGCGCTACCACCAGATCTCGCGCTTCGGCCGCTTCCTCGATCCGATTGCCGACAAGCTGCTGGTCGCGGCCGCGCTGGTGATGCTGGTCGATGTCAGCACGCTGAGCGGTATCAATGTCCTCGCGGCACTGATCATCCTGGCGCGCGAGATCCTGGTTTCGGGCCTGCGCGAATTCCTCGCCGAGTTGCATGTCAGCGTGCCGGTAAGCCAACTCGCCAAGTGGAAGACCGGTGCGCAGATGGGAGCCATCACCTTCCTGCTGCTCGGTGACGCGGTGCCGTCGATCGTTCACCAGATCGGCGTGGGACTGATCTGGATAGCCGCCGGGCTTACCCTGATCACCGGATACGACTACCTGCGTACCGGCCTGCGTCACATGGCCGAAGGTGGCCCGACATGAAGAGATGGGCATGAAAGTCCGCTACTTCGCCTGGATGAAGCGCACCGTCGGTGTCGCTGACGAGGAGGTGGCACCGCCGTCCGACGTGAAAACCGTCGGCGACCTGGTGGTCTGGCTGCGCAGTCGCAGCAACGGCCATGCCGAGGCGCTGGCCGAGGGCGCGGCGTTCGGTGCCGCGGTTGATCAACGCACATCGACCTTCGACGTGCCCATCGAGGGCGCACGTGAGGTCGCTTTCTTTCCACCCTTCACGGGGGGCTGACATGGCTGTGCGGGTTCAGGAGGGCGACTTCGACGTCGGCGCGGAGCTCGACGGGCTGACCCAGGGCAACAAGCGCATCGGCGGCTTGGCGGTGTTCGTCGGCCTGGTGCGTGAGATGCACGTGCGCGAAGGCCTCCATCGCGACCGCATCGATGCGCTGACGCTGGAACACTATCCGGGCATGACCGAGAAGGCGCTCGAGGACATCGAGGCCGAGGCCAACCGGCGCTGGCCGCTCGAGGCCACGCTGATCGTGCACCGCTACGGAAGGATGGAAGCCGGCGACCGCATCGTGCTGGTCGCGGTCGGTTCGCCCCATCGCGAAGCCGCCTTCGAGGCCTGCGAGTTCCTGGTAGACTGGCTCAAGACCAAGGCGCCGTTCTGGAAGCTCGAAGAGACGCCGGCCGGCGAGAAATGGGTCGGGGCCCACGAAGCCGACGACGTCGCTGCGGCCCGCTGGGAGAAGAAGGCCTGATAGCTGACGGCCGCTCAGCTATGCTTCCGCGCATCTCTTCGTCCTGATAGCATTCGTCCAACGAAAAACCGTTGGGAGTTACGCTCATGAGCTCGTCGAAGCAATTCGAGGACAAGAGCGGAGCGACGCTTTCGCGTCGCACGCTCGTCGGTGCCGCCGGTGTGACGGCGGCAACCATCGTGACAAGTCGGGCCTTCGCTCAGCAACCGCCGGCGGCGCCGCCGGCAGGCCCGGCGACACCGCCTTCAACCGTCACGACGCCGCCGCGCGATTTCGGCCCGAACGCGCCGCCCAATGTCTACTTCACGGACCCCGACGTCATCACCGTCGATCCGAGCTTCAATGCGCTGCGCCAGCCCAACGCACCTATCCAGCGGCTGTGGACAGGCGCGCTGTGGTCGGAGGGCCCTGCGTGGAATTCGCAGGGCCGCTATCTCGTGTGGAGCGACATCCCCAACAATCGCCAGCTTCGCTGGATCGAGGACAATGGCCGCGTCAGCGTCTTCCGCAGCCCGTCCAACAACAGCAACGGCAACACCTTCGACTTCCAGGGCCGCCAGCTTTCGTGCGAGCACCTGACGCGGCGCGTCGTGCGTTACGAGCTCGACGGCTCGGCGACGGTGCTGGCCTCCGCCTTCGAGGGCAAGCAGCTCAATTCGCCCAACGACGTCGTGCCCCATCCCGACGGCAGCTACTGGTTCACGGATCCACCCTACGGCGGGCAGCTCTATGAAGGCACGCCCGATGTCGCCGGAGGACCGAGCAACGAGGCCGGCAAGATCAACCCGCGGCTCGGCCAGCCGCCCGGCATCGGCACGACGGCCAAGCGCGAACTGCCAACCAACTGCTATCGCATCGATCCCAGTGGCCGAATCGACCTCGTTGTCACCGAAGAGCAGGTACCGGATCCGAACGGTCTCTGCTTCTCGCCCGACTACAAGACGCTGTATGTCGCAAGCACTGGCAAGGGGCCAGGCGACACCGGCCCCGGCGGCAAGGGCGAGGTCTATTCCTTCACCGTCGGGACAGACAACAAGCTGTCGAACCGTAAGCTGTTCAGCGACTTCATGATCGACGGCGTCAAGTGCGGGCCTGATGGCCTGCGCTGCGACGTGTTCGGCAACGTCTGGATCTCGAGCAACGCCGGGCGCAACGTCGGCTATAGCGGCGTCACGGTGTGGAACCCTGAAGGCAAGCTCATCGGACGTATCCGCCTGCCCGAGGTCTGCGGCAATGTCTGCTTCGGCGGTCCCAAGCGGAACCGCCTGTTCATGGCGGCCAGCCAATCGCTCTACGCCCTCTACGTGGGTGTGCAGGGCGCGGCGCCGGGTTGAGTCTCATCGGACCGCGGGCCTGCAGGCCCGCGGTCGAATGAGCGTCACCCTTTGTAATTCTCCACCACTCCCGCCGAACGCACGTCGGCTTCGTCGGGATCACGACCAAACTCACGCAGCGCGCGTCGCTGCCGCAGCAAATCCCAGCAGCGATCGAGTTCGACATTGATCGAGGCCAGACGTTTGCGCTGGTCGTCGGTCATGTCCTTCTCGGCATAGAGTTGCTTCTCCTCGGCCACGAGGTTCGCGATGTGGCCAAGAACGCTCTTGTCCGTCGTGTGCAATGTCATGGCGACCTCCAACTTCAACCCAATGCCACCAATGCCAGATTGACCGCACCTCGCTCGCGCAATCGGTCGGCTGCGGCAAGAGAACGCTGGCCGCTGCGGCAACAGAGGACGATGCGTTCCAAAGGTGGCTGTCGTACGAGCAACTTCTCGACCGTCTCGACGCTGAGGCGTCGGCCACCGGCGAAGGGCTCGGGCGCTTCGTCAGGGCTGCGGAGGTCGACCACGAGGTCGCTGGCCAAGACCGCTTCAGGGGCGATGAACGGCACGTATCCATCGGGTTCGGGACTGCCGGAAAAGCCGAAACCACCGAACGCCAGGCGCCTGGCATCGAAGGTGACGACCCGACCCAGGACACTCGGTTGCAGGTCCAGCAGCAGATGAAGGGCGAGATGGGCCTGCAGGCCGCCCAGGACGGCAACGGCGGTGCCCAGGACGCCGACGCTGGCACAGGTGCCGCCATCGACCGAGACCTCGGGAAACACTGCGCGATAGCTCGGCCCGCCGCCGCAAAAGGCGCCGGCATAGCCCGTCATGCCGATCACCGACGCGCTGACCAGGGGCCTGGCGATCGCGTGGCAGGCGTCGCTCAGGATGTAGCTGACGGCAAAGCTGTCGGCGGCATCGACTATAAGGTCGGCATCGGCGACCAGCGTCGCCGCGTCTTGCGGCGTCAGGCGAGCGACGACGGCCGCTACCTCGATCGTCGGGTTGAAGCGCTTCAACACGGCTGCCGCCGTTTTGGCCTTCGGCTTGCCGATATCGGCCATCGTGTAAAGCGGCTGGCGGTGGAGATTGGTCTCTTCGACCGTGTCGTGATCGACGATGGTGAGACAGCCAACGCCTGCCCCGGCGAGGTACTGCAACACCGGGCAGCCCAGGCCGCCCGCGCCGACCACCAGGACAGAAGCGGCGGCGAGCGCTGCCTGTCCGGCTGCGCCGACCTCCGGAAGCACCATTTGACGCGCGTAGCGATCGCTCATGGCTTCCTCCTCGTGGCGGCGATCCATACCTTGGCCTGGCCCTCGGGATCGCGATGGTTGACGACGTCGCCGACCACGGCGGCAATGTCGGCTCCCGACTTCAGGCACGACAGTGCGCGCTCGAGGGTGAGGCCGCCGATCGCCACCAGCGGCCGATTGCCGATCAGGCGCTTCCACTCGGCCAGCCGCTCGGTCCCCTGCGGCGCCCACGGCATCTGCTTGAGTTGGGTCGGCCAGACGGGGCCGAGGGCCACATAGTCGGGATCGATGGCGAGCCCCTTCTCCAGCTCGGCATGATCATGCGTGCTGACACCGATCCGAATCTCGGCGCGACGCAGCGCCTTGATGTCGGCGTCCTGGAGGTCTTCCTGGCCGAGATGGACGTAGTCACAGCCTTCGTCGATCGCCGCCTGCCAGTAGTCGTTGACGATGAGCTGCGCGGCGTGGTGCGCACAGACGTCCCGCGCCTCGCGTATTTGCCGAGTGATCTCGCCGGCCGGCAGGTCCTTGATGCGAAGCTGGATCAGTCGCGCGCCAACCGGCACGAGGCGCTTCACCCAGCTGACGTCAGGGACAATGGGATAGAAAGGATCGAGCACGTTGATTTCCTCTTCAGACCCCGAGCGCGGCCTTGCCGATCACCGGTGTGGACGGCTGCGCCATATCGCGCGGTTCGAGCGGCTGAGCGAGATGAGCAGCCCGGCCGGCCTCGACGGCGAGCGCGAAGGCGCGCGCCATCTCCACCGGATCGCCCGCCTCGGCGACCGCCGTGTTGAGCAGCACGGCGTCGTAGCCCAGCTCCATGGCCGCCGCGGCATGCGAGGGCACGCCCAGCCCGGCATCGACCACAAGCGGGATATCGGGGAAATGCGCCCGCAGCGACTTCAGCCCATAGACATTGTTCAGGCCGCGCGCCGAGCCGATCGGCGCGCCCCACGGCATCAACACCCGACATCCGGCTTCGACCAGGCGGTCCGCCACCACGAGATCCTCGGTGGTGTAGGGAAACACCTCGAAGCCGTCCCGGCTCAGGATGGCTGCTGCCTCGACCAAGCCGAACACGTCGGGCTGCAGCGTATCGGCATCGGCGATCACTTCGAGCTTGATCCACGGCGTGTCGAACAGTTCGCGCGCCATGTGGGCGGTGGTCACCGCTTCCTTGACCGAATGGCAGCCTGCGGTGTTGGGCAGGACGCGCAGGCCCAGCGACTGGATGAACTCCCAGAAGCTCTGGCCGGAGCGTGCGCTGCCGCCCTCGCGGCGCAGCGAGACGGTGACGACGTCAGCCCTGGAAGCCTTGATGGCGCGCTCGAGGACGGCTGGCGACGGATAGCGCGCCGTACCCAGCAGCAGGCGCGAGGAAAGCTCTACGCCGTAGAACATGGTCAGCCTCCCTGCATCGGCGCCACGACCTCGATGCGGTCGCCATCCGCAAGTCGAGTCGCAGGACGCGCTACAGCGGCCACGAAACGGCCATTCACCGCCGTCGCGATCTTGCGCCCGCCAAAGCCCAGCGAGTCGAGAACTGCGGCCAGGGTGGCCGCGTCGACGTCATGCATGTTGTCGTTGAGGAAGATCCGCACGGTTGGTCTCCGGTTGATGCATCGACAGGACGGCATCCGCGGTGCGTCGCGCGAGGGCGGGCGCCAGCAGGAAGCCGTGACGGAACAGGCCGTTGGCGTGCAACACATGGCCGCTTCGCCTGACGTCTGGCAGGTTGTCGGGGAAGGCGGGCCTTAGATCTGCGCCCAGCTCGACAATCTCTGCCTCGCCAAAGGCCGGGTGCACCGCGTAGGCGGCGTTCAGGAGCTCCACGGCCGAGCGCACGCTGACCGGGCCGCGCCGCTCGCTTTCGATCATGGTGGCGCCGATCATGAACAGGGCGTTGCCGCGCGGCACGATGTAGAGCGGGATGCGCGGATGCAGCATGCGCACCGGCCGCTGCAGCGACACGTCGGGCGAACGCACGACGACCATCTCTCCACGCACGCCGCGCAAATCCGGCAGGGCATCGCGGGCGGCGAGGCCGCGACAGTCGATGACGATGTCGGCACGGGCTTCCTGCGGTGCCAGCTCGACACCGAAACGGATCGCGATGCCCCTTCGCTGCAAACGGCTCGCCAAAGCCGCCAGCGCCCGTCGCGGCTCGAGATGGGCCTCGTCCGGGAAGAACAGCGCTCGCCGGAAGCGGCCGGAAAGGTCGGGCTCGAGCTCGGCGATGCGATCGGCATCAAGCCAGTCGAAGCGCCCGGTACGCTGAGCGAAGCGCGTGAGGTCGGGCAGGTCGCGTGGCTGGGCAACCACCAGGCTGCCCAGGCGCACCGTCTCGGGAAAGCGCTCGGCCCACCAGTCGATCGACGGCGCACCCCACTCGGCGACCGCGGCCTCGGTGGTGGCCCGCTCGCACCACGGTGCCAGCATGCCGCCCGCCATCCATGAGCAACTCCCCTCGCCCAGAACATGGGCACGCTCGACGACTTCGACGGCAAGACCGCATTCGGCCAGTTGGAGCGCGCAGGCGAGACCGGCAACGCCGGCGCCGATGACGATGATGGTTGGCTTGGCCAATGGCTCACTCCCGTTCCTTCGCCGGCATGATCCGGATCAGGTTCAAAGGGTTCAGCCCCATTGGCTGTCTCAGCCCGGCTCCCTGGCGGAACCGGACACCCCTCGGACGCACTAAGAAAAACTGCCGAACGCCGCTCCTGTCAAGCGGCGCCTGGACGATGCGAAATCAGATGGGAATTCGCACGACGACGCGCAAGCCGCCCAGCGCCGAGGGGGCGAGCGCCACGTCGCCGCCATGACTGCGCGCCACATCTCGGGCAATGGTAAGACCGAGGCCGACGCCGCCGGTGTCGACGTTGCGCGATTCATCGAGCCGGAAGAACGGTCGGAACACGTCCTCGTACTTGTCGGGCGGGATGCCTGGGCCGTTGTCGTCGATGGTGATCTCGACCGAGGTGCGACCGCGCACTGCCTGCAGCTGCACCATGGTCCCATAGCGCAGTGCGTTGGACACCAGGTTGGTCAGGCAGCGTTTGATGGCGAGCGGCCGAAGCTCGACATTCATGTCACCCTGCCAGGTCACCTCGACATTGGCATTGTCGCGCCGCGCGCCCGCCGCTACGTCCTCGAGGAGCTCGGAGAGATCGGTCGGGATCGGATCCTCGTCACCCTCGCCGCGGGCGAAGGCGAGGTAACCTTCGATCATGCGCTCCATATCGGAGACATCGTCTGAAAGCTCCTTGGTCTCGGGCGAATCGGGCAGGAGCGCCAATGAGAGCTTCATTCGGGTCAACGGCGTCCGCAGGTCGTGGCTGACGCCGGCCAGCATCTCGGTGCGCTGCTGGATCGAGCGGCTCAGACGGATGCGCATGGTGTGGAAGGCGGTGGCGGCGTTGCGCACCTCACGCGTGCCGCCGGAGAAGGCGAAGTCGGGGACGTCGCGCCCCTTGCCCAAGGCGTCGGCGGCAACCCCGAGATGGGCGATCGGCACCAGTTCGCGGTGCATGAACCAGATGGCAAGGCCGAACAACACGAGGGCGAGGCCGAGCTGGGCGATGACATAGGCGAAGCTCGAGCCGAAGGTCAGGCGCACATGCGGCACCAGCACGTCCATGACCTCGCCGTCGTTGAGCTGGATCTCGATCAGCATCTGGCCGCCGCCGATGCTGTTGTCGATGTAGTACAGCCGTTTGAGGTCGGCCTCGAGCGCACCCTGGACCTCGCGGGCCGCGATGTCGAAATATTCGGGATCCTTGAACGGCCGCACGACACCCTTGCGGAAGCTGACGAAGAGCAGCAGGTCCTGGGCCGAACGACTGATGATCCAGGCACGGTGCGCGTCGTCGGGGAACTCGGCGCGCAGCGCGATCAGCATGCGCAGGTCGCGCACCAGCAGGATCGCGAGCCGATTGGTCACGTTGTCGCCGCGCTGGCTGTAGAACCACCAGGCAGAGAGCGCCTGCAGCAGCAGCATCGGCACGACGATGATGATCAGCGCCCGTGCGAACAGCGTCTGAGGCGAATGCCGGTCGGCGAAGCGGGCAATGCTCTCGAAGAGATCGCGGGCGGCGCTTACCAGCATGCATCGACCGACGCGCTCATGCGTCGACCAGGCGGTAGCCCTGGCCTCGGACCGTTCGCAGATAGCGCGGGAAGGAAGGGTCGGGCTCGATCTTGCGCCGCAGGCGCGTGACCTGCACGTCGATTGCCCGTTCGTTGACGGCCAGACCGACGCTCTTGCACAGCGTCTCACGGCTCAGCACCTCGCCCAGACGCGCGGTGAACACACGCAGCAGCGCGGTCTCCGCGTCGGTGAGGGGCGCGCGCTTGCCCTTGTTGGTCAGCTCGCCCAGCTCGTGGTCGAACTGGAAGGGCCCGAATACGACAAGGCGCTGCGGCTCGCCGGTCGGCGCCACCACCGTTCTATTGCGCTTCAATACGTTCTGAATGCGGAGCAACAGCTCGCGTGGCTCGAACGGCTTGCCGAGATAGTCGTCGACACCGGTCTCGAGACCGGCAATGCGATCCTTGGTGTCGCCCATGGCCGTCAGCATCAGGATCGGCACATCGTCGCTGCGCCGGATCTCGGTGGCGAAGTCGAGGCCAGTCTGCCCCGGCATCATGACGTCGAGCACGATCAGGTCGAAGTCGATCACACCCAGCCGCTCGCGCGCTTCGGCGGCCTGGCTCGCGACGGTGACGCGAAAACCGTTCTTCGACAGGAAGGTGCGCAGCAGCTCGCGCAGGCGGGTGTCGTCGTCGACGACCAGGATGTGCGGCTTGTCGGCCGAGGCATCCATGAGACTCACCGGGGCCCGCGCACCCGCTTGTCGACGATGGCGCGTTCGGCGGGATCGAGCAGGCCCAGCAGCACCTTGCGGAAACCCTCGACCGAATCGGCGCCGGTCTCGCGATAGGCGCGGGCGAAGCGCGCACTCTGGCGGTCGGTCAGCTCGCGCTCGAGCTTGACGCCCTTCTCGGTGAGCCACAGCAGGCGCTCGCGGCGATCGCGCGCGCCGCTCTTCTGCTCGACGTAGCCCTGCTCGAGCAGGTCTTTCAACACGCGCGAGATCGACTGCTTGGTTACTTTCAGAATCGACAGGAGGTGGCCGACCGTGTGGCCAGGATGGCGGCCGATGAAATAGAGCGCACGATGATGGGCACGGCCGAGCTGGTAGCGCTTGAGCTGCTGGTCGGATTCGAACGTGAAGTCGCGATAGGCATAGAACATCAGCTCTATGCCCTGGCGCAGCTCTTCGTCGCGCAGGAACAGCGGATTAGCCGGAGTTTTCGATTCCACCATATTGTCCGCTTGTTGTCGGTCTTGGCCGCTTCTCGTGTGTTTCGCGACTATAGCACCCTCGGAAGCCGATGTTCGCCCGACAGGCTTCCCATTCCGACATAATCTTGCCGCTTCTTTAGTGTCCCCGGTGCCCTTCGACGTCGCGCAGCGCCTGGTCCTCGACCTGGATGGTCGTGTGCGTCAGGTTGAACCTGGCCTTCATCGCTTCGTTCACCTGCACCAGCGTGTCACGGGCCCGCGTCATGTCGGCGATGACGACATGGCAGCTCATCGAATCGAGGCCCGAGGTGAGCGTCCAGACATGCAGGTCGTGGACAGACACTACGCCGGGAATCTGCTTGATGGCGTCCTCCAGCAGCGCGAGGTCGATCTCGGGCGGCGTTCCTTCCATCAGGATATGGATCGCCTGCTTCATCAACGTCCATGTGCGCGGCACGATGAACAGGCCGATGCCTGCGCCGATGATCGGATCGGCCAGCCGCCAGCCGGTAAACATGACGATCAGGGCGGCGATGACGACGCCGACGGACCCCAGCGCGTCGCCCATGACCTCGAAATAGGCGCCCTTCACGTTCAGGCTCTCGCTCGATCCGGCGGAGAGCAGCTTCATGCTGCCGAGATTTACGGCCAGCCCGACCACGGCCACGACCAGCATTGGCCCCGCCAGGATCGGCGGCGGATTGATGAAACGACCGACTGCCTCGTAGAGAATGAAGATCGTAGTCAGCAACAGGACCACGGCATTGAGCAGCGCCGCCAGGATCTCCATGCGCGCGTACCCGTAGGTCTTCTGCGGCGTCGCAGGCCGTTCGGCGAAGCGGATGGCGATCAAAGCCAGCGCGAGCCCGCCGGCGTCGGTCAGCATGTGAGCGGCATCGGCGACCAGCGCCAGGCTCCCGGTCAGAAGGCCACCTGCGGCCTCGACCAGCATGAAGCCTGCGGTCAGCGCCAGAGCGCCCTTCAGCCTGCCCTTGTTCCGGGCCCCGGCAGAGCCGGCTCCAGGCGCGTGTCCCGCGTGCGAATGAGCCATGGGAAGATTCTACATCGGGGTCTGCGATGCCCTCAGACATATTGACAAGGTCAGTAATATTGACCTATTTAGTCAGAAGCTTGCATTTCAACGTGCTCAAAAGACCGATTTGGCAATAAACGCAAGGACCACAAGCAATGTCCTTAAATATGGATGACCGCGACGGCTTTATCTGGCTGGACGGCAGGCTTGTGCCCTGGCGCGACAGCCGCATGCATGTGCTGACCCACGCCCTGCACTACGGTTCGGCCGTCTTCGAGGGTGAGCGGATCTACGATGGCCGCGTCTTCCGTCTGGCCGCGCACAGCCAGCGCCTGATCAACTCAGCCCGCCTGCTCGACTATGAGATTCCCTGGACAACCTCGCAGGTCGAAGATGCGACCCGCGCGGTAGTGAAGGCCAATGACCTACAGTCGGGCTACGTCCGGCCCATCGCCTGGCGCGGATCGGAAGTGATGGGCGTGTCGGCGATCGGCACCACCGTGCATCTCGCCATCGCGCCATGGGCCCAGGAGGGCAGATTGTCGGTGCAGGCGCGCGATGCCGGCATCAACGTCACCATGGCCAAGTACCGCCGCCCCTCGGCCGACTTCGCACCCGGCCACGCCAAGGTGGCGGGCCTCTACCTGATCTGTGGCATCGAGAAGGACAAGGCGCTGAAGGCAGGCTTCGATGATGCGCTGATGCTCGACTGGAAGGGCGACCTCGCCGAGTCGACGGGCGCCAACGTTTTCCTCGTTGTCGACGGCAAGTTGGTGACGCCGACGCCGGAGAACTTCCTGGACGGCATCACGCGGCGCGCCGTCATGAACCTGGCCGGAAAGCGCGGCTGGGCGGTCGAGGAGCGAACCGTGAAGCCGCAGGAACTCGCCAAGGCGAGCGAGGTATTCCTGTGCGGAACGGCGGCCGAGATCGTTCCGGTGGGATCAGTCGACGGACACAACTATCAGGCTGGTCCTGTCGCACGCACCCTGATGGCGGATTTCCAGAAGCTGGTGCGGGCGCCCGACTGCGAAGGCTTCGGCGAATCGACGCATCTTCGTCCGCCGGTCGACCGGGCGGCCTGAGTTCCTGTGCTACAGTCAGGGCAACCATCCGAGAGAAAAATGTCCAAGACCAAGCTTCAGTTCGCCCACCTTCCCCATCCATCGCCGGTGCCGGCCGAGAAGCGCGCCGAGCTTCTGAAGAATCCGGGATTCGGCCGGGTGTTCTCCGACCACATGGTGACAATCCGCTACCATGAGTCCAAGGGCTGGTACGACGCGCGCATCGAGCCGCGGGCGCCGATCCCGATGGATCCGGCCGCCGCCGTCCTGCACTACGCACAGGAGATTTTCGAAGGACTGAAAGCCTATCGAACCAAGGAAGGCGGGGCGACCATGTTCCGCCCGATCGAGAACGCCCGGCGTTTCCAGCAGTCGGCCGAGCGGCTCGCCATGCCGAGCCTGCCGGAGGAGCTGTTCGTCGAGGCGTGCGACCTCCTGGTGAAGACAGACCGCGCCTGGATTCCGGATGGCGACGGCGCCAGCCTCTACATTCGGCCCTTCATGTTCGCGAACGAGATCTTCCTCGGCGTGAAGCCGTCGTCGGACTACCTGTTCATCGTCATCGCCTCGTCGGTCGGCTCGTATTTCAAGACCGACGCGCCAGCGGTGTCGCTCTGGGTGTCGCAGGAATTCACGCGCGCCGCGCCGGGTGGCACGGGCGCCGCCAAGTGCGGCGGCAACTACGCATCGAGCCTGCTCGCCCAGGCCGAAGCAACGCGCCACGGCTGCGACCAGGTCGTGTTCCTCGACGCCGTCGAGCAGAAATGGGTCGAGGAGCTGGGCGGCATGAACATCTTCTTCGTGTTCGACGACGGCTCGATGGTGACACCGCCGCTCGGCGGCACGATCCTGCCCGGCATCACGCGCTCCTCGTTGCTGACGCTTGCCAAGGACAAGGGTATCAAGGTCCGCGAGGACCGCTATTCGATCGACCAGTGGCGGACCGACTCGCGAAGCGGCCGCCTGCGCGAAGCCTTCGCCTGCGGTACTGCCGCCGTCGTGACGCCGATCGGCACCGTCCGCAGCAAGGACGGTGAGTTCAAGATCGGCAACGGCGGCCCCGGCACCCAGACCGAGGACCTGAAGTCGGCCCTGGTCGGCATCCAGCGCGGCCATGCCGCCGACAAGTACGGCTGGCTCCACAAGGTGTTCTGAGGGCGGAGTGGGCCTCCGGCCCGCGCTCCCCTAAAACAGCTTGCCGCCGTTTGGAATCTTCTTGTCCGGTCCGATCAGGACGACGCTGCCGTCCGCGGCCGGGAAGCCGAGTGTCAGGACTTCGGACATGAACTTGCCGATCTGGCGCGGCGGGAAATTGACGACACCGGCAACCTGGCGGCCGATCAGCTCTTCGGCCCTGTAGTGGATCGTGATCTGCGCCGATGACTTGCGTTGGCCGATGTCCGGCCCGAAGTCGATCAGGAGCCGATATGCCGGCTTGCGGGCACCCTCGAGGGGTACGGCTTCAAGGATGGTGCCGACGCGGATGTCGACCTGCGCGAACTCGTCGTAAGTGATCATGGTCATGCCGCATAAATTAGCCCTCCCCCGCCGGGCGGGGGAGGGCTTTGGTCGGGCCGACCGAATTGACCCAACTTACTTCTTGGCGATCGCGGCCTTGACCTCTTCGGTCAGCTCGGCGACGCGCGCGCTCAGCGCCTCGAAAGCCTCGGCTTGGCTCTTGTTGACGAGCTCCGCAATCTCCTTGGTGTTGGCGATCGCCGTCTCGTAGCTCTTCTTGGCGAAGTCGATCTGCTTGATGACCTTCTCCTCGACCGTGGCAGCCGCGAGCACTTCGCTGCCGTGCTTGGAGAATTCTTCCATCGCCGCGCGAACCATGTCGCCCTGGCGCTGCGCGATGGTCTTGGCGGTCTCGACGGCGGCGGTGTTGGCCGAGGTCATGACCGCGAAGTTCTTACGCGCAGTCTCGACGACGCTCTCGACGTTGACACTCGGCAGCTTGAACTCGCCGGCGATCTTGCTGAAGTCGAAGTCGGTGAAGGGGTTCTTGAAGGTGCCGTTGGCGAACATGGGTGCTCCTGGGGGCGAGAATTGTACCTCGTGACACCGTTTTGCTGCGGTGCACAACGGAGCTGAACTTATGCTTGCGCTGCACAAAGTCAAGGAAGAATTTGTGCGTTGCACAAAATCTTCACTTAGCGGGCGAATTTTCCCTTGCGGGCTTCTCACCTTGAGGAGATTTCACTTTTTGTCCAAAGAGTTGAGCCCACCGCTCGGCCGTCTTCAGGCGCGTGTCCAGAGCGGCCATGGTCTTGGATAGATCGGAGGTCTCGTCCTTGTCGTAGACCCGTGACACGGCGGCATGGATAGCCAGGAGGCCGTTCTGCCGCAGCGCACCAGCGAGGCCTTCACTCGAAATCGAGGCCGCTTCGAGCATCGCAGCCATGGATCGACGTAGCGCCGGGCCGATCGCCAGCGCCAGAATCGGATCGCGTTGGCTGGCTCGACGGACTGCAGCCAAGGCCTCGCGATAGGGCCGGAGCGCGTCGTAGCGGCGCATCATGATGTCGAACAGGCGATCGCGCGCCGTTTCCTCGGGATCGCTTTTAGTCGGCGTAGCGGCCAGGACTTCGACATCGATCTTGGCCATGAAGGCTGCGACCAGCGCCACCTTGTCCGGATAGAGCTTGTAGAATTCGGCGAGGCCGAGGCCCGCGGCATCGGCAACCTCGCGCAACGCGACTTCGGCGAACCCCTTCTCGGCTATCAGCCTGGTGAAGGCGTCGAGCGCCGCATCGTTGGCCGGCATCAACCCGCAAGCTCCTTCGACCGCCGGGAGGCTGCCGCCAATGCCTTGTCGAACACCGGTTGGATTCCGTCGGCCGCCATCAACACCTTCAAAGCCTCGGCCGTGGTGCCGCCGGGACTGGTGACGTTGACGCGCAACTGCGATGCCGGTTCAGTCGACTGCTTCAAAAGCTCGCCGCTCCCCGACACCGTGGCGCGGGCAAGCTGCATGGCCATGTCGGGTGTCAGGCCGAGCTTCGCGCCGGCCGCCGCCATCGCCTCGACCAGCAGGAAGACATAGGCAGGCCCGCTGCCCGAGAGAGCCGTGACCGGATCCATCAAGGCCTCGTCGTCGACCCAGACGACCTGGCCGACGGCTTCGAGCAGCTGATGGCAGCGCTTCCTCTCCGCCTCCGACACGCCGCCAGCCGCCGTCGCCACGCTGATGCCCTGGCGCACGGCGGCTGGCGTGTTGGGCATGGAGCGCACGACCTTGGCCGTCGTGCCGAGGTGGCTCGCGAAGTATTTCAGCGTCTTGCCGGCGGCGATCGACAGGAACACCGCGCCTTCGTCGGCGAAACGCTTGAGGTCAGGAAGCACGCCATCCATCGACTGCGGTTTGACCGCCAGGACGACGATCTCGGGCGTCTTGGCCACGTCGGAGGTCGAGGTGACGGCACGCAGACCGGGCGTCCGCGGACGCAGTGCATCGACCGGTTCGGCCACGACAACATCCGCCGCCGGAAGCCCGCGCGCCAGCCAGCCTTCCAGCATGGCGCCGCCCATCTTGCCGCAACCGACGAGGAGAAGATCGCCCATGGCCCTACCTGCCTTTGAATCGCGCCGCGCGCTTCTCGCGGAAGGCGGCCGCGCCTTCCTTGCGATCTTCGCTGGTGGCGATGCGCTCGAGCTTGTATCGCTCGGGCACGAAGTGCTCGGCCGGACCGCGCGGCAATGTCTGGTTGGCGAAGTCGCGCAAGGTGCGGATCACCAGAGGCGCCGAATCGGCGATGATCCTGGCCATGCGTCGGCCTTCCTTGCGTTCCTCGCCCAGGGGCACGACCTTGTTCACGAAGCCGACGTCATAGGCGCGCTTGACCGAGATCTCCTCGCCCAGCAGCAGCAACTCCATCGCGACCTTGTGGGGCATCCGCGACACGATGCCGGGCATCAGGCCGCCGAACACGCCGACCTTGGCCTCGGGATACATGAATTTGGTGGTGTCGGCCGATACCATCAGGTCGCAGGTCATGACCATGCAGATGGCGCCCCCGATCACCCATCCCTGAGTGACGCCGATCACCGGCTTGGTGAGCTTGTGGCTGACATGGGGCACCGCCTTCCACATGGCGGCTGGTGGATCCTTGAGATCGGCGCCGACGCAGAAGGCCGGGCCATCGGCTTGCAAAACCGCGACCTGGTCGGGTCCGGCTTCGAAGGCCGTGTAGGCATCGCAAAGCTCGTCGCAAAGCTGCTGATTCAATGCGTTGCGCTTGTCGGCACGCGTCATGGTGATGGTGGTGATGCCTTCGCTCGACTCGACTTTGACCAGTCCCACGGGTTCCTCCGGCATTTTCGGGCGTTCTTGATGGGATGCTACCAGCCGCCCATACTCGCCGCATCAGGAGTCACAGTCATGCAAACCCGCAATCCGTTCATCGACGACCTTACGAAGGTGGCCAGCGGCGCCATGGGTGCGCTGACCGGCGTGAAGGACGAGGTCGAGGCCCGCGTCCGCGACCAGTTCACCAAGATCCTTGACGGCATGGACATTCCCCGCCGTGACGAGTTCGAGGCGGTCAAAGCCATGGCCGCCAAGGCGCGCGAGGAGAACGAGGAATTGAGGAAGCAGATCGCCGAGCTGCAGGCGAAGCTCGCCGGGCCCCAAGGCTGATGCGCGTCGGCGTCGAGGTCGGCGGCACCTTCACCGACCTGGTGGCCGTCGAAGGCGGCAAGGTCGTCGTCACCAAGGTTCCGAGCACCCCTCGGAGTCCGGATATCGGCGCGTTCGCGGCGCTCACGGCTTCGGGTATCGATCTGGCGAAGATCGAGGACCTCGGACACGGCTCGACGGTTGCCACCAATGCCGTGCTCGAGCGCAAGGGCGCCGCGGTCGCCTTCGTCGCCTCGGCCGGGTTCCGCGACTTGCTGTTCATGCAGCGCCATGATCGGCGCAACATCTACGATCTCTTCTATGCCAAGCCTGTCCCGCCGGTGCGTCGCAAGGATTGCTTCGAGGCGTCCGAGCGGATCGCTGCCGACGGGTCGATCGAGAAGGCGCTCGACGAAGCGGCGGCCAGGAACGAACTGATTCCCGCCATCAAGGCCGGCGGCTATCGTGCGGTCGCGATCTGCCTGCTCAACGCCTATGCCAATCCCGTGCATGAGAAGCGCCTGGCCGCGCTGTTGGACGAAGCTCTGCCCGACCTATTGGTCACGGCCAGTCACCAGGTTGCGCGCGAGTTCCGCGAGTTCGAACGCGCCTCGACGACGCTGCTGTCGGCCTACGTGCAGCCGGTGATCGACGGTTACTTGCATCGCTTCGAAGACAAGCTTGCGGCGGCGGGCTTCAAGGGCCGCTTCACGGTGATGCAGTCCAACGGTGGTAGGTTGCCGGCCGGGGCGATGCGCGAAAGCGCTATCACCGCACTCTATTCAGGACCGGCGGCCGGTGTCGTCGGCGCCACGCGGCAGGCTGCGCGCTCGGGCTTCAACGACCTGATTACCTTCGACATGGGCGGCACCTCGACCGACGTCTGCCTGGTGCAGGACGGGCGACCATCGCTCGCCTCGGAAAGCGAGATCGACGGCCTGCCCATCCGCACGCCCGTGCTCGACATCGTGTCGGTCGGCGCCGGCGGGGGCTCGATCGCCTGGGTCGATGACGGCGGCATGCTGCGTGTCGGTCCGCAGAGCGCCGGCGCCGATCCCGGACCGGCCTGCTACGGCAAGGGCGGCACCGAGCCCGCCACCACCGATGCCCACATCGTCATCGGCACCATACGGCCCGGCGCTTTCCTGGGTGGCCGGATGAGTCTCGACGGCGAGGCAGCGACACGCGCCTTCGAACCATTGGCGCAACGCTTCGGCCTCAGCATCGAGCAGGCGGCAGCGTCGGCGCTGCAGCTCGCGGACGCCAACATCGTGCGAGCGATCCAGCTGGTCTCGACCGAGCGCGGCCGCGATCCGCGCGACTATGCGCTGGTGCCGTTCGGCGGCGCCGGACCCCTGCACGCCGCGCGCATCGCCGAGGAGCTCGGCATCTCGACCATCGTCGTGCCGCCCAATGCCGGTGTGATCTCGGCCTATGGGCTGGTCGCCTCGGACTACACCAAGTTCGACGCCGTCACGCGCAAGATGAAGCTCGATAATGCCGCCGCGACGGACGCCGCTCGCATTTTCAGCGAGATGCGCGCACGGCTAGCGGCGCAGTTCGCCGACATGAAGCTGCCCGGCGATCTCGTCTATACGCACACGCTCGACATGCGTTTCGTCGGCCAGGCGTTCGAGGTCGGCGTGGAAGTGCCGGCCGACCGTCTCGCCTCGCTCGACGCGGCCTACCTCGCCGAGCTGTTCGCCGATGCCCATCACCGCACCTTCATGCACGGCGCCACGCTCGACCGGCCGGTCGAGCTCGTGACCCTGCGCGTGGGTGCCACGCTACCCATCGGCACCCCGCCGCGGCTCGATCGCGAAACGCTGACCGCGCGTGGTCCCGAGAAGACGAAGATCTTCCATGGCGAGGCCTGGATCGACTGCGCCCGCCACACCGCCGAGGCCCTGGCCGCCGGCCAGAGGATCGACGGCCCCGCCGTGATCGAAGGCTACACCGCCACCAGCTGGGTGCCGCCCGGCTGGACGGCGACGCTCGATCCGGCGGACAATCTCATCCTGCGGAGATCGTCATGAGCCAATTGAGTGCGATCGATTACGCCGTGATCAGCCAGGCGCTGATCGCCGCCGCCCGTGAGATGGGCGTCAAGCTGATCCGTTCGGCCTACTCGACGATCCTGCGCGAGGCGCGCGACGGCTCGGCCGGATTGATGGACCGCGACGGCAACACCGTGGCGCAGGCCGAGCTCATTCCCATGCAGCTCGGCCCGATCGGTGAGACGTTGCGTGCCTGTCTCAGGCGCCATCCGATCGAAACCCTCAAGGAAGGCGACTTCCTCATCAACAACGACCCGTTCGAAGGTGGCCAGCACATCCCCGACGTCTTCATCTTCACGCCGATCTTCGTCGGCGGCCGGGTGGTGGGCTTCGGCGCCTCGGTGGCACATCACCTCGATCTCGGTGGCGGCGCGCCCGGGCTCAACATCCACGCCTCCGACGTCTACCAGGAAGGCCTGCGTTTCCCGCCCAGCAAGTACGACTTCCAGCGCGACTGGAACGGCGGGTCCTTCGAGCGTCTCGTCACCGCGAACGTGCGCGTCCCCGACCTCACCATCGGCGATTTCAACGCACAGTTCGCCGCCAACGCGATCGGCGTGCTGCGCGTAAGGCAGCTCTGCGAGCGCTACGGCACCGACAAGGTCGAAGCGGCGATGAAGGAGATGCAGGACTACTCCGAACGCCGCGTTCGTGCCGCCATCGCCCAGGCGCCCAAGGGCACCTTCTACGGCGAGGACGCCGTCGACGACGATGGCCTGACGGACGATCCGCTGGTGGTGAAGGCCAAGGTCACGATCGCCGACGATTCGGTCGAGATCGACTTCGAGGGCACCTGTCCGCAGGTCAAGCGCAACCTCAACTGCCCCTATTCCTCGACGCTGTCGGCGGCGCTGTCGTGCGTGAAGTCGGTGCTGACCAGCCCGGACATTCCCTACAACGAGGGCATGGCGCGGCCGATCCGCATCAAGGTGCCCTACGGCTCGCTCCTCAATCCGCGGCCACCGGCACCGGTACGGGCGCGCATGATCCCGGCTTATCGCGTGTTCAATGCCGTCATGAAGGCGATGGCGCAGGCGCTGCCCGACAAGGTGATCGCCACCGGCTTCGACTGCACGACCGCCTTTTGCCTCAGCCATCTCGGCGAGAAGGGCTACAGCGTTTACCTGGAAATCTTCGGCGGCGGCTACGGTGCATCGAAGGACGCCGACGGCTGCGACGCGGTCGATTCGCCGCTCAGCAACTGCTCCAACGCGCCGGTCGAGTCGCTCGACATCGACTACGACTTCTTTCGCATCGTCGGCTACGAGCTCGCCCCCGATTCCTTCGGCTTGGGCGCTCGCCGCGGCGGCGCGGGCTTCTTCCGCCGCTGCGAGATCCTGCGCGACGACGTGCAGCTCGCGATCTACTCCGACCGCTTCCGCCTTGCGCCGGAAGGCCTGCAGGGCGGCGAGCCCGGCCAGCGCGGCTACTGCCGCGTCCACCGCGTCAACGGCACGGTCGAGGATTTGCGCAGCAAAGCCGCGGTCGACCTGGCGAAGGGCGACGTTGTGGAGATGTTCGTGGGCGGCGGCGGGGGCTTCGGCCGCATCTCCGAGCGACCAGACTCTCTGATCGAGCGCGATCTTGCCGACGGGCTGCTCACGCGTGATCCGCGGGCGGCGAGGAAACTGGCAGCAGAGTAGGCCACCCTGCCAGCGGATGAGCCTGAATCAGCAGAGAGTCGAGAGCGGACCTCGATACGGCTGATCGGGTTAGAGCACGCGTTCCATTCTATTCCAGGCCCCCAACCGATCGCAGGTAAAGGTCGCTCGCCTCCTTCGTCACCGGACCCGGCCTGCCATCGGCGATCTGCCGCCCATCGACCTTGGTGACGGGCGTCACGCCACCCAAAGTACCGGTAACGAACGCTTCGTCCGCCGAATAGACCTGCGCCAGGGTGAAGTCGCACTCGCGCCCGACGTACCCGGCCTTGCGCCAGGCGTCGAGCACGTTGGCCTGGGTGATGCCTTTGAAGCTGTAGAGGCTGGTCGAGGTCCACAGCTCGCGACCGCGCACGATGAAGAAGTTGGTCGAATTGCAGGAAGCGACGAAGCCGCGCGGATCGAGCATCAGCGCCTCGTCGGCGCCGGCGTTGATCGCCTGGATCAGCGCCTGGATCAGGTTCAGACGGGAATGCGAATTCAAGCGCAGGTCGAACTGGTCGGGACCGGTGGTGCGAAATGTCGAAGTGAAGAGCGCGTAGCCCTTGGCCTTGGCCTCGGGCAAAGGCGTCTTGTATTCGGCCACGATCACGATGGTGGGCGGGCCGACCACGAAGCGCGGGTCCTGGTTGGGCGTCTTCTTGACGCCGCGCGTCACCATCAAACGGACATGGGCGCCGTCGGTCATGCCGTTGCGGTCGAGCGTGTCCTGTACTGCCTTGACCACGCCCTCGCGCGACAAGCCGATGTCGAGCTGGATCGAACGCGCTCCCTCGAACAGCCGGTCGAGATGCGCTTCCAGGCTGATCAGCCTGCCCTTCACCAGCCGCAGTCCCTCCCACACGCCGTCGCCCAGCACGAAGCCCGAATCGAACACCGAGACCCGCGCCTCGCTGCGCGGCAGGAACTGGCCGTTCACGTAGACCAGTACCTCGTCGTTGCGGGCGTCCGCCTTGTAGGCCTGGGCGCTCGCTTGCTCCGTCGTCATGCCGGCACTCCTAGAGACTGAATTCCTTGTGGCGGGCCAGGAAGGCCCGCGTACGCTCACGCCGTGGATGCTTCAGCACCTCGTCGGGCGAGCCCTGCTCGTGGATCGTACCGTCGGCCAAAAAGATCAGGCGCGTCGCCACGTGGTAGGCGAAGCCGAGCTCGTGGGTGACCAGCAGCATCGTGCGTCCCTCCTCCGCAAGAGAGCGGATGACGCCCAAAACCTCGCCGACCAGTTCGGGATCGAGAGCGGAGGTGGGCTCGTCGAACAGCAGCAATTCGGGATCCATCGCCAGAGCTCTGGCGATGGCGACACGTTGCTTCTGGCCACCCGAGAGATGCGCCGGATAGTGCCCGGCCTTGTCCGCCAGGCCGACCCGCGCCAGTTCGCGCTCGGCGCGAGCCCGAGCGTCGGGCTTGCTCATGCGACGCACCGTGCGCAGGCCTTCCATGACGTTGCCGAGCGCGGTCATGTGCGGGAAGAGATTGAACTGCTGGAACACCATGCCGATGCGCTGGCGAACCTGCGTGAGCTCTGCCTCACGGCGGCCGACGATCCTGTCGTCGAGCATGATGGTGCCGGCATCGGGCATTTCCATGAAATTGAGACAACGCAAGAGCGTCGACTTGCCCGAACCGGAGGCGCCCAGCACGGCGATGCGCTCGCCCTTCTCGACGTCGAGGTCGATGCCCTTGATGACATCGTTGCCGCCGAAGCGCTTGGCGAGTCCACTGACCTTGAGGATGGTCATTCGTCCCTCGCCAATCGTCGTTCCAGCACGTAGGTGAGCTGCACCAGCGGCCACAGGAAGACGAAGAAGATCAGCGCGACCGCGGTGTAGGCCTCGATGGGATTGAAGTTCAGCGAGGCGATCAGCTTGGCCTGCTGCAGCAGTTCGATGTAGGCGATCGCCGAGGCGAGCGTCGACATCTTGAAGATTTCGATGGCTCGGTTGGTCAGTGCCGGCGTCATGCGCTTCAGCGCCTGCGGCAGGATGATGCGCCGCATGGCCTGCAGGAACGTCATGCCTAGCGCTCGCGCGCCGTCCCATTGGCCACGGTCGATCGACTGGATGCCAGCGCGATAGATCTCGGCCGAGAACGCCGCCGAATTGAGCGAAATGCCGAGCGAGGCGGCCGCCAGCGGGCTGATCGAGAAGGGCATCAGGATCGGCAGGGCGAAGTAGAACCAGATGATCTGAACCAGCACCGGCGTGTTGCGGAAGAATTCGACGAACACCGTTGCCGGCCAGTAGAAGACGCGCGACCGGGAGTAGCGGCCCAGCCCGACCAGCAGGCCGAGGCTCAGTCCCGCGACCAGGCAGATCGCGAAGATGCGCAGGGTGCCGAGCGCCCCGACGGCGAGCACGTCGGCATTGGCGAGGATCGAGGCGAAGTCCCACTGGTGCATCTCAGTGCACCGTCGATTCGCCGCTGACGGCGAGCCGCCGCTCGAACTGGCGGGCCAGCAGGCTTATCGCGGTGATGACGACGAAGTAGATCAGCGCCACCACCGTAAAGGTTTCAAGTGGCCTGAAAGTCTTCTGGGCGATCTCGTTGGCGGCAAACAGCAGGTCGGCATAGGCGATGGTGGCGACCAGGGTGGTCGTCTTCATGAGCTCGATGGCGCGCTCCATGAAGGCCGGAATCATGCGCTTGACCGCCTGCGGCAAGACGATCCGGCGCAGCGCCTGGCCGTAGGTCATGCCGATCGCCCGCGCGCCGTCCCACTGGCCGCGCTCGACCGAGACGATACCGGCACGGAACACCTCGGCGAAGAAGGCGGCCGACTGGATCGAGAAGGTGACGATCGCCGCCAGCAGCGGCGTCATCTCGATACCCGCGATCAACGGCAGGGCGAAGAAGAACCAGAAGAGCTGCACAAGCGGCGGCGTCGTGCGGAACACTTCGATCACGAAGCCGGCCGGCCACGAAGCGAGCCGACGGCGCGACAACCGCATCAGCGCGAACCCCAACCCCAGCGCCAGGCCACAGGCGAGCGACACGCCGGTGACCTTGAGCGTGTTCACGAGGCCCTGCGCCAACAGCTCGCTGTTGGCAAAGACCGGAGTGAAGTCCCACTGGTAGGCCACGGCAGCCTACTTGATCATCTCCTTCATGACCGGCGGGGCGAGCGCAGGCTCGAGGCCGAAGTCGCTCAGCGCGGCCTCGTACCACTTCTGCGTCTGGCCGCTCTTGTAGAATGCAGCGATCTCCTTATCGACCCAGGCCACGAACTCCGGATCGTTCTTTCGGATGGCCGCGCTCGAGGCCTGCGACTGGGCGGGCGTCGGCACCACGATCTTGCCCTTGCCCAGCCGCTGGCGAGCGGCCAGCAGCGGCGGATGGAACAGGCACACGGCATCGACACGGCCCGACTGGAACGCCGCGATGGCCGCGGCATTGTCGGGAAAGCGCTGCAGGTCGGCCTTGGCGGCATGCTCGCTGACGAAGCGGTCCATCGACGAGGCCTGCGGAACGGCGATGCGCACGCCGGGCTTGTTGAGATCCTCCCATGTCTTCGCCGGAAGGTCATCGCGCGCCAGCACCGCCAGCGAATAGAAGAGCAACGGCGATTCCGGGAAATCGACAGCCTGCTTACGCTCCGGCGTGGCGTCGAGCATGAACATGATGTCGATCTTGTCGGATTGGAGTGCCGCGATGGCGTTCCCCCAGCTCACCTCGACCGTTTCGAGCTTGGCTCCGAGCGCTTCAGCCATCGCCTTTCCCATGGAGATGCCGAGGCCCGACGACCATTGGCCGGTCTTGGGATCCTTGGAGAACCAGGGCGGCGCCTGGGTTACCCCGACGCGGAACGTGCCGCGTTTCTTGGTCTCCTCGATGGTGCCGGCGTGCGCGGGCACCAGCGGAAATCCGGCTGCAGCGATTGCCCAGGCGGTCCCCGCCAGGACCTTGCGGCGATTGATCGTCATGTTTCGTGTCCCTCCCTCGATTCCCCCGAAACGAACCTCTCTGTGACCACGGCGCCACGACGCATGTGGTCAGCGATCTCGAGTCGCAGCGCGTCGAGATCGCTGCCGAGCGCCGCCTCGATGTAGCTCTCGTGGCTGTCCCGCCTGGGACCGCGCATGCCATGGGCGCGATGATGGGCGGCCCAATAGAGTTGCAGCCTGCCGCGCAGGGCGTGCCAGGCACGCTGCAGCAGTTTGTGACCGCTCGCCTCGAAGACGAGGCCGTGCAACTCCAGCTCGTTCGAGATGCTGGTGCGATCGTCGCCGGCGTCGATACTCGCCATCAGCGCCTGGTTGCGCCGATGGAGCTCGCGGCTGAAGCGATCGTCGCGATGCTCCCACACCTGCTCGAAGGCGAAGATCTCCAGCGCCGTGCGCAGCGAGTAGATCTCGCGCACGTCCCCGACCGACAGCGCAGCGACATGCGTGCCGGTGTAAGGCACCGTCACCAGGAGCCCTTCCTCGATGAGCTGGCGCATCGCCTCGCGCAGTGGTCCGCGGCTGACATTGAAGCGCGCCGACAGCGTCGTCTCGGTAAGGGGTGCTCCCGGCGCGATGTCACCGGCGAGGATTGCCGCGCGCAGGCGCTCGGCGATATGGGCGCGCAGCGTCGCTTTGGGGACGGGGGCCAACCCGAGTTCCTGCGTCGAAAAGTCGGAAACAGCCAAAGTGTCCAACTCGGTCAATCGTCGATTGTCGACAATCTGACATGAGCCGGCGCTTCCCGGCAAGGGTAGTGCGGCCGTTCCAGCGCTCAGTACGACTTGTAGGCGAGGAATTTGCCCGACATTGCGATCTTTACGCGGTCGCCCTTCTGGTCGGGCTGGCGTTCCATGGTCATATCGAAATCGATGGCCGACATGATGCCGTCGCCGAACTCCTCCTGGATCAGTTCCTTCCAGGTCGTGCCATAGACCTGCACCAGCTCATAGAAGCGATAGATCAGCGGATCCGTGGGCGGCACCTGAGGCAGCGACCCGCGATGGGGCACTTCCTGCAGCAGCAGCGTCTCCTCTTTGCCCAGGCCGAACAGCTTGGCGGCCTTGCTCGCCTGCTCCTTGGTCATTCTCATCTGGCCCATACAGGCCGCCGTGACGACGATTTTCGACGCGCCGCCGATCTTCTTGGCGATCTCCTCCCAGCTGAGTTCCTTCAGGCGCTTGGCCGATAGGATCCTTTCCGTGACGTCAGCCCGATTCATGTGGCCTCCTGGTTTGCTCCTTCACAGTGGCGGGCAAGGCCTGTGCCAGGGCCGGAATAGGCCGCGAGGCGCGATTCGATAAGCGGAACTTTTGTGATTCGAATCTTAGCTCTGGGGATTAAATCAATGGAATCCCTGACTCTTTCCCCGATCTTCGCCTGATTTCTTATTGCGATGGGACTCGCGCTTATGGCAGTCTACGTCTTGTGGGTTGTTGGGTACCCACCACGATATGTCGACCAACCGCCTCAAGAATGGCTCATCCGGAGCCGCATGGCGGAAATGGTTGGGGAGTGGGTCGATGGCGTTATCGCGACACGAGCGGACCAGACGAAAAGTCGACCTCAACCCGCTCGAGTTGATCGAGAAGGTTGTCTCCGCCAACGACTGGCCCTTCGACCGCACATCGGACAGAGAGATCGCCGTGGAGGTCGCCGGCCGGTGGTGCGACTACCGAATGTTCTTCAGTTGGCGTGAGGATGTCGAGGCGCTCCACTTCACCTGCGCCTACGACGTGCGCATCCCGACCGAGCGACACAACGACATCCATGTGCTGCTGGCGCTGATCAACGAGAAGATGTGGCTGGGCCACTTCGATCTGTGGACCGACGAAGGCCTGCCGATGTTCCGCCACGCCATTCCCCTGCGCGGCACGACGGGTCTGATGCCCGAGCAGCTCAACGACCTGGTGGAAGTGGCGATCAGCGAAAGCGAGCGCTTCTACCCGGCCTTTCAGTACGTCGTGTGGGCCGGCAAGACACCCCTCGATGCGTTGACCGCCTCGATCCTCGATACGGTCGGCGAGGCCTGACCGAAAAGGACATTCCGACGCCCCGCTCGTGAGGGCCAAATGCAACGGCGCCGGCCCCCAGACCGGCGCCGCGACGATTCTGGGGTGCGAGGTGCTATAACGCTTCCCCAATGAATCCCCTCGTCATCCCCTATCCCGAAATCGACCCGGTCCTGGTCCAGTTCGGGCCGCTCGCCATCCGCTGGTACGCCCTCGCCTATATCGCCGGCCTGGTCCTCGGCTGGCAGATCATCCGCCGGCTCTGTGAACAGTCACCCAAAGTGCTGACGCCGACCAAGATCGACGACTTCCTGCTGTGGGCGGCGCTCGGCGTCATCCTGGGCGGCCGACTGGGCTATGTGCTGTTCTACAAACCCGGTTTCTACCTCACGAACCCGCTTGCCATCCTGACCCTGTGGGAAGGCGGCATGTCGTTCCACGGCGGCTTCCTTGGCGTCATCGTTGCCACCATCGTCTTCTGCCTCCGCAACAAGACCGACCCCTTCATGCTGGGCGACCTTTTGGCCATCGTGTCGCCGATCGGCCTGTTCTTCGGCCGGCTGGCCAATTTCATCAACGGCGAACTGTGGGGACGCACGACCGATGTTGCCTGGGCCATGGTCTTTCCGCGCGGGGGACCGCTGCCGCGCCATCCCAGCCAGCTCTATCAGGCCTTCTTCGAAGGCATCGCGCTGTTCGCCGTCATGCTGCTGGTGTGGCGCCTCAGCGACGGTCGCCATCGTCCCGGCCTGCTGACCGGCGTGTTCTTCGCAGGCTACGGCGTCGCCCGCATCGTCGGCGAGCTGTTCCGCGAGCCCGACGCCCATCTCGGCTATCTGTGGGGACCGCTCACCATGGGCATGCTGCTGTCGGTGCCGCTGTTGTTCATCGGCGCCTGGTTGATCTCCCGCGCCTACGCTCGGCCACCGGTATCGTGAACACCGAGCTCGGCCGGCTGATTGCCCGACGCATCGCACTCGCCGGCCCGATCTCGCTGGCAGACTTCATGGCCGAGGCGCTTTGCCATCCTCGCCTCGGTTACTATCGCAAGGCGCTGCCCGTCGGTGCAGCCGGCGACTTCACGACGGCGCCCGAGATCTCCCAGATGTTCGGCGAGCTTTTGGGAGCCTGGCTCGCCGAGCGCTGGCTGGCCATGGGAGGACCAGCAAGGGTCAAGCTGGTCGAACTCGGACCGGGGCGCGGCACGTTGATGGCCGATGCCATGCGTGCGACTCGCGGTGTGGCCGGCTTCCATTCCGCCGTCGATCTCCATCTCGTCGACATAAACGATCAGCTGCGCGCTCTGCAGGGCCAGGTGCTCGCCGCCTACAAGCCAACGTGGCATGCCCGCTTCAACGATGTCCCGGAGGGGCCGCTGCTGTTGGTGGCCAACGAGTTCTTCGACGCCCTGCCGGTGCGCCAGTTCGAGAAGACCGCGCGCGGCTGGAGCGAGCGCATGGTCGGGCTCGGCAGTGACGACAGCCTGCGCCTGGCGCTGGCCCCCGGCGTGACGCCCTATGCTGCGGCGCTGCCTGACGCCCCGGTCGGCACGCAGGCGGAGCTATGCGAGGCGGGGCTTGCTCTCGCCGGCACGATCGGCGGGCGACTGCAACGCCATGGCGGCTGGGCGCTGATCATCGACTATGGTCGTGACGGCGCGCTCGGCGCCTCGTTGCAGGCGGTCCGCGGCCATCGCGGGGCCGATATCCTCGACCGGCCGGGCGAAACCGACCTCAGCGCCCACGTCGACTTCGCTGCCTTGGCGCGGTCGATCGGCCGACCCACCTTCGGTCCTGTCGGGCAGGGCAAGTTCCTGCAGCGCCTGGGACTTGCCGAACGGGCCAACGCCTTGAAAGCCCGCGCCAACGCGGCCCAGCGCGCGTCGATCGATGCGGCGTCGGCTCGCTTGATCGCGCCAGACCAAATGGGCACCCTCTTCCGCGTTTTGGCCGTGGGCGACGATAGAAGCGCCGCGCCGGCTGGTTTTTCGGATACCTCCTCGGACCAAATATGATTCAAGCGCGCACTCTTGCCGACCTCGACGGCGTGCAGCATCGCTTCTTCACGCGCCAGGGCGGCGTCAGCGAAGGCCTCTACTCCTCGCTCAACTGCGGCTTCGGCTCGAGCGATCGGCCCGAAAATGTGCGCGAGAACCGCCGTCGCGCCGCCGCCGAGTTCGCGCTGGGCGAGACAGATCTACTGACCGTGCACCAGATCCATTCGACCGATGTGCTGACCGTCGGCGCCGAGCGCTGGACCTCGCCCGGCGCCCCCAGGGGCGACGCGATGGTCACCGACCGGCCCGGCGTCGTTTTGGGCGTGCTGGCGGCCGACTGCGCACCGGTCCTGTTCGCTGATCCCGACGCGCAGGTGATCGGCGCCGCCCATGCCGGGTGGAAGGGCGCGCTGGGCGGCGTCGTCGACACCACCATCGCCTCCATGGAGAAGCTTGGCGCCCGGCGCGAGCGTGTTCGCGCCGCCGTCGGGCCCTGCATCGGCGCGGCCTCCTATGAGGTTGGCCCCGAGTTCCCTGCGCCGTTCCTGGCGCAGGACGCCGCCAACGATGCGTACTTCCGTCCGGCAAGGCGCGCCGGCCATTTCATGTTCGATCTCGCGAACTATCTCCTGCGACGGCTCACGCTGGCCGGCGTGACGGCAATCGCCACTGGCCACGACACGCTGGCGGCCACCGACGATTTCTTCAGCTACCGCCGCAACACGCTGGCTGGCGTGCGCGACTACGGTCGCGGCCTGTCGGCCGTGGCGCTCCGGGGATGACGTGCCCTACCTGATCATCCTGATGTTCTGCTGCCTGCTCGGCGTGATCGCGACATGTGCCATGCTATGAGGCGCCTGCTCGCCTTGATGCTTGGCCTCGCTCTGCTGTCCGCGTGCGCGCCGCCGCCGCGGCCCTTCGAGCACGACTCGTCAATGACCACCAATCGCCGGCTGGCGCGCGACAAGATCGAACTCGCCATCGGCGCGCCGCGCAACATGCCGCCGGAGATGGGCGAGCGCGTGGCGGCCGCCCTCGCCATGGAACTGCAGGCTTATGGCATCATCGCCACCGTTCAGCCTGCCGATGCACCCATCCAGGTGAACGGTACCATGAGCACGCGCGATTCAGGCGAAACCGGTATCGAGATCCAGATCGACTGGCGCATCGATGGCGCGCCAAAAGACCAGGATCCGCAGACCAGCCGTACCCGCGCACGTCCGGAGGACTACGGCGAGCAGAGCGAGCGGTTGGTTTCGCGCATCGCCCAGCAGGCGGCGCCACGCATCGCCACCCTGATCGGAAAGCCGCCGACCTTCATGGCGCGCTCCCCGGGACAGGTCGCGGCCGGCATGAGCGTGCCGATGGAGACGCCGGTCGATCCGGTGACGGCGACGGCGACGGCCGCCGCCTCGTCCGGCGCGCCACCGCCCCCGTCGACCCAACCCCAGTCGCAGCCGCAGGCGCAGGAGGCTCACGTCAAGGTGATGGTAGCGCCGGTCACCGGCGCCCCGTCGGACGGCAATCGCCAGCTCTACTCGGGCATGCGCCGCGCTCTCGGCTCCAGCAAGATCGTTATCGTCGATACCGCGGGCGCCGACGTCTTTACCGTGATCGGCAACGTCAACCTGACGGCGATCGACGATCAAAAGGGCCAGCTCGTCATCAAATGGCTGGTCAAGGACCCGAGCGGCCGCAATGTCGGCGACCTCGAACAGTCCAATCCCGTGCCGCTCGCCGCGACCAAGGGGACGTGGGCGGGGTTCGGCGATATCGTGGCTACAGCTGCCTCAGAAGGTGTGCTGGAACTGCTCGAAAAGGCGATCAATCGGCCGCATCAGTGAAGCTTGCAGCGTGGCCGAATCGGCTTGTCAGAGGGGGGTCGGGGACTGCTACTGTCCTGTGAGCGGCTCGATTCTTGCACAGAAGGCCGCGGGCATAGGGAGACGGTTGCACATGTTTGATCTCAAGAAGTCGATCGCGACGTTCGTTGCGGCGGCGAGTGTGGTTGGCTTGATGAGCGTCGCCCCGGCCAGCGCGCAGACACTCAAGGTGGTGATGCATTCGGACGTCAAGATCCTCGATCCGATCTGGACCACCGCCTACATCCAACGCAATCACGGCTACATGGTGTGGGACACGCTTTTCGCGATGGACGAGAAGTTCGCCGTGAAGCCGCAGATGGTCGACAAATACGACGTATCAGCCGACAAGCTCACCTGGACGTTCACCCTGCGCGACGGCCTCGAGTGGACGAACGGTACGCCCGTCACCGCCGAGGACTGCATCGCCTCGATTAAGCGGTGGGCCGCCCGCGATTCGATGGGCCAGAAGATGATGGGCTCGGTCGCCGACTTCGAGGTCGTCGATGCCAAGACCTTCAAGATGAAGATGAAGGAGCCATACGGACTCGTGCTGGAATCGCTCGGCAAGCCGTCGTCGAACGTGCCCTTCATGATGCCCAAGAAGACCGCCGAAACCGACCCGATGCAGCAGATCAAGGTCGAGGACGTGATCGGCTCGGGCCCGTTCATCTTCAAGGCCGACGAGTGGAAGCCGGGCGAGAAGATCGTCTACGTCAAGAACGCCAAGTACAAGCCGCGCAGCGAGCCGCCCTCGGGCCTCGCCGGCGGCAAGGTCGTGAAGCTCGATCGCGTCGAATGGATCACCATGCCCGACGTGCAGACCCAGGTCGGCGCCATCCAGAACGGCGAGATCGACATGATCGAAGCGCCGGGCCACGACCTGCTGCCGCTGCTCGCCAAGGACAAGAACATCAAGTTGGTGAGCTACAACCCGCTCGGCAACCAGTACACCTTCCGCTTCAACAGCACGGCCAAGCCCTTCGACAATCCGAAGGTCCGCCACGCCGTGTTCGTCGCCTTCGGCCAGGAAGACTTCCTCAAGGCGACGATCGGTGACGCGCAGTGGTACAAGGTCTGCAAGGCGCCGTTCGTCTGCGGCACGCCGTTCGCCACCGATGCCGGCATGGCCGACGTGCTGAACGCCAACTCGGCCAAGGCCAAGCAACTGCTGCAGGAAGCCGGCTATGACGGCACGCCGATCGTGCTGATGCAATCGACCGACCTGCAGGTGCTGACCAACCTCGCCCCGGTCGCCAAGTCATTCCTCGAGCGCGCCGGCTTCAAGGTCGACATGCAGTCGATGGACTGGCAGACCCTGGTCGCCCGTCGCGTCAAGAAGGACCCGCCGGACAAGGGCGGCTGGCACGCCTTCCTCACCTCATGGGTAGCAGCCGACATTCTGAACCCGGTGATGGCTGGTTTCTTCAACGCAGCGTGCGACAAGGCGATGTTCGGCTGGCCATGCGACGAAACGATCGAGAAGTTCCGCGACCAGTTCGCGAAGGAGACCGACCCGGCGAAGCAGAAGGAGATCGTCGAGAACCTGCAGAAATACTGGGCCGATCACCCGACGCACATCAACGTGGGCCAGTGGTATGCCCCGATCGCCCGTCGCACGACCGTCGACGGCAACCTGACGGCGCCGGTGCCCGTGTTCTGGAACGTGACCAAGAAGTAGTCGTAAGCATACCGAGGGAGGCCGGAGCGGGGATCCGAGCCTCCCTCGTCATTTTGTACAAGTGGAGGGGTCAATGAAGATGATGCGGCGCACTCTCGCGGCGTTGGCGGCCGGTGCTGTCCTGGCAAGCGCCAGCTCGGCGATGGCGCAGAACAAGGTTCTGCGCTTCGTGCAGAACGGCAACCTGACGATCCTCGATCCGATCTGGACGACGGCCTACGTCACGCGCAACCACGGCTATTTCATCTACGATACGCTGTTCGCGTCGGATGAGAACAACGCGGTCAAGCCGCAGATGGTCGACAAGTACGAAGTGTCGCCCGACAAGACGGTGTGGACCTTCACTCTGCGCGACGGCCTGGAATGGCACGACGGCAAGCCCGTCACCTCTGACGACTGCATCGCTTCGATCCAGCGCTGGGGCAAGCGCGACGCCATGGGTCTCAAGCTCATGGACTTCGTCAAGGAGTTCAAGAAGGTCGACGACAAGACCTTTCAGTTGGTGCTGAAGGAGCCCTACGGCCTGGTGCTCGATTCGCTGGGCAAGCCCAGCTCCAACGTGCCGTTCATGATGCCCAAAGCGGTCGCCGAGACCGATGCCTTCAAGCAGATCGACAGTCAGATCGGTTCGGGCCCATTCATCTACCTCAACGCCGAATCCAAGCCTGGCGAGAAGCACGTCTATGTAAAGAACCCGAAGTACAAGCCGCGTGCCGAGCCCGCCTCGGGCCTGTCCGGTGGCAAGGTGGTCAAGGTCGACCGCGTCGAGATCATCGAGATGCCCGACCCGCAGCAGCAGGTGAACGCCATCGTCGCGGGCGAGATCGACCTTATCGAGCAGCCGCCGCACGACTTGATCCCGATCCTCAAGAAGGAAAAGGGCGTTCAGCTGGTCGACTGGAACCCGCTGGGTCACCAGTTCATCATCCGCTTCAACCATGTCGTGAAGCCGTTCGACAATCCCAAGATCCGCCAGGCCGCGCTGTTGGCAATGCGCCAGGAGGACTACCTGAAGGCGACTGTCGGCGAGCCCGAGTACTACAAGGTCTGCTCGGCGGCGTTCGTCTGCGGTACGCCCAACGCCTTCGATGCGCCCAATGGGCTCCTGGTCAAGCCGGACTTCGAAAAGGCCAGGGCGCTTCTCAAGGAGGCGGGCTACGACGGCACGCCGGTCGTGCTGATGCAGTCGACGACCTTGCCGGTGCTGACCAACACCGCGCCGGTCACCAAGCAGCTGCTCGAGCAGGCCGGCTTCAAGGTCGACATGCAGTCGATGGACTGGCAGACCCTGGTCACGCGCCGGACCAAAACGGATCCCGCCGACAAGGGCGGCTGGAACATCCTCCACACCTTCTCGGTTGCCGCCGACATCCTGAACCCGATTTCGACGTCGTACATGGTCGCCCAGGGCCCCAAGTCGTGGTTCGGCTGGCCGACCGATCCCGAGATGGAGAAGCTGCGCGACGCCTACGCCAAGGAAACCGACCCGGCCAAGGGCAAGCAGCTTGCCAAGGCGGTGCAGGACCGCGCCCTGGAGACAGCCCAGTATGGGTGGATCGGCCAGTGGTATGGCCCCGGCGCTGCCCGTGCCAACGTGACCGGCTGGCTCAAGGCGCCGGTGCCGGTTATGTGGAACGTCGAGAAGAAATAACCTCGTTGATGCCTTCCCCCCTCCCAATCTGCCCGAAGGCCGGAGGGGGGAAGCCGCAAAGGCCATCGTTGACGTAAAGAGGTCATCTGACCGGAATGTTCGACTTCATCGCCCGTCGTCTCGTCGCCATCATCCCCGTGCTCACCGTGGTGGCGGTGCTCGTCTTCCTCATGTTGCGGCTCACGCCGGGCGATCCGGCGGCGGTGATCGCCGGCGACAATGCCACCTCCGACCAGATCAACGACATCCGCCAGAAGCTCGGCCTCAACGAGCCGATCTGGACGCAGTTCGCCATCTGGATCGGCAACATCCTGCAGGGCAATTTCGGCGAGAGCTTCTTCTTCAAGAAGACCGTGGCCGAACTCATCGCGCAGCGCATCGAGCCGACCCTGGCCCTCGCCACCTGCACCCTGATCTTCGCCGTCGCCGTCTCCGTGCCGATCGGCGTGATGGCCGCTTACCGTCAGGGCTCGCTGTTCGACCGCCTGGTGATGGCCTTCGCGGTCATGGGCTTCTCGGTGCCGGGCTTCGTCATCGGTTACTGCCTGATATACGTCTTCGCCATCGAGCTCGGCTGGCTGCCGGTTCAGGGCTATGTCCGCATCGGCGTCAATTTCTGGCAGTTCCTCGAACGCATGGTGCTGCCCTCGCTCACCCTGTCGGTCGGTTTCATCGCTTTGATCTCGCGCATCACGCGCGCCTCGGTGCTGGAAGTGCTGAACGAGGACTATATCCGCACCGCGCGCGCCAAGGGTCTTTCCAATCGCGTCGTGCTGATGCGCCATGCGTTGCGCAATGCCGCCGTCCCCATCCTGACCGTGATCGGTCTCGGCATCGCCATCCTGATCGGCGGCGCCGTGGTGACCGAAAGCGTGTTCGGCCTGCCGGGCCTCGGACGCCTCACCGTCGAGGCCGTACTCAGTCGTGACTTCCCGACCATCCAGACCGTCATCCTGATGTTCTCGGTGGTCTATGTCGTGGTCAACCTGCTGATCGACATCAGCTACACCGTTTTCGATCCGAGGATCCGCTATTGACCGTCGCGTCCGAAGACCTCGTCGACTCCGCGTCCATCGCGGCGGCATCGACCAAGCGCAGGAGCCTGTGGCTCGTCGCCCTGCGCAATCCGAACGTCATCATCGGCGGCGCCATCCTGCTCGTCATGCTGGTGATCGCCGCCCTGGCGCCCGTCCTGGGCACGGTCGACCCGACCCGCATCGATCCCGCGGCGCGCAACAAGAAGCCGGGCACCGAGATCACCATGCGCCTGGATGACGGCACCAGCGTCAAGCGCGTCGCCATCATGGGCACCGACAGCCTCGGCCGCGACGTCTACAGCCGCGTGATCTACGGCACGCGGGTGTCGCTGGCGGTCGGCGTGGCGGTCGCGGTGATCGCCGTCGCCATCGGCGTCGTGATCGGCCTGGTGTCGGGCTACATCCGATGGGCCGACGGCATCATCATGCGCATCATGGATGGCTTGATGGCGATCCCGGGCATATTGCTCGCGATCGCCATGGTCTCGATCTGGCGCGCCGGCCTGGTCACCGTGATCTTCGCTATCGTCGTACCCGACGTGCCGCGTGTCGTGCGCCTGGTGCGCTCGATCGTGCTGACCGTGCGCGAGGAGCCCTATGTCGAGGGCGCCATCTCGGTCGGCACGCCGACCTGGGTGCTGATGTTCCGCCACATCCTGCCCAACACCGTCGCGCCGCTGATCGTGCAGGGCACCTTCCTGGCCGCCGCCGCCATCCTGGTCGAGGCCGCGCTGTCGTTCCTGGGCATCGGCATCCCACCGGAGATCCCGAGCTGGGGCAACATCATGGCGGAGGGCCGGACGCTGTTCCGCGTGTTCCCGCACAACATCTTCTATCCTGCCATCTTCCTCGCCGTCACCGTGCTCGCCATCAACATCATGGGCGACGGCCTGCGCGACACGCTTGATCCGAAGATGAGCAAGAAAGTGTGACGCGAGATGAGTGAAGCAAAGCAGCCGATTCTGGAAGTTCGCAATCTCTCCGTCACGCTGCCCAAAGGCGCCGATCGCGAGTTCGCGGTCGACAAGGTGAATTTCACCGTCAAGCCAGGCGAGATCGTCTGCCTGGTGGGTGAATCAGGCTCGGGCAAGTCGGTGATCGCCTTCACCGTCATGGGTCTGCTGGCCAAGGCGCTGAAACCCAGCTCCGGCGAGATCCTGCTGCAGGGCGAGAACATCCTGACGGCGAGCGAGGACCGCTTGCGCGAATTGCGCTGCACGCGCATGTCGATGATCTTCCAGGAGCCGATGACCGCGCTCAATCCGGTCATGACCTGCGGCGAGCAGATCGACGAGGTGCTGCGCACCCACACCAAGCTCGATGCCGGCCAGCGCAAGGCCAAGATCATCGCCATCCTCGACCGCGTGAAGCTGCCCGAGCCTGAGCGCATCTATGCTTCGTATCCGCACCAGCTCTCGGGCGGCCAGCGCCAGCGCATCATGATCGCCATGGCGCTGGTGCTCGACCCCGTGCTGCTGATCGCCGACGAGCCGACCACGGCGCTCGACGTCACGACCCAGGCCGAGATCCTGAAGCTGATCGCCGAGCTGCAGGAAGGCCAGGGCACCGGTGTCCTCTTCATCACCCACGATTTCGGCGTCGTCGCCGAGATCGCCCATCGCGTGGCGGTGTTGCGCTGGGGCGAGCTGGTGGAGATGGGCCCGACCGAGCAGATCCTGTCCCGGCCCGAGCAGGCCTATACCAAGATGCTGATCTCGTCGGTGCCATCGATCCATCCGCAGCATCGCGGCGCGCGCAAGGACGGCATCACCGTGTTGCGCACCGAGAAGCTCGGCAAGATCTACTCGGGCAGCGGCTTCTTCCAGAAGGCGCGGGTGGTGAAAGCCGCCGTCGACGTCGACCTCGACATCCGCAAGGGCGAGACGCTGGGCATCGTGGGCGAATCGGGCTCGGGCAAGTCGACGGTGGCGCGCTGCATCGCCCGCCTGATCGACCCGACGGACGGCAAGGTCTTCCTGGGCGACACCGAAATTGCCACGATGGCGGCCGGCAAGCTGCGCCCACATCGCCGCAAGGTGCAAATCGTCTTCCAGGATCCTTACCGCTCGATGAACCCGCGCATCACCGTGGGCGAGTTTATCATCGAAGGGCCGATGAACTTCGGCGTCAGGCGCGAGGAAGCGATGGCCCGGGCCCGCAAGCTGATGGAGACGGTGCGGCTCGACCCCAACGCGCTCGACCGCTTCCCGCACCAGTTCTCGGGCGGACAACGCCAGCGCATCTGCATTGCTCGCGCGCTGGCCATGGAGCCCGAGCTCCTGATCGCCGACGAGGCGGTGTCCGCGCTCGACGTGTCGGTGCAGAAGCAGGTGCTCGAGCTGCTGGACGAGATTCGCCAGCGCCTGAACCTCGCCGTGCTTTTCATCACCCACGACCTGCGCGTCGCCGCGCAGATCTGCGACTACGTGGCGGTGATGAGCAAGGGCCGCGTCGTCGAGTACGGCTCGGCCGAGCAGGTCTTCGGCTCGCCGCGCGACGAGTACACCAAGGCCCTGTTCGCCGCCGCCCCCGGGCGCCACTGGGAATTCGGCAAGTTCGCGACGGCCTGAACCTGTGCTAGCCTCGACGCCAAGGAAAGGCCTTTAGGCAACCGCTGCCGCGCCTCCCTCTGACCGGCATCGGATGAGACGATGAAACCGTGTCCAGGGAGGTACCCATGGCGGACAGCGTCTACAAGGTGATCGAGCTGGTCGGCACCAGCACCGAGTCCTGGGAAAAAGCCGCGAAGGTGGCGGTCGACCGGGCGGCGAAGTCGTTGCGCGATCTGCGCGTCGCCGAGGTGGTCGAGCAGGACCTTGTCATCGAAAAGGGCAAGGTCTCGGCCTACCGTACCAAGGTGAAGGTGTCCTTCAAGTACGAAGGCGGCGGCTGAGCGGTCCGCCCGGCGGGGCTTGCCTCTCAATCCTGAGCGAAGCGAGGGCTCTCACGCCGATTGCCAGCGGCGATGAGGACCTTCGCTTGGGCTCGGGACGACAGTAAGCTCAGCCATGTCCTCCGGCCTGCTCGAAGACGCCTCGTTCAACCAGTCGCCGGCGTTCGGCGATATCGATCTGTTCAGCGTCGACCGACCGCTGGCGGATGCGGCAGCCCGCGCCAGGCTCGATCTCGCGGGGCTGTCCGCCTGCGGCAAGGACTATGGCGCGGCGGAGACCCTCGATCTCGGGCGCGTCGCCAACGAGAACCCGCCCAGGCTGCACATCATGGATGGCAGGGGCAATCGGCTCGACCTCGTCGAGTTCCATCCCGCCTATCACGCCATGATGGCCAAGAGCATCGGGCACGGCATCCATGCTTCGGCGCACGATGGCAGTGACAGGGCCGGTCCGATGTCAACGCGTGCCGTGCGTCTCTATCTCGCCACCCAGGCCGAGAGCGGACACATGTGCCCCGTCACCATGACACACGCCTGCATCGGCGCGCTGCGCTCCGAGCCGGTGCTGCTCGCCAGGTGGCTGCCAAAGATTCGGAGCCGCACTTACGATCCGCGCGCCCTGCCGTGGTGGGAAAAGAATGGCGTTACGCTCGGCATGGGCATGACCGAGCGCCAGGGCGGCACCGACGTGCGCGCCAACATCACGCGCGCCGTGGCGCACGGCGACCATGTCGAGATCACCGGCCACAAATGGTTCATGTCGGCGCCGATGTGCGATGCCTTCCTGGTGCTGGCGCAAGCCGAAGGTGGTCTCACCTGCTATCTGATGCCGCGCTACCGACCCGACGGATCGAAGAACCAGATCCGCTTCCAGCGCCTGAAGGACAAGCTCGGCAACAAGTCGAACGCGTCCTCGGAGGTCGAGTTCCACGGCGCCTATGCCGAGCGCGTCGGCGCCGAAGGTGCGGGCGTGCGCACCATCATCGAGATGGTGAACCTGACACGGCTGGACTGCGCCATCGCCTCGGCAGGCCAGTCGCGCATAGCGCTCAGCCAGGCATTGAACCACATCCGCAACCGCTCGGTGTTCCAGCGCAGGCTCGTCGATCAGCCGTCGATGCGCGCCACCGTGGCCGACCTGGCGCTCGAGCTGGAGGCGCAGGTCGCGCTGGTGTTCCGCCTGTGCCGCGCCGCCGAGCGCGCTCACGACGATCCGGCGGAAGCAGCGTACGTGCGCCTGCTGACGCCGGCGGTGAAGTTCCTGGTGTGCAAGAGCACACCGCAGCTCGTCTACGAATCCCTCGAGTGCCTGGGTGGCAACGGCTACACCGAAGACCTGCCGCTGGCGCGTTACTTCCGCGAATCGCCGCTCAACGCCATCTGGGAGGGCTCGGGCAACGTGATGGCCCTCGACGTGCTGCGTGCCGCCGGCCGCCATCCCGACCAGGCGATGGCAACGATGAGCGCGCTGGCCAACACTGCGGCGCCGGCCTTCGACGTGCGGCCGTTGGTCGAGAGCTTGGGCAAAGTCCTGCAGTCGGGCGACGCCGAACGCCGCGCTCGCTTCCTGTGCGAGGGACTGGCCAAGGTTGCAGCCGTCGCCGCCCTTGCCGAAGCCAGGTCCGACTTCGCCGCCCTCTACGGCGACACCCGCCTGGAGGCCGCGCATTTCGCCCAGTTCGGCACGGCCGATCTGGGTGGCGCTGAGCAAGCACTGATGGATCGCGCCCTCGCGGCGTGATAACGGCGGCCTGATGGACCTGTCATCCGTCGACTGGGCACTGCGCGGTGGCACCGTCGTCCTGGTGCTGCTGGTCGCCGCCACGCTGATGCGCGATCACGGTCGCCTGGTGGCCACCCGGTTGGCAGCGCTGTTCGCCGTCGGCACCGGCACCTATGCGATCACCTCGGTCGCCGGCTTCTCGACTCAGCTCGGTCCCTGGACGGTCCCGCTGCTCGCCCTGTCGGCCGGCAACAACGTCGTGTTCTGGACCCTGACGGCAGCGCTGTTCGACGACGGCTTCCGACTACGCTGGTGGCACCTGGGCCTATGGCTGCTGCTGGTGTCGGCCGGCACGGCGGCCTGCTTCCTGCAGTGGCCGCCGCTCGGCATCGCGCTGACGCTGAGTTCCCTTGCCTTCGCCGGGTTGGCTACGGCGCAGGCGCTTGCCTCGTGGCGCGTCGACCTCGTCGAGGGCCGGCGGCGATTGCGGCTCTTCGTGGTCGGCGCGTCTTCTGTCTATATCGCCGCGACCGCCCTCGCCCAGCTCGCCGGCGCCCATCGCTCGGCACCCGAGGGCATGAGCCTCGTCGGCGCCGCCGGCATGCTGCTGATCGCCGGGGTCGCCGCCTGGTCCCTGCTCGCCGTCGGCCACCGACAATCGCTGTTCACGGTCACCGGCGACCTGGACCTACGGCCGGTCGCTGAACCCGTTCCCAGCACCGAGCCCGAGCACCGCCAGCTGGTGGCCAGGCTCGAGCAGCTCATGACGTCAGAGCGGGCCTATCGCCAGGATGGCCTCACCATCGGCGCCCTGGCCAAGCAGCTCGGCCTGCCGGAGTACCGCTTGCGGCGATTGATCAACCAGGCGCTCGGCTACCGGAACTTCAACAGTTTCGTGAACCACTACCGGATCGCCGACGTCAAGGCGGCGCTCGCCGATCCCCGTCAGGCCGCAGTGCCGGTGCTCACGATGGCCCTGGATGCCGGTTTCAGCTCGCTCGGCCCGTTCAATCGCGCCTTCAAGGCCGAAACCGGCATGACGCCCAGTGAATATCGGCGCGTTAGCGGATTCGGCCAGCCGATTCCAGAATCGGCAAGCCCGGTTTCGAACTCGGCGAGAAGCAATCTGGCCGCTCAGTAGGCTCCGCCCGACCACGGCGCACGCCTGCGCCGGCCTGCCAGGAGAGCCTTCATGCGCCGTGCCTTTTCACTCGCCCTGCTGGGCGCTGCCACCCCGACCGCCCTGCTGGGCTGCAGCAGCCTCGACCGCGCGACCGACGTGGCCGCGGGCTATGTCAGCCACCAGCTCTGCTCGGCCGCTTTCGTCTCCAAGGTCGAGCCCAGCCAGTTCTATCGCGAATCGATCGCGCCGATCCTGTCGCCGGCCGCCTTCCTTGCGAGCCACCGGGTCGACCGTGAGCGCGCGGAGGTGACGACCGGATTCGCCGGCGTCGCCCACGCCCGCGCCATCGACCGGGGCGCGTTTGGCTGCCTGGTGCTGCACGGCGAGCCGCCGGCGCCGGTGTCGCTGGCACCGCACACGCCGGCGCCGGCCCTCCTGCCCGACATTGCCGGCCCCGAGGTCGTCGAGCCGCGCCGGCCGGCGCTGAAGCTGGCACTCGATCGCGCCTTCGCCGAGAGCAACGCACCACCCTTTCGCAACACCAAGGCGGTCGTCGTGGTGCGCGACGGGAGGGTGGTCGCCGAACGCTATGCCCCCGGCTACGACATCGACACACAGATCATGGGCTGGTCGGCGACAAAATCCGTCACCAACGCCCTGATCGGCATCCTGGTGCAGCAAGGCAGGCTTTTGCTCGAAGGCCCGGCGCCCGTCACGGCCTGGGCCAACCGGATGGACGCACGCCACGCCATCTCGATCGACAATCTCCTGCGCATGAACAGCGGCCTCGACATCGGCGAGTCGCTCACCGCCCGCGCCACGACCGCGTTCGATCCTACGGCCTACATGGTGTTCGGCGTGCGCGACATGGCCGCCTTCGCCGAGAAGGCGCCGCTCAAGGCGACGCCCGGCACCTGGTGGAACTACACCAACGGCAATACGATCCTCCTGTCCAGGATCATCCGTGACAATGCCGGCGGCGACGCTGCCGGCACGTTGGCCTTCGCGCGCCGCGAATTGTTCGACAAGCTCGGCATGCGCCACGTCACCATGGAATTCGATGCCGTCGGCACGCCCATCGGCTCTAGTCACATGCTGGCCTCCGCGCGCGACTGGGCGCGCTTCGGCCTGCTCTATCTCAACGACGGCGTGGTCGGCGGCGAGCGCTTGCTGCCGCCCGGGTGGGTCGACTACTCGGCGGCGCCGACGCCAGGCAGCGAGCGCTTCGGCTACGCTGCGGGCTTCTGGACCAACCGCGGCGACGGCGAGGGGCAGCGCTACCGCATCGTGCGCGGAATCCCGGCCGATGCATTCTTCGCTCGCGGTGCGAACGGGCAGTACATCGTCATCGTGCCCTCGCAGCGCCTGGTCGTGGTGCGGCTCGGCAGCGCTTTCACGCCGCGTGACGACATGGACGTCGTGGCGCGCCTGGTGGCGGACGTGATCGCATCGCCATCGTCGTGACGTGCTTGCAGAGGCAACGTCGCATCTCCAAGATCGCCGCCCATGAAAAAGATCTTCACTGCCTGCCTCGGCACCGAGACCAACACGTTCGCCTCCATTCCGACGGGTCATCAGCTTTTCGAGGAGACCTGCCTCTTCCGCAAAGGCAGCTACGGCAAGAACGTACCGATGTTCGGCGCGCCCCTGGCAGTGTGGCGCGGCCGCGCCGAAGCCAAGGGCTGGCAGGTGGTCGAGAGCCTGTGCGCCTTCGCGCAGCCCGCCGGCAAGACGGTGAGGAAGGTCTATGAATCGTTCCGCGACGAGATTCTGGCCGACCTGAAGGCCGCCTTGCCGGTCGACGGCGTGTTCCTGTCCATGCACGGCGCCATGGTGGCCGAGGGCTACGACGACTGCGAAAGCGACATCCTGGCCCATGTCCGCAAGGTAGTTGGACCGGACGTGCCGGTCGGCGTCGAGCTCGACCTGCATTGCAACATCGGCGAAGGCACCTTGCGCGACGCCACTGCCTTGGTGCTGTTCAAGGAATATCCGCACGTCGATGTGCCGGAGCGTGCCGACGATCTTTTCAACGTGATCGAAGGCGCCATCGAAGGTCGCACCAGGCCGGTGATGGCGGCGTGGGACTGCAAGATGATCGGCATCTTCCACACTACGCGGCAGCCGATGCGCGGCTTCGTCGACAAGCTGCAGGCGATGGAGGGCAAGGACGGCCTGCTCTCGCTTTCGATCGCCCATGGCTTTCCGTGGTCCGACATCAAGGAAATGGGCAGCAAGCTGATCGTCGTCACCGATGGCGACGTGGCCAAGGCGGACAGGCTGGCTCGCGAACTGGGCAAGGAATTCTTCGCCATGCGCGAGGCGACACAGCCGCCCTACGTCTCGCTCGATGCGGCGATGGCGCGTGTTTCCTCCCACAACCTGCCCAAGCCCATGGTGCTGGCCGACGTTTCGGACAATGCCGGCGGCGGAGCGGCTTCCGATTCGACCTTCATCCTGAAGGCGCTGCTCGACAAGAAGGTGAAGGATGCCGCCATCGCCATGATCTGGGATCCCGGCGCGGTGAAGCTTGCTTTCGAGGTCGGTGAAGGCGCCGAGCTCGACATCCGCCTGGGCGGCAAGCTCGGGCCGCAATCAGGCCCGCCGGTCGACGCCCGAGCCAAGGTGCTCAAGGTCGAGAAGGACGTGACCATCGAGTTCGGCGGCCAGCGCAAGGGCGTCAACCCGATCGGCGACGTCGCCGCATTGCAGATCGAGGGCGTGACGGTGATCGTCAACAGCAAGCGGAGCCAGTGCCACAGCCGCGATTGCTTCACCAAGCTCGGCGTCGACCCTTCGACCAAGAAGATCGTGGTCGTGAAGTCCATGCAGCACTTCCACGCCGCCTATGCTCCGATCGCGAGCGAAGTCGTCTACGTCGCGGCACCCGGCGCGCTGGTGCCCGACTGGTCGCTGCTGCCATACACCAAGGTCGACAAGAGGCAGTGGCCGTTCGTGGCCGATCCGCACTCGTGAGATCGCGCGATCAGAACCGGACCTTCAGGCCGAGCGTCATCGAATGCGTCGTGTAGCTTTGTGAGAGGTTGGCGTCGTAGTTGATGAAGGCCTGGGCGGCCTTCGTCAGAAAGTTGGCGCTGACACCGACCATCGCGGCATTGCGGTCCGGCGTCGGCCCGAGCGTCGTGAAGCTGGTATCCGGCTTGCCAAGGAAGTTGGCGGTGAGAGAGCCGGAAAGATCGGCGTAGTCGTGCGCCCAGCCGGCACGCGCGGCCAACCACAGGCTGAGTGCGTCCGCGAGGATCGCCGTCCCGGACAATTGCAGGCCGAGGATGCTGCGCACGCCGGTCGTCGTCTGGCTGGAAACGTTCAGCCCGATCGCGCCGGCGCCGGTTTCGCTGAAGCCGTTCTGGGCGGCCGTCGTGACGTCGAGGCGGCCGAACGGCGTGACGGCCAGGCGAGGATTGATCGGCAGCGCCAGACCGGATTCGATGCTGCCGAGGAACTGGTGGGCAGTGGGATTTCCCTGTGCTGTGCGCAAGACGCCGGGAAAGGCGATGGTTCGCGATAGCGCACCCCAGTTGTAGCTGTAGCCGGCAGCGGCATCTATGTACCAGGCGCCCGGCGCGTAGCTTGCATAGGCGGCCACCGCCACCGCCTCGTTGCTGCCGGCGCTGCTCACGACGCTGGTCGAAAAAGCCGTGCTCGAATAGCTCACGGCGGCCCCAATCAGAAAACTGTCGGCAAGCCGCATATCGCCGCCACCGGCAAAACCGTGCAGGGTGTAGCCCATGCCGTGCGTCGACGCATCGCCGTAGAGATTGCCGAACGACCCGTAGGGCGCCAACCAGACGCCGCCACTCTCGCTCCGTCGTTCACTACCGCCGTTTGCAATGAACGGCTGCGGGAACGCGGAGGCCGTTTCACGGACCGCAGCGGGTTCCGTCAGGCTGGTCGGCGCCTCCGCGATCGCGGGTGAAGCCGCGATCGGTCCCCGTGAGCGGACGCTGCGCATCTGCTGGAGCATGACATCGAGGAACTGACGGCCGGAGGCCATGCGGATGTATCCATAGTCGGCATAGGCCTCACCGCCGAGTTGCTTCAGCGCCATCTGCAGTGCTGGCGGCGAGCTGAAGTTCAGCGTATCCAGGCTGTTGTAGACGCCGTCCATATCGGAGAACTGCGCGGGAAAGCTGCCGGTATCGAGGGCCGCCGCGACGGCATAGCTGTTGCCCTTGCCGGCATTGGGCCGATAGGCCAGTGCGAAGTCGCCGATCGCTTGGCGACTGGTGAAGTTCTGCGCCGGCACGAAGCCGGCATCGGCGCAACCGGGTTGCGATGACGGGCCGATCAGCACTCCCTGCAGTGCCCCACCCCGTCCCCACGGACCCGCGGTCGGAATGGCCGGCGGATTGGCGGCAAAGTTTCCGAGGATGGGTGCCCCCTGTCCGTAGAGAACGCAGGTGCCCGCGGGCACCTCCACCAGGGTCAGCGAGGTCGGCAGGAAAGGCAGGGCCAGGACGTCGCGGATCTGCCCGGCCGTCAGGCCTCGAACCACGTTGATCGGCGCCACGAAGCCGCCAACAGGGTTGGTCACGTCCTGCGTGTAGGCGCGCACATAGAGACTGGGAACCGACGTCCTGACGACGGCGGCCGGCGCACCGTTGACGAACGACTGTGTCGGTGGCGTGCTCAGGATATAGGCGTTGGCATCTGCTCCGGTCGTGATCGAGTCGACCGACGTTCCGTTGCGCCGCACGACAGGACCAGTCAACACTTCGCCGTTCGGCACGAGCATGCCGCCGACCGTCTGCTGGCCGATTGCGGGACCGGAAATGACAGCCAGGCTGGCAAGCGCGGCAAGGCACCCCGACCAGACACATGACAAGTGCGTGCCCCTGGAGCCCATTCCCCGCTCTTTCCCCGAGTCCGCAGACCGCGGATGCCGTTCAGCATGGGGGAGCGCACGTGGCGATGCAATTGATCTCGATCAGTCCACTGGGCGTAACGCTGTGGGCGACGGCAGACAAAGAAATCGCCGCGCGATCGGTTCGTCGAGCGCGCGTGTGGCCGCTATCGCTTGGCGATGCAGTCGATCTCGATCAGCGCGTCGCGCACCAGGTCGGTGACCCCGACGCAGGTACGCGTCGGCCGCGCGTCTTCCGGGAAGAAGCCGGCATAGACCTCGTTCATGGCGTCGTAGTCGCGCTTGAAGTGGGTCAAGAACACCCGGATGCTCAGCACCTGGCCCATCGCGAGACCGAGCGACTCGAGAACCCGACGCATGTTGCGCAGGGTGGCATCGGTCTGCGCCCTGATTCCGTCGGGCAAAGGCTTGGTCGGATCGTCGAGATCCCGTCCGAACTGGCCGGTCAGGAAGACGAAGCCGTCGGCCTCGGTGGCATGGCTGCTTGGCGAGACGGACATCGGCAGGCCGCTCAGGATATGAAATTTCGGGATGCTCATGGCCGCCATTGAGCGCACAAAGGCTGCATCCGGTCGCGCCAAAAACGCGCTGTTTCAGGCCGTTTACAGAACCGGGACTCATTGGTATGGTCCGCCGCGTCGCGGCCGGGGAAGGCCATTTTGTCGTTATAGAACAACGGCTTATGATGACCCCGCCCGGCGAGGGGTCCGCGATATGAAGATTCTCACCGGCAACAGCAATCGTCCGCTGGCGGAAGCCATTTCCGCCAAGCTGGCCTTGCCGCTGGTCAAAGCCAACGTCCGCCGCTTCTCCGACAACGAGATCTTCGTCGAGATCCTGGAGAACGTGCGCGGCGAGGACATGTTCGTCATCCAGTCGACCAGCTTCCCGGCCAACGACCATCTGATGGAACTGCTGATCACCATCGATGCGCTGCGGCGCAGCTCGGCGCGCCGCATCACGGCGGTGATGCCCTATTACGGCTATGCGCGACAGGATCGCCGCACCGGTCCGCGCACGCCGATCTCGGCGAAGCTGGTGGCCAACCTGTTGACCCACGCCGGCGCGAGCCGCGTGCTCACCCTCGACCTGCATGCCGCCCAGATCCAGGGCTTCTTCGACATCCCGGTCGACAACCTGTTCGCCGGCCCCCTGTTCGGCAAGGATATCACGGACACCCTCAGCAACCGCGAGATCACCGTGGTGTCGCCCGACGTCGGCGGTGTGGTGCGCGCTCGCGCGGTCGCCAAGCGCATCGACGCCGACCTCGCCATCATCGACAAGCGTCGCGAGCAGGCGGGCGTAAGCGAGGTCATGAACGTCATCGGCGACGTCAAGAACCGCGACTGCATCCTGATCGACGACATCGTCGATTCGGCCGGCACGCTCTGCAACGCCGCTGTCGCCCTGATGGACCAGGGTGCAAAGTCGGTGTCGGCCTACGTCACGCACGGCGTGCTGTCCGGCGGCGCGGTCGCCCGCGTCGCGGCCTCGCCGATGGAAAAGATGGTCATCACCGATTCGATCCAGCCGACCGAGGCGGTGCGCGTGTCTCCCAACGTGCGGCCGCTCAGCATTGCCACGCTGATGGCCGAGGCGATCAAGCGCATTTCCGAGGAGACTTCGGTATCAAGTCTGTTCGACTAGGAGTACAGGAGATCCGGCGATTGGCACCCCTGGAGGCCACGCCGCGAGTGAGAGAGAGCAACAGCAACCTTAGGAGAAGTTGAAATGGCAGAGACGACAAAGGTCGTCGCGAAGAAGCGGGACCGGGCCGGTAAAGGGGGCGCCCGTTCCAGCCGTCGCGATGGTCTCATTCCCGCCGTGATCTACGGCGACAAGCAGCCCCCCCTGATGATCGCGGTCGAGCCGAAATCGATCGAGCGCGAGCTGCACAAGGAGGGCTTCTTCAATCACCAGCTCAAGATCGACGTCGAGGGCCAGGGCTATGATGTCCTGCCGCGCGACGTGCAGGTCGATCCGGTGACGGACAAGCCTCTGCATCTCGACTTCCTGCGCGTCGGGCCCGATTCGATCATTTCCGTTCAGGTGCCGGTGCACTTCAGGAACGAATCGGCGGCGCCGGGCATCAAGCGCGGCGGCGTGCTGAACATCGTGCTGCACGAGATCACCGTGCGCACCAAGCCCGCCACCATTCCCGAGTACTTCGAGGTCGACCTGACCGGTCTCGAAATCGGCCACTCGGTCCATCTGTCGGCCCTCAAGGTACCCGATGGCGTCCGCGTGGTTGCGCGCGACAAGAACGCTACCGTGGCCTCGATCGCGGCGCCGACCGTGGTGCGCGAGGCGGCAGCCCAGGCGGCGGCCGATGCTGCGGCAGCGGCGACAGCTCCGGCGGCAGCCGAAGGCGCGGCTCCGGCAGCAGGTGCGGCTCCGGCAGCGGGTGCAGCTCCCGCTGCAGGCGCGGCGCCGGCGGCGGCGGCAGCCGGTGCCAAGGCCCCGGCTCCGGCCAAGAAGTAACCGGCGGGCTTTCAGTCCGTACGTTCGATGCTTCTGCTGGTCGGGCTCGGCAATCCCGGGCCACGCTATGCGGGGCACCGGCACAATGTGGGATTCATGGCGGTGGACGAGATCGTCCGCCGCCGTGTCTTCTCGTCCTGGCGTTCGCGTTTCAACGGCGAGGTGGCCGAAGGCCATCTCGGCGGGGAGCGCACGCTGGTGCTGAAACCCATGACCTTCATGAACGAATCGAGCAGAGCCGTGGGCGAAGCCGTGCGCTTCCTGAAGATCCCGCTCGACCGCGTCGTGGTGTTCCACGACGAGCTCGACCTGGCACCCGGCCGTGTGCGCATGAAGAAGGGCGGCGGCGCCGGCGGCCATAACGGCCTGCGCGACATCGACGCCCATGTCGGCAACGACTATCGCCGGGTTCGTATCGGCATCGGTCATCCCGGCCACAAGGACCTGGTGCTGCACTGGGTGCTGCGCGACTTCGAGGCCGATGAGCGCGACCCCAAGACCGGCTGGCTGCCCAAGCTCCTGGACGCGCTCGCCGAGGAATCGGCGCTGCTGGTCGAAGGTGGCGCCAAGGCCGACGAACGCTATATGAGCCGCGTGGCGCACCTCGCGCCGCCGCTCCAACCCCCTGCAAAGCGTCCACCGAGCGAAGAGTCGAAAGCGTAAGATGGGTTTCAACTGCGGAATCGTCGGCCTGCCCAATGTCGGCAAGTCGACCCTGTTCAATGCGCTCACCGCCACCCAGGCGGCGCAGGCGGCCAACTACCCGTTCTGCACCATCGAGCCCAACGTCGGTCGCGTCGCCGTGCCCGATCTGCGGCTCGACAAGCTCGCGGCCATCGCGGCCTCGGCCAAGATCATCAACACGCAGCTGGAATTCGTCGACATCGCCGGCCTGGTGAAGGGCGCCTCCAGGGGTGAAGGCCTGGGCAACCAGTTCCTGGCCAACATCCGCGAGGTCGACGCCGTCGCCCATGTGCTGCGCTGCTTCGAGGATGGCGACGTCACCCACGTCTCGGGCGGCGTCGACCCGGTGCGCGATGCCGAGATCGTCGAGACGGAGCTGATGCTGGCCGACCTCGACAGCCTCGAAAAGCGGCTGCCCAATCTCGAGAAGCGCGCCAAGGGCGGCGACAAGGAAGCTTCCGTCGAGTCCCCCGTCGTCAGGAAGGCGCTCGACGCCTTGCGCGACGGCAAACCGGCGCGCGAGGCGGCACTCACTGCCGAGGAGCGCCCGGTCTTCGCCCGCCTGCAGCTCATCACCGCCAAGCCGATGATGTACGTGCTGAACGTCGAGGAGGCCTCGGCCGCCACCGGCAACAAGCATAGCGCCGCGGCGGGGGAGTACGCCCGGAAGCGCGGCATGCCGTCGGTGGTTATCTCGGCCGCCATCGAGGCCGAGGTGGCTCAGCTGGCACCTGAGGATCAGGGCGACTACCTGGCGTCGCTCGGGCTCAAGGAGACCGGCCTGGCCCGCGTCGTCCATGCCGGCTACCAGCTCCTCGACCTGGTGACCTTCTTCACGGTCGGCCCGAAGGAGGCACGCGCCTGGACCGTGCGCCGCGAGGCCAAGGCGCCCGAGGCTGCCGGCGTGATCCATACCGACTTCGAAAAGGGCTTCATCCGCGCCGAAACCATCGCCTACGACGACTACGTCACCTTGAATGGCGAAGCCGGTGCCCGCGACGCCGGCAAGCTGCGCCTGGAAGGCAAGGAATACATGGTGAAGGACGGCGACGTCTTCCATTTCCGCTTCAACGTGTGATCGATCTCTTCCTACGCTCCAGATGAGAGTAGGCGATTCGATGATTGCGATGGCCCGGGCAGGAGCGTAAGTCTCGAATCGGTAGCAACCGCGTCAGACTGGCCGCGCCAACCGAGGGACCGACATGAGCACCTCGATCGCTGACGAACGGCGGCTTCTCGCCGCCGACGAATACGACCCCATTGCCCGTAGCCACTATCCGAGCCTCGCAAGCCTGCAGCGAGAAGAGCTGCTCGATCTGGTGCGCTGGCTGCGCGAGCAACGCGGCAGATTCAAAGGCCAGATCCGCCGCCGAGTCCGTCGCGGCAAGGCCGACGCGCGCAAGGAAAAAGAAGCGGACAGCCAGGACCGCGAACGCGGGCTAGCGGCGAAGAAGCAGGTATTCGCCCGCGCCCTCAAACGGGCCAACGGTCAACTCGATCGCGTCCTTGCCGCCGACAAGCGCACGGCCTTGAACGACGTCCCCTAAGCCGCGGCTAGAGTGACTGCGATCGAATAGGCACCTGCGAGAATGCCGGTCCGATAGACATAGAGCGACGCCATTCCCGGGCGAGGCGGCGCAAAGGTCTTACCCGCAGCGCTGTCGGCAGGGGAATCCATGGGGACCGAGGCGCACGCCGTCATCGCGAGCGTCATTGCGCCGGTTACAATCTTCCACATCGGTTGAACGTTGCCGCCGACCGGCAACCGGTCAAGGATCGATGTCGGAAGTTGGCTTCGGGACGCTCGTCCACTCGCCAATCCCCCAGCCACTTTCCGGCATCGCTGGTTGACCGTGCGGCAACCCTGTCGGACGTTCGACGGTGGGGACAGTGGGGGGTTCATTTGCTAGGCCGGAGAGCAGCCCTCGGCGGGCTAGGCGCACTGAGCGCGACCAGTTTTGCCGGTGCCGACACTTGGCCAACGCAGCCGATCACGTGGATCGTTCCCTTCGCTGCCGGGGGTGTGAACGATGGCTTTGCGCGGCCTGTCGCTGCCCATGTCTCGGCTACGCTTGACCAATCGGTGGTTGTGGACAACCGCAGCGGCGCAGGCGGAACGCTTGGCGCAGCGATCGTCTCGCGGGCCCGTGCCGACGGCTACACGATGCTGATCGGAAACACCGCCCATACATATGCCTCTCTGATCTATCCCGCTTCGGGTTTCGACTTGAGGCACGACCTCGAACCGATCAGCGCCTTCGCACGGGTTCCCCAGGCGTTGGTCATCAATCCGGCAGTGCTCGACGTGACGACGCTCGAGCAATTCATCGACGTCGTGGGCCGGCAGCCGAACTCGATCAACATCGGCTCGTCTGGCATTGGCACCGTCAACCATCTTGCGATCGAGCTTCTGGAGGATCGCGCCAATATCCAACTGAACCACATTCCTTATCGTGGTAGTGCGCCTGCAATCCAGGACCTGTTGAGCGGGCAGGTCGCAGGAATCTTCAATCCCGTAGCAAACCTCATGAGCCACGTCAGAAGCGGCACATTGCGCGTGCTGGGGATTGCCGCCCGACGTCGCGAGTCCATTCTCCCGGACGTACCTACGATGGATGAGGCAGGACTGACCGACTTCCGCGCGATTGCGTGGACCGGGCTATTTGCGAGGAAGGGTACGCCGACCTCGATACTCGATCGAATACATGCGGCTGTCGATGCAGCGCTCTTGTCGGATGGCATCAGGCAATCCTGGGAAGAGCAGGGCGCAAAGGTCGAACCTGAAAGCCGCGCCGACTTCTCCCTGTTCGTCGACCAAGAGATCGTACGGTGGCGGCGTATTGCCAGAGCAGTTGCCATCGAGATGGACTGAGCGTCCGGGCGGTCGGCGAGGCGACCAAGCGCAGGCAGCCTCGCCGTTTCGTCACGACCCGATCGCGCCGCCGTCCTTCTTCACGATGGCGATCACCGCAGGCCGCGGCGGCATGCCGTCCTTGAAATCCGGCCAGCGCGTCGACGGCTTCTCGAAGGTCGAGCCGGCATCCTCTCCGGGGTGCTGGATGGCGAGGAACACCGTCTTGTCGTCCGGTGCAATGAGGGGACCGCAGACCTCGGCTCCGGTCGGCGCCTGGTAGAAGCAGCGCGTCAATCCTCGGCCGTAACCCGCAGTGTCGGCGCCGTAGAGGCCGTCGGCGATGCCGGCCGCCGTCGGTGCGCCGTCCGTCGCGATCCAGATGCGACCCTTGCTGTCGAAGGCGCAGTTGTCGACGCAGGACAGCCAGCCGTTCTCCGTCACCCCGCGGTGATAGCGCGCGGCCGGGTCGATGCCGGGCCGGCCACCGACCAGGAAGATCGCCCAGGTGCCCTCGGTGGCGCCGTGATCGCCGTCCTTGGGCGTGATCTCGATGACATGGCCATGAGCGTTGCGCGCCACCGGGTTCGGCTTGTTCACCTGCTGCTCGGTGCGGTTGGTGTTGTTCGTCAGCATGACATAGACGCGTCCGCTCACCGGGTTGGTCTCGATATCCTCGGGCCGGTCCATCGGCGTGGCCTTCAGGAGATCGGCCGCGACTCGCGCGTAGATCACGACGTCGGCCTGGCTGGCAAAGCCGTTCTCGGCCGTCAGCGGTCCCTGGCCGTGCACCAGCGGCAGCCACTCCGTCCTGCCGTCGTCGCTGAAGCGAGCCACGAAGAGCGTGCCGTCGTCCAGCAGATCCTTGTTGGCGGCTCGGTCGTTGGGATTCCACGGCTTGGCCGTGACGAATTTGTAAACATAGTCGAAGCGCTCGTCGTCGCCGGTGTAGAGCACCACACGACCATCCTTGGCGATGGCGTACGTGCAACCTTCATGCTTGAAGCGACCGAGCGCGGTGCGTTTGATCGGCGTCGATTCGGGGTCGTAGGGATCGATCTCGACGACCCAGCCGAAGCGGTTGGGCTCGTTCGGCTCCTTTTCGACATTGAAGCGGTCGACGTACTTGTACCAGGCATAGAGGGAAGCCTTCGACACGCCGTAGCGCTTGTACGCCTTGGCGTCGGGCATGCTTTCGACGTCGCCGCCGAAATAGCCGTTGAAGTTCTCCTCGCAGGTCAGCCAGGTGCCCCACGGCGTCGAGCCGCCGGCGCAGTTGTTCAGCATTCCGACAGCCGTGCGGCCGGTCTGGTCGGCCGAGGTCTTGAGCTTGTCATGGCCGGCGGCCGGACCCGAAATTTCGAACGTCGTGTTGGCCGAGATGCGCCGGGCGTATTTGCTGCCGACGACCTTCCAGCCCGAACCCTCGCGCACGATTTCGACGACCGAGCCTCCGTGCGCCGCCATCTCGACCTCGACCTGGGACTTTGAGGCTTTGAGATTGACGTCGCGGCCCGAGCCCAGGCCTGCGAACATCAGGCCGGGATCGGTGTATTCGTGGTTCACGACCATGAGGAAGCGATCGCCGGTCGTGCTGCCGGCCGGTAGCGGATGCAGGCCGATGAAGTCGTTGTTGTAGCCGAACTGCTTTTCCTGAGCAGCCGCGGTCTGGTTGTTGGGATCGAAGGCCGGTGCGTCGGCAACGACCGGGTCGCCCCAGCGAATCAACACCTGCGCCTCGTAGCCCTCGGGGACGTGCTGATTCTTGTCGAGGCCGTGCGCCACCTCCTTGAAAGTGAGGCTCGACGGACCGGTCGGCTGGGCGAGCGCCGTGCTGTCCAAAAGCTCGTGCGTGATAACCGCGGCAGCACCGGCTCCGAACACACCGCGCAGAGCCGCGCGGCGGCCAAGGCGCCGCTCGACCAGGTCGCCTATGGTGGGCTCGGTGCTCGGGTTGGAGCCGACATCCTCAGGGTCGATATTTCCGGTGCTGCGCAGGTCCATCCCGTTCTCCTCTGCCGATCAAGCGGCCGAGGTAGACCTTGCGAGCGATGGCGAGATGACGGTGGTGTTTCACTTCGATGACGATCCGTCCGGACGTCAGGAACCGATCGGTCCACCATCCTTCCTGGTGATGACGATCACCGCTGGCCGCGGCGGCGCGCCGTCCTTGAAATCGGGCCAGCGCGTCGACGGCGTCTCGAAAGTCGAGCCCTTGCCTTCGCCGGGATGCTGGATGGCCAGGAACAGCGTGCGGTCGTCCGGCGTGAAAGTCGGACCGCAGACCTCCGCCCCCTTGGGCGCGGCAAAAAACTGCCGCGTCAAGGCCCGACCGTCGCCCGCCACATCGCAGGCATAGAGCCCGTCGGCGATGCCAGCGATCTCGCTGCTGTCGGTGGCGATCCACAGCCGGCCCTTGCTGTCGAAGGTTACGTTGTCCGGGCAGGTCAGCCAGCCGTCCGCCGAGGTCGCCGGATGGTACTTGGTCCCGTCGTGTCTACCGGGCTGGCCGGCGGCAATGAGAATCTCCCAAGTGCCCTCGGTGGCGGCGTGATCGCCATCCTTGGGCGCGATCTCGACGATATGGCCATGGTCGTTCTTGGCGCGCGGATTGGCCGGGTTCACTTCCTCCGGCTTGCGCGCGCCGTTGTTGGACAGCGCCACATAGACGCGGCCGTTGATCCGGTTGGGCTCGATGTCCTCCGGCCGATCCATCGGCGTGGCCTTCAGAAGATCGCCGGCACGCCGGGCGTTGATCACCACATCGGCCTGGCTCGCGAATCCGTTCTCCGTCGTCAGCGGCCCCTGCCCATGGACCAGAGGCAGCCATACGACCTTGCCGCCTTCATCGAAGCGCGCCACGTAGAGCGTACCCTCGTCGAGCAGGTCGCGATTGGCGGCTCGGTCATTCGGGGTCCAGGCCTTTGCCGTCACGAACTTGTAGACGTACTCCATGCGTGAATCGTCGCCCATATAGCAGACGACGCGGCCGTCCTTCGCCACGGCATGATGGCAGCCCTCGTGGGCGAACCGGCCGAGCGCCGTGCGCTTCACCGGCGTCGATTGAGGATCGTAGGGATCGATCTCGACGATCCAGCCGAAGCGGTTGGGCTCGTTCGGCTCCTTGTCGAAGTTGAAGCGGTCGAAGTACTTCCCCCAGGCGTAGGCCATGATACGTCCGAGGCCATAGCGTTTGGCCAGCACCTGGTCGGGATGCTTGGCGCCATCGCCCGAGAAATAGTAGTAAAAGTTCTCCTCACAGGTCAGCCACGTACCCCACGGCGTCTCGCCGCCGGCGCAGTTGTTGAACATGCCCAGCACCTTGGCGCCGGCGGGATCGGCCGACGTCTTCATCTTGGCATCGCCCGCCGCGGGACCGGCGATGCGCATCGGCGTATTGGCATCGATGCGCCGCGCGTAGCGGCTCCCGTCGACGACCTTCCATCGGCGCCCCTCGCGCGCGATCTCGAGCACCGAGCCGCCGTGGGCCGCCATCTCGATCTCGGCCTGCGGCTGGTCGGCGCGCAGGCGCGCCTCGCGGCCTTCGCCGATGCCGGCCAGCATCAGGTTGGAGTTCGTGTATTCGTGGTTGACCACCATCAGGAAGCGGTCGCCGGCCGTGCTTCCCATCGGCAAGGGATGAAGGCCGAGAAAGTCGTTGTTGTAGCCGAACTGCAAAGCCTGCGTGGCGCCGCTCTGCCTGGCCGGATCGTAGGCGACGGCTCCGGGCAGCAGCGGGTCGCCCCAGCGGATCAGCACCTGCACCTCGTAGTCGTCCGGCACGTGATGGGTAGGATCGTTGACGTGCGGCACTTCCTTGAAGGTGAAGGATGACGGCGATCCACCTTGTGCTTCCGCCACGCCACCACCCAACGCCGCAGCCGAGGCGGTGCCGGCCAGGCCGAACAGCACACCGCGCCGCGACAGGCGCCGCTCGATCAGGTCACCGATCGAGACCTCGGTGGAGGCAGAAACGCCCTCGTCTTCGTCAACCATGGATCATCCTTCTCTCATCAAGAGAATGATGACCAAGCCGGCAGGGATGGCAACGAACTATATTACAGTCCGATGACATTCCCCCGGTTTCACCAGGACTGTCGCCAAACCGTAGCGCGACGCCGATAGCAGCTTGGCATCCATTCGGGAGACCTCCATGCTGAAACCGTTCCTGCTCGCCACGACGGCGACCCTCCTGGCGACCGGCGCGATGGCGCAGACAAAGTACCCCGCCGTGCTCGAGGGCCACGCAATCCTGCCAGCACTGACTCTGGTGCCGCCGCCGGCCGATGGGCCCGAACAGCTGCAGATCTCCGGACGTTACGCCGGCCCTCCAGGCCAGCGCGTCGACACGCCGGAGAGCGTGCCCGGCATCTCGGCCCTGTCCGACAAGGCCGCGCCTCGCCCGACCGGCATCAGCCTGCCGCTGAAGGGCCAGCCGGTGCAGGGCCTGTCGGGCATCAAGAACATGAAGGACGGCACCTTCCTGACCTTGACCGACAACGGCTTCGGCTCGAAGGCCAATTCGCCTGATGCCATGCTGATGTTCCACGTGCTGAAGCCCGACTGGAAGAGCGGCGCGATCGAGCGCGTGTCGACCACCTTCCTGCACGATCCCGACCGCAAGGTGCCGTTCCGCATCGTCAACGAGAACACGGCCAGGCGCTATCTCACCGGCTCGGACTTCGACATCGAATCGATCCAGCCGATCGGCGACGCGCTGTGGTTCGGCGACGAGTTCGGGCCGTTCCTCATCAAGACCGACAGGAACGGCAAGGTCCTGCAGGTGTTCGAGACCGTGGTCGACGGCAAGCTCGTGCGCTCGCCCGACCATCCGGCGATGTCGTTGCCGGCGGCGCCTGGCCCGGTGAAGTTCGAGGTCCGCCGCAGCAAGGGCTTCGAAGGCATGGCAGCCTCGGCCGACGGCAAGTTCCTCTATCCGCTGCTCGAGGGTCCGCTGGTGACGGTGGACGGCAAGCCCGAGTCGAAGGAAGGCATCGCCTACCTCCGCATCCTGGAGTTCGACGTCGACAAGGGGACGTACACGGGCAGGAGCTGGAAATATGCGCTGGAGGCGCCGACCAACGCGATCGGCGACTTCAACCTGATCGATGCGACGAGCGGTCTGATCATCGAGCGCGACGACACCGAAGGCGACCCCGCCCTCGCCTGCGCCGGCGGCACGCCCAAGCCCGATTGCTTCAACGTCCCGGCCAAGTTCAAGCGCATCTACAAGGTCGATCTCGGCCAGGCCGACGGCGACGGGTTCGTGAAGAAGGTTGGCTACATCGACCTGATGGACATCGACGATCCGCAGAAGCTTGCCAGGCAGGGCGGCAAGGACGGCAAGCTCGCCTTCCCGTTCTTCACCATCGAGAACGTCGACGTAATCGACGACGACCGCGTCATCGTCGGCAACGACAACAACCTGCCCTTCTCGTCGGGACGCGTGCTGGGCAGATCCGACGACAACGAGCTCATCATCCTCAAGGTGACCGATCTCTTGAAGGCGAAGTGACACCCGATACCGATGACGATCAGGGCAGGACGCGCTTCATCCACCTGGCCGTAGCCTGGGCATCCTGGTTGTCGCTTGCTTCGAGATTGGCGATGACGCGGGTGCGGTCTTCGAGATCGCGATTCTGGCTCAGCTTGATCTTGGTCTCGATGCGCGTGAGCGGCATGCGGAAGGCGACGATGCCCCTGGTCTGCGCCTCGGCGTTGCCGGGCGGCAGGCGGCCGAGGCCCCAGGCGTCGGGGCCGGCGCCCTCGTAGACCGCCGCGAGCTTGGCCAGCACGACCAGCGCACCGTTGGTGTCGTCGATGATCTGCGGCCGGCCGTAGGCGTGCACGGTGACGTAATTCCAGGTCGGAACCTTGGGTCCGGGGGCATACCAGGTCGGCGAGACATAGGCGTGCGGGCCCCAGAACAGCGCGAGTGAATCGGCGGGGCGCTCGAAGAGCTTCCAGTGGCCGTTGGCGCGGGCCATGTGACCGATCAGCGAGCCATGCTCGGAGCCGTCGTCCTGCCAGAGCAGCGACAGATGGGTCGCCATCGGCGCGCCCTCGGTGTCGGTGGTCATCAGCAGGGCCCAGCTATGGGCCTGCATGATCTCGCGGCCGGTCGGCTCGCTGCCTTCGAAATGCTTCGGGATATACATCGCTGACTCTCGGGGCTCGCTCTGGGCTTGCTTTCGCTCCCCGATGGGGAGCCGGTTGAACGGCGCGCCATTACCATGTCAGATGCCGCCCGCAACCGGGAGGAATTCTCATGGGTGAGGATATTCGTCTTAAGTCAAAGGCCGGCGAGATCGGCGCTCATCTTGCCACGCCGAAGGGCACGCCCAAGGGCGGCGTGGTCGTCATCCAGGAGATCTTCGGCGTCAACCACCATATCCGGGCGGTGACGGACAAGTTTGCAGCCGACGGCTATCTCGCGCTGGCGCCGCGCTTCTTCGACCACATCAAGACCGGCATCGAGCTCGGCTACACTCCCGACACCATTGCCGAGGGCCGCAAGTACGTGACCGAACTCGGGCTCGACAAGCCGGTGCAGGACGTCGAGGCGGCGATCGAGGAGCTGAAGCGGCGCGGCGCGAAGAAGGTGGCGGTCACCGGCTATTGCTGGGGCGGCACCATCGCCTGGCTGGCGGCGACCCGGCTCAAGCCCGATGCGGTGTCGGGTTACTATGGCGGCGGCATCCACGGGCTCAAGAGCGAGAAGGCGCAGGTCCCGACCCAGCTGCATTTCGGCGACAAGGACATGCACATTCCGATGACGCACGTGAACGAGCTGCGCAAGCTGCATCCCGACGTGCAGATATTCGACTATCCGGCCGATCACGGCTTCCATTGCGACGAGCGCGGCAGCTACGACGCCGCGGCCTCCAAGCAGGCCATGGCGCGCACGCTGGAGTTCTTCGGCAAGCATCTTGGCTAGGCGACCCGCAAGGAAGAGCTTCACACCCGCCGCGCGCGGCCCCCTGCACGGGGTCCGCGTGATCGACCTGTCGCGCCTCGTCGCGGGTAACGTACTGACGCTGCAACTGGCCGACTTCGGCGCCGAGGTGATCAAGATCGAGCCGCCCGAGGGCGATACGCTGCGCTCGTGGCGTGTCAAGGGCATCGAAACGGCGTGGAAGGTCAACAGCCGAAACAAGAAGAGCGTGGCACTCGACCTGCGCTCGGACGCCGGCCGTGCCATCGTGCGCGAGCTCGCGAAGTCGGCACAGGTCCTGGTCGAGAGTTTCAGGCCGGGCGTGCTCGAAGACATGCAGCTCGCCCCGGCAGACCTGCACGAGATCAACCCCAAGCTCATCATCGTGCGCATTTCGGGTTGGGGGCAGGACGGTCGCTATCGCCACAAGCCGGGATTCGGCACCCTGATCGAAGGCTATAGCGGCTTCGCGTCGATGAACGGTTTCGCCGACCGCGAGCCGGTACTGCCGCCGATGTATCTCGCCGACGCCATCGCGGCGCTCTATGGATACGGCGCGGTCATGGTGGCGCTGCGCGAGGTCGAGATCAACGGCGGCAAGGGCCAGGTCATGGACCTGCCGCTGTTCGACCCGTTGTTTTCCGTGCTCGGCCCGCAGGCCGCCAACCACAAGCTCACCGGCGAGGTGAAGGAGCGCACCGGCAGCCGCTCGACTAACGCGGCCCCGCGCAACGTCTACCAGACCAGGGATGGGCACTGGGTGTGCCTGTCTGCCTCGACCCAGGGCATGGCCGAGCGCGTGCTGGTCAAGATCGGCCGGCCGGAGCTGGTGAAGGACCCGAAGTTTGCCACCAACATCGAGCGCGTCCGCAACGGACTGGAACTCGACGCGATCATCGGCGGCTTCATCGCCGAGCGCGACCTTGCGACCAACCTCAAGTTCTTCGACGAGGCCGGTGTCACCATTGGACCGGTGTACGACATCGCCCAGATCGTGCAGGACGACTATGTTCTGGAGCGCGAGGCGCTGATCGAAGTCCCCGACGAGGAGATGGGCGAGCTGCCGACGCATCCCATCGTGCCACGCATGTCGGGCACGCCCGGCGCATTGCGCCATGCCGCGCCGAAGATCGGCGAGCACAACGAAGCACTGCTGAAGCCGCTGCTGGGCGCCGCCGAGTACGACAAGCTGTGCCAGGCCGGGGTCATCTCGAAGGGCAGGAAGAAGTGACCGTTTCCGCGTCCCGGCGGCCTCCTCCGCCCGTCTGGCGTTCGATCCTCTACGTCCCGGGCAACGTTGCCAAGTTCATCGACAAGGCACACGAGCGCGGCGCGGACTGCATCCTCGTCGACCTCGAGGACAGCGTAACCGTGGCCGAGAAGCCCACGGCGCGCGCCATGCTGCCCGAGACGATGAAGCGGGTGGTGCGCGGCGGCGCCGATGTCGCCGTGCGCATCAACCGGCCGATGCGGCTCGCCATCCCCGACATCGAAGCCGCCGTGCGGCCGGGCCTGTCGGCGCTGTTCATCACCAAGACCGAGGGCGTGCAGCACCTTCGCCTGCTCGACGAGGCGGTGACCGAACTCGAGCGCGAGCGCGGCATGGCGGTCGGAAGCGTGGGCTTCGCCGCCATGATCGAGCATCCGCGGGCGCTCGCCGAGCTCAACGACATCGCCGAGCGCGGCCCGCGCGTCATCGCCATGATGCTGGGCGGCGAGGATTTTGCCCTCGAGACTGGCTCGATCCCGAGCGACGAGTCGCTCGAACTGCCCAAGCGGCTGGTCGCCTTCGCCGCGCAGGCGCACGGGGTGGCGATGATCGGGATCCTGGGTACGGTGGCGGACTACTCCGACCCTGCCGCCTACAAGAAGAGCGCCGAGCGGGCGTGGCGCTTCGGCTTCTCGGGTGGGACCTGCGTCCATCCCGGCCTGGTGCAGGCGCTGAACGAGGCCTTCACGCCGTCCGCCGCAGATGTCGCCTCCGCTCGAAAGCTGATTGCGGCCGATGAAAAAGCCGCAGCCGGGGGCCGCGGCTCCTTCACCGTGGACGGAAAGATGATCGACATCCCGGTGATCGATCGCGCCCGAAGGCTGATTGCCCGCTACGACGCGATCGAACGCCGTCTCAAGAAAGCCTAGGCCTCGACCAGCTCAGGGGTGGTCGTCTCGAGGCCCAGAACCTTGTCGAGGTCGCGCGGCGCGAGCCGGCAGGTCACCCCGGCATTGAGGCTCTGCAGCAGTACCTCGCGGCCGTTGCCGAAGCGGACGGCGTCGCGATGGGCATGCCCGGTGACCTCGAGGCGGGTCATCGCCACTTCCTCGCGAGGCCCGATCGAGAAGGCGCGCTGCACCGTCTCGTTGATGCCTTCGAGGCTGAGGCGTGCTCCGGCTGGCATGCAGACTGCGGTCTCGCAGTCGGTGCCGGCTACGAAGCCCATGGTTCCGCTGGGGAAGCGGTGGAGCGTGTACTGCTCTTCTTGGGCGGCAGGCCGTGAACGATACAGTTCAAGTGAGTAGTCACACATTATAGACGTCCTCCAGTTAGGGAACGTCTATTTGAACTGGGATGACCCCTGTGGGGTTCAAGCGCCGATACGAAATTTAGAGTTCGTACCGTTGACCAGGTCAGTGACCGTTCAGTGTTTGTCGGACCATACCGAGCGTTTGACGGCGTACATAAAGCCGGCCATCGCGAGCAGGAACAGGATGACGCGAACGCCGGTGCGCTTGCGGTCCTCCATGTGAGGCTCGGATGCCCAGGCCAGGAATTCGACGACGTCGGAGGCTTCCTGATCGGTCGTGGCCTTGGTGCCATCGACGTAGGTCACCTTGTCGTCGGCCAGCGGCGGCGCCATCGCGATCTTGTGGCCCGGGAAGTACTTGTTGAAGTTGTCGTCCTTGGTGACGGCGTACTCCTTGATCTGCTCCGGAGTCAGCTTGTCAAACGGCACATAGCCGACCAGCAGCCCATGGATATAGTCCGGGCCGTTCTCGCGTGCCTTGACGATTACGCTGAGATCGGGCGGCGCCTTGCCATTGTTGGCGGCGGCCGCGGCGGCTTCGTTGGGGAACGGCTTCTTGAAGCGGTCCGACGGGCGTGCCGGCCGCTCGATCGGCTGGCCGTCGTCGTTGAGGTCAGGGACCTGGATGTCCTTGATCAGGTCCTTGACCTGATTTTCGGTCAGCCCGAGTTCCATGAGGTTGCGATACGACAACAGCGCCAGCGAATGACAGGCCGAGCAGACCTCGTGATAGACCTGATAGCCGCGCTGGGCGGCGGCGCGGTCATACGTGCCGAACGGACCCTGGAAGTGCCAGTGCTTGTGCGGCGGATGCTCCGTGGTGCCGGCGGCGATGGCCACGGCGCCGGTAGCGAGGGCAGCGACGGCGATCGCGCCAGTGACGAGAAGCTTGCGCATGGATCAGGCCGCCTTCTTCTTGAGCACGGCGTCGGCAATGCTGGGCGGCAGTGGCAACGGTCGTTCGATCTTGCCCAGGATCGGCAGCAAAATCAGGAAGTGGAAGAAATAGTAGACGGTGGCGACCTGGGCCAACGGGATCCAGAAGCCCGCCGGCGGGTTGGCGCCGCAGAAGCCGAGCACGATCACGTCGACCACCAGGACCAGCATGAACCACTTGTAGATCGGCCGGAACGTCGCCGAACGCACGCGCGAGGTGTCGAGCCAGGGCAGCACGAACAGCACGGCAATGGCGCCGAACATGGCGATCACGCCGCCCAGCTTGTCGGGGATCGCGCGCAGGATCGCGTAGAACGGCAGGAAGTACCATTCGGGCACGATGTGCTCGGGCGTCACCAGCGGGTTGGCCGGGATGTAGTTGTCGGGGTGGCCCATGTAGTCGGGCGCGAAGAAGGTGAAGCCGGCATAGACGATCATGAAGACCACCACGCCGAAGCCGTCCTTCATCGTGTAGTAGGGATGAAACGGCACGGTGTCCTGCGGGCCGCGCGGGTCGATGCCCAGAGGGTTGTTCGAGCCGTGCACGTGCAGCGCAACGACGTGCAGCGCCACCACCGCCACGATGATGAACGGCAGCAGGTAGTGCAGCGCGAAGAAGCGGTTGAGAGTCGGGTTGTCGACCGAGAAGCCGCCCCACAGCCAGGTCACGATCGAATCGCCGACCACGGGGATGGCGGAGAAGAGATTGGTGATGACGGTGGCGCCCCAGAAGCTCATCTGGCCCCACGGCAGCACGTAGCCCATGAAGGCCGTCGCCATCATCAGCAGGAAGATGACGACACCCAGGATCCACAGCAGCTCACGTGGCGCCTTGTAGGATCCGTAGTACATGCCGCGGAAGATGTGGATGTAGACGGCGATGAAGAAGAACGAGGCGCCGTTCATGTGCAGGTCGCGGATCAGCCAACCCTGCGGCACGTCGCGATCGATGCGCTCGACCGAGTCGAAGGCCATCAACACGTGCGGGGTGTAGTTGGTCGCCAGGACAACGCCCGTGGCGATCATCAGCACCAGCATAACCGTCGCGATCGCGCCGAAATTCCAGAAATAGTTGAAATTCCGGGGCGTCGGGAAGGTGTGATACTCCTTCTCGAGATACGAGAAGACCGGCAGGCGGTGATCGATCCAGGCGATCACCTTGTTGTTGAAGACCGGCGGCGTGCCGTGGGACGAGGCCATTCTGCTAGCTCCTGGGCGGGCGACCGCTGACGATCAGCCGATACGGACGAGGGTGTCGGACGTGAACAGGTAGTCCGGAATCACGAGGTTCCTCGGCGCCGGTCCCTTGCGGATGCGGCCCGACGTGTCATAGGCCGAGCCGTGGCACGGGCAGTACCAGCCGTCGTAGGGGCCCTTGTCCTGGCCGGGCTTGTTGCCGAGCGGCACGCAGCCGAGATGGGTGCAGATGCCGATCATGATCAGCCACTCGGGCCGTACCTTCTTGGCGGTGTCGGTGACGCGCGAATTGTCGGTTTGCGGATCGGGTAGCTCCGACATCGGCACGGCTTCGGCGGCCTTGATGTCTTCCGGCGTGCGATGACGGATGAACACCGGCTTGCCGCGCCACTTCACGGTAATGGCCTGGCCGACCTGAATCGGCGACACGCTCACCTCGATCGACGACAGCGCCAGCGTATCGGCGGCCGGATTGAGATTGTTGATGAAGGGCCAGGCGGTCGCGGCGATGCCGACAGCGCCTAGGGCGCCGGTTGCGACCATGAGGAAGTCGCGCCGGGTGGGATCGCCATGCCCACCGGTCGGAACAGTCGATGCAGCCATTTGCTTTCTCTTTCCGCCCCCCGAGGAGATGGGTCTTTAGACCGCAAAAGCGCCTTATGTTTCAAGGCTCTGTTGGTCGCAGGCCTTGTAGCGGGCGTTCTGCGACAGCGCGCCGCACGGCCCACGGCGGGCGCTTTCGCGGCGCGGACGCGGGCCGCGCAGCGAGTACAACGGATGCCATGCGACTGGCGCTGTTCGAACCCGACATCCCCCAGAACCTCGGGGCCTTCATCCGGCTTTCGGCGTGTCTGAAAGTAGCGTTGGACGTGATCGAGCCCTGCGGCTTCCCGGTCGACGACAAGCGCATCCGTCGCGCCGCCATGGACTACTACGATCTGGCGAGCATCGCCCGGCATGCGTCCTGGGCCGCCTTCAAGCGCGACCGGCCGGCGGGCCGGCTGGTCCTGCTGACGACCAAGGGCGCGAGCGATTTCCCTGGGGTCGCCTTCCGCGCCGACGACATCCTGCTGTTCGGCCGCGAGAGCGCCGGCGTGCCGGACGAAGTGCACGACACCGCCGACGTGCGGCTGCGCATCCCGCTGCAGAAAGGCGCACGCTCGCTCAATGTCGCCCTTGCCGCCGCCATGGTAGTCAGCGAGGCCCTTCGCCAGACCACGGGATTCGATGCGCTCTCCGACTAAAAATCCGACACCGCTGCCCGACGACGCCACCGTGCAGCATCGCAAGGACGAAGCACGCGCCTGGTTCGAGAACCTCCGCGATCGCATCTGTACCGCTTTCGAGAAGATCGAGGACGAGCTTTCCGGCACGCACGGCGACCTCCCGCCCGGCCGCTTCGAGCGCAAGCAATGGCGTCGCGATTCGGCGCCCGGCGAGGATCGTGGCGGCGGCGTCATGTCGCTCATGCGCGGCCGCGTCTTCGAGAAGGTGGGCGTCAACGTCTCGACCGTGTTCGGCGAGTTCAGCCCGGAATTCCGCAAGCAGATCCCGGGAGCGGAAGACGATCCGCGTTTCTACGCCACGGGCATCTCGCTGGTGGCGCACATGCAGTCGCCCAGGGTGCCGGCGGTGCACATGAACACGCGCCATATCGTGACCACGCGCGCCTGGTTCGGCGGCGGCACCGATCTGACGCCGATGGCGCCGCACCAGCCTGATACCGACGCCTTCCATCGCGCGCTGAAAGCCGCCTGCGACGCGCACGACGAGACGTACTATCCGCGCTTCAAGAAGTGGTGCGACGAATACTTCTATCTGCCGCACCGCGGCGAGGCGCGCGGTGTCGGCGGCATCTTCTACGACGATCTCGACAGCGGCGAGTTCGCCCGCGACTTCGCGTTCACGCGCTCGGTCGGCGAGGCCTTCCTCGACGTCTATCCCCGGATCGTGCGCCGGCACATGAACGAGCCGTGGACGGCGGCCGAGCGTGAGCACCAGCTCATGCGCCGCGGCCGCTACGTCGAGTTCAACCTGCTGCACGACCGCGGCACCAAGTTCGGCCTGATGACCGGCGGCAACGTCGAAGCGATCCTGATGTCGCTGCCGCCGGAGGTGAAGTGGTGACGGTACAGCCCTCGTCATCCCGGCCGTAGTCGAGCGACCTTGCCCGGCGTCATCCCGACCGGAGCCGAGCGCAGCGAGGCGAAGCGGACCTGCTCATACGTCGGACGAAGACGAGGTCCCTCCACTCCGCGCTTCGCGCTCCGGTCGGGATGACGATGGGGTTTGGTGCGACATCGGGATGACGAAGTGGGCAAGGAGAGGAAACACGAACAGGCCGGCAATCAGCAGCGGATAGGGGCCGCCGAAGCGGTCGAGAAACGCCGCGGGATCGGCGTCGTAGGTGAGACGGACATAGGCGAAATCGACCAGAACCATCGACACCGGCCACAGCAGTCCAGCGAGCAGGGCCGCTTCGAACCAGCGCGGCCCGGCGGTGTGGCGGGCGTGTATGACGGCCAGCATCGCCACATAGGGCAGCGGTACCAGCACCTTGTACCACTCGACGGTGCGCACGCTGAGCGTCGCCGCGATCCAGGTGTCGCCGACCACGTCGTTCACCAGGATGAACGACGCGATCGCGAGCCACAGGACGAAGGTGACGCTAGGCTTGAGCATCGGCGAGCCGCTTCAGCTCGGCGAGGCAGGCGTCGCGATCGGCCGAGAAATCGCCGGCGATCCACCAGCGCTCGAGCGCTTCGATCAGCGCACCAACCTGGGGGCCCGGCTTGAGGCCGAGCGCCAGCGCATCGTTGCCGCCGATCGGCAGTTCCGGCGGTGTCCAGCTGCCGGCGAGCGCCAACGCGGCGCACCAGTCGCCGGGGGCATCGAGCAGGACGCGGTCGATGAAGAGTTTCGTGCCGAGGCGATAGAGGCTCGCCCTCAAATTGGTCGTATCGATCGCATTGGCGGGATCGAGCATGAGCTGCAGGCGCACCGATTCCTGACTAGAGAGTCTCAGCCGCTTGCCGATCGCCGTCGCATTGGCGTCCGTCGGCAGTATCGCGGCCAGCCGGCGCAGGGCGTCGGCCTTCTCCTCGCGCCGCGCCAAGGCACGCAGCCTGGCACTGCCGGCATATTCTGGCAGCCAATGATCGAGCACGCCGGCCTCGAGCATGGCGTCGAAGGCATCGGCGCCGCCGATCGCGTCGAGCGTCCGGAAAAGCTCCTTGGCGACCCGCTCGCCCGACAGCCCGCTCACCGTCGCGGCATTGCGCCGGCAGGCATCGAAGCTCGGGCCATCGAACGGCGGCCGGCCGTAGCGGGCATGGAAACGGAAGAAGCGCAGCACGCGCAGGCGATCCTCGGCGATGCGTTGCTCGGGATCGCCGATGAAACGCACCCGGCCGGCCGAAAGGTCGGCCCGGCCGTCGAAGTAATCGTGGATCGTGCCGTCGGCCTCGGCGTAGAGCGCGTTGAAGGTGAAGTCGCGGCGTTCGGCGTCGATGCGCCAGTCATCGGTGAAGGCGACGATGGCGCGCCGTCCATCGGTTTCGACGTCGCGGCGCAGGGTCGTGATCTCGAACGGGCGACCCTTGACGATGGCCGTGACCGTGCCGTGCTTCAATCCGGTCGGCACGACTTTGATGCCGGCCGCCTCCAGCGCCTTCATCACCGTCTCGGGTGGCTTGTCGACGGCAACGTCGATGTCGCCGATCGACCGGCCCAGCACCCAATCGCGCACGCAGCCGCCGACGAACCGCGCCTCGACGCCGCCGCCCGCCAGCGCGGCGAGCAACTCCCGCACGGGCGTCTCGTTCATCCACGACGGCGTCATGGCGCGAACAGCCCGCCGTAGCCCTGGTTCTGCGTGAAGAACATGACGACAAAGCCGATGATGGTGCAGAGCAGGCCCGCGATGCCGAGCCAGGTCAGCGGCAAGTCCTGCCATTCCGGCAAGGTCCCGGAGAGCTTGCGCTGTTCCTTTATCTTCACGGCCCACGCCCACAGGAAGAAGGCGACGGTCGGCGCCGTCACCAGGACGACGACGAGAAGGATGACGCGAAGCATGGCTGGCCTACCTGCCGTTCGTCAGCACGAAGTGCAGATTCTTGAGCATGCCGGCTGTCGCCCCCCAGATATAACGATCGCCATAGGGCATTGCGTAATAACGCCGCTCGCGGCCCTGCCAGACGCGGCTGTCGATGCGATGGTTCTTTTCATCCAGGAAGTGCGACAATGGCACCTCGAACACGTCGGCGACCTCGCGCGGGTCTGCATGAATGGTGAATCCTGGTGTCACGATGCCCACCACCGGCGTGATCTCGTAGCCGGTGCCGGTCCGGTACGGGTCGACGGGCCCGACCACTTCCACGAACGTGCGCGATATCCCTACTTCCTCCTCTGTTTCCCGCAGCGCCGTCGCTTGCGCATCGGCGTCCTCGGCCTGGCTGCGGCCGCCGGGAAAGGCGATCTGGCCGGCATGGCTCGGCATGTCCTCTGTCCGCTGGGTCAGCAGAACCGTGATTTCGAGCTCGCGTCGGACCAGCGGCACCAGAACCGCGGCCGGCCGGAAGCTGGTCGGTACGGGCACTACACCGTTCAGCGAAAAGTCGCTGCCCAAGGGTGGCTTGGTTACAGGCAACCCGGATGCCAGGAGCCTGCTGCGTTCGCCTACCCGCTGCACAATTTCGTCAACCGTCATGCCCTTGTTCCGGCCTCAATTCTGGGCTTCCCTGACCCTCGATCCCTCGGACAACAGGAGCGCCCCGGTGGCCCCAGACACTTCGACCGCGACCGACGCCGATGCCCTCGCCGCCCTGGCCGACATCGAGCGGCTCGGCACCCAGCTCCGGGCCGCGCGCGCCTCGATCGGCAAGGTCATTTATGGCCAGCAGGATGTCATCGATCAAACGCTGGTTGCGCTCCTCTCGGGTGGGCACCTGTTGTTGATCGGCGTCCCCGGCCTCGCCAAGACCAAGCTGGTCGAGACCCTGGGCGTGGTTCTGGGCATGGAGGCCAAGCGCATCCAGTTCACGCCCGACCTGATGCCGGCCGACATCCTGGGCTCCGAGGTGCTCGAGGAAGGCGATACCGGCCGCCGCTCCTTCCGCTTCATCGAGGGCCCGGTCTTCGCCCAGCTGCTGATGGCCGACGAAATCAACCGCGCCAGCCCGCGCACCCAGTCGGCCCTGTTGCAGAGCATGCAGGAGAAGCACGTCACCGTCGCCGGCAAGCGTTACGACCTGCCCGCGCCCTTCCATGTGCTCGCCACTCAGAACCCATTGGAGCAGGAAGGTACCTATCCCCTGCCCGAGGCGCAGCTCGACCGCTTCCTGCTGCAGATCGACGTCGGCTACCCCGACGAGGCCGCCGAGCGGCAGATCATGATCGGCACCACCGGTGCTACTGCGGCCGTTGCCAGCCCGACGCTGACGCCGACCGACCTGATGGCGGCGCAGGCGCTGGTCCGGCGGCTGCCGATCGGCGAGAGCGTGGTCGATGCCATCGTCAAGCTGGTACGTGCCGGCCGTCCCGAATCGAGCGACCTCGACGTGGTGAAGCAGCGCGTGGCGTGGGGCCCCGGCCCGCGCGCCAGCCAGGCCTTCATGCTGGCCTGCCGCGCCCGCGCCATCATCCAGGGCCGCCTCGCGCCGTCCGTCGACGACGTCGTGGCGCTGGCCGGCCCTATCCTGCGTCACCGCATGGCAGTGAACTTCTCGGCGCGCGCCGAGGGCATCACGGTCGAGACGGTGATCAATCAGATGTGCGCCAGGTTGGCCTAGCGTATGCATTCTTGTCCGAAGCGCGGACCTCCAGGTCCGCCCATGCTTCATGATGTGGACCTGGAGGTCCGCGCTCCGGTGAACCAGAACGGTCAAGCACGGTAGATGGCGTCCCCCTCGACCCTACATCGCTCGCTCGAACTGGCGGGAACGCTGCCGGCCCTCATGGTGGCGGCCGATCGCGTGGCTGCGACCGTGATCCAGGGCGTGCACGGAAGGCGCCGGGTCGGCCAGGGCGACGCCTTCTGGCAGTACCGGCCCTATCGCGACGGTGACAGCGCCAGCCAGATCGACTGGCGCCAGAGCGCGCGCAGCCGGCACCTGTTCGTGCGCGAAACCGAGTGGGAAGCCGCCGCCAGCGTCTGGCTGTGGCGCGATGCCTCGCCCTCCATGCAGTACGCCTCGCTGCGCAACAGCGACACCAAGGCGGTGCGCGCCGAACTGATCACCCTTGCGCTCGCGAGCCTGCTGTCCGATGCGGGCGAGCGAGTCACGGTGCTGGGCTCGGGCATGCGCCCGACCTCGGGCCGCATCGCCGTACGCCGCATTGCCGAGACGCTGTTCGACGAGGCGCGCAGCGGCAAGACGCCGCCCAGCCTGCCGCCGCTGCTGCCTTTGCCGGCGCACGGCACGGTCGTGCTGGTTTCCGACTGGCTCGATCCCCTGGACAATATTGGAGCGGTGATCCGGCACTACGCCTCGGGTGGCGTGCGCGGGCACCTGGTGCAGGTCCTCGATCCTGCCGAGGAGGACCTACCGTTCGACGGGCATGTAAAGTTCGAAGGCCTCGAGGCCGAGGGCCAGCACACCATCCGCCGTGTCGAGGGCGTGCGCCAGGCCTACGGCGCACGATTGGCCGCGCAGAAGGAAGGCCTGCAACGCCTGACGCGCTCGACCGACTGGACAGTGCATCTTCATCGCACCGACAAGTCGCCGCAGACCGTGCTGCTGTCCCTCTATCTCGCCATGGCCGACCTGCGTCGGCTGACGGCGGCGTGACGTGATGATCATTCTCTTCCGGGCCCACGGTCCGAATACGAGCGTCGTATGCTGAGTCTGGGCGCCTTCGCTTTCGCCGCACCGGGCATGCTTGCCCTGCTGCTGGTGCTGCCGGTGATCTATTGGCTGCTGCGGCTGATTCCGCCCTTGCCGCGGCTCGTGCGCTTCCCGGCGATCCGCCTGCTGATCGGGCTTGAGCCCACCGAGCAGACGCCGATGAAGATGCCGTGGTGGCTGCTGCTGCTGCGCCTGCTGCTCGCGACCGCGCTCATCCTGGCCGTCGCCCGCCCACTGTTGAACCCGCAGGCCGACTTGCCAGGCAAGGGGCCACTGATGCTGGTGATCGACGACGGCTGGTCGTCGGCGCCGGGCTGGACCACCCGCATCGCCCATGCCGAACGCCTGATCCAGCGTGCCGAGCGCGCCCAGCGTCCGGTCGTCCTGACCGGCACTGCCCCGCCGCCGCTCGATGCGCCTTCGGTCAAGCGCGGCGCCATGCGGCCCGAGGAGGCCCGCACCATCCTGCGCGCCTTCCGCCCCAAGCCATGGCCGACCGACCGCGCCGCCGCTGTCACCGCCATCGACCAGATGCAGGTCGATCCCAGCGCCTACGTCGTGTGGCTGAGCGACGGCCTTGAGGACGAGGGCACGCCCAGGCTCACCGAGCGGCTGCGCAAGTTCGACGGCCTGCAGGTGCTGTTGCCCGACCAGGCGGCGACGCCGCTGCTTCTGTTGCCGCCTGTCGCCGAAGGCCGCGACCTCAAGGTGCAGGCGCTGCGCCCGTCGGGCGACGGCCCGCGCAAGGTCGCCATCCAGGCCTCCGACGACGGCGGCCGCATCGTCGCACGCATCGATCTCGACTTCGCGGCCACCGCCACCAAGGGTGAAGGGGTGCTGCCGACACCGCCCGAGCTGCGCAATCGCATGGCCCGCCTCGACATCGAGACCCAGGGCGGCGCGGGTTCGGCCGTGCTTCTGGACGAGCGCCATCGCCGCCGGCCGGTCTCGATTCTCGGCGAGCGGCCGACCGCAAGTGGGCAGCCCCTCTTGCAGGAAGTCTACTTTCTCGAGCGCGCCCTGGATCCCTATGTCAGCCTGTCGATCGGCGATCGCGAGTCCGTGCTGAACCGCAACACCGCGGTGTTGCTGATTCCGGATGGCGCCACGCCCTCGGCGACCGATCGCGAGGAGATCGCCAAGTGGATCGAGCGCGGCGGCATCGCTGTGCGCTTTGCCGGTCCCAATCTGGCCTCCGGCAACGATCCCCTGGTGCCGACACGCCTGCGCCTCGGTGATCGCGCCTTGGGCGGCGTCATGAGCTGGGGGCAGCCTAGCGCGCTGGCCGAGTTCCCGGCCAACAGCCCGTTCCTTGGAATCCCTATCTCCAAAGACGTGCGCATCAGCCAGCAGGTGCTGGCCGAGCCGACGCCCGACCTTGCCGACAAGACCTGGGCGCGTCTTGCCGACGGCACGCCATTGGTTACCGGCGAGAAGCGCGGCCAGGGTTACCTGGTGCTGATCCACACCACCGCCAATACCGGCTGGAGCAATATGGCGTTGAGCGGACTGTTCGTGAACATGCTGCAACGTCTCGTGACCCTGTCGCGCGGGGTCGCCGGCGACGGCGTCAACAAGGCGCTGAAGCCCTGGCGCACGCTGGACGGTTTCGGGCGCCTGGGCGCCCCGCCTGCCGGCGCGCAGATCCTGCCGGCCAACGCCAACGAGACGTTCAAGCCCAGCCCCACCACCCCACCGGGCCTGTACGGCGACGAGAACGCCCAGGTCGCCTTCAACATCGGCGGCCGCGTCGGCGAGCCGAAGCCGCTGGCGCTGCCCGGCGGCGTCTCGACCGATCGCCTGAGCGAAGGCAGCGAGACCGATCTCTCCAAGTGGTTCCTGCTGGCCGCCCTTCTTCTGCTGCTGGCCGACATCTTCATCTCGCTGTGGATGCGCGGGCTGATGGGTCGAGCCTTCCGCTTCACCAAGGGACCTGGGGGCCGGGCCGCGACGGCCGTCCTCATGCTCTTTGCCGCACTCGCCATGCCGGCTTCCGACGCCAAGGCCGCCGACCAGCGCCCCGGTCCGCCGCCGCTCAGCGAGGAGCAGGCGCTCAAGGGCTCCCTCGACATTCGCCTCGCCTACATCGCGACCGGCGACAAGGAAGTCGACGATCTGACCAAGCAGGGCCTCGAAGGCCTGAGCGAGATCCTGCGCAATCGCACCTCGGTCGAGCCTGCCGATCCGGTCGGCCTCGATCTCGAGAAGGATGAGCCGCGGCTCTATCCCCTGATCTACTGGGCGATCACGCCGACGCAGCCGGCCCTGTCGCAGCGCGCCCAGGCCGCCCTCGACCGCTATCTGCGCACCGGCGGCATCCTGTTCATCGACACGCGCGACCAGCATCTGAGCTTCGACCGTCCGGCCGGCGGCAACCCGGACCTGAAGCGTCTGCTCAACGGCGTCGAAATCCCGCCGCTGGTCGCCATGCCGCCCGAGCATGTGCTGACGAAGTCGTTCTATCTCCTGTCCGACGTGCCGGGCCGCTGGACGGGCGGCAAGCTCTGGATCGAAGCGGGCGGCGGGCGCGTCAATGACGGCGTCACCACCGTCATCATCGGCTCCAACGACTATGTCGGCGCCTGGGCGGCCGACCAGCGCGGCCGCGGCATCATGCCGGTGTCGCCGGGCGGCGAGACCCAGCGCGAGATGTCGTACCGCGTCGGCGTGAACCTGGTGATGCATGCGCTGACCGGCAACTACAAGGACGACATGGTCCACATGCAGGACATCATGCAGAGACTGCGGCGATGAACCCGACCTCCGCCGTTTCCGTCGCCTTCGACCCGCTGCTGAGCTGGGAGATCCTGGCCGGCCTCGGCGCGATCGGCATCGTGCTGATCGGGCTCAGCCTCGCGGCGCGTGCGCGCGGCACGTTCTGGCGGCTGGGCACGCTCGCCGTCGTGCTGCTGGCGCTCGCCAACCCCTCGCTGATCGAGGAGCAGCGCAAGCCGATCGCCGACGTCGCCCTGGTCGTGGTCGACGATTCCGATTCCATGGCGATCGGTGAACGCCGCACCCAGGTCCAGGCGGCGCGCGAAGCCTTGAAGCGCAAGCTCGGCCAGCAGGAAGGGCTGGAAGTGCGCGAAGCCGTGCTGCCACCCTCGCATATCCAGCTCGGCAGCGAGCGGCCGGGCGGCACGCGCCTGATCGAGACCATGCGGTCGGCGCTCGTCGAGGTGCCCCCTGAGCGCTTGGCCGGCGTCGTGCTGCTGACCGATGGCCAGGTGCACGATGTGCCAGCCGTGGAGTCGAACAAGAACCTGCCGCCAGAGCTCGGCGGTGCGCCGGTCCATGCCCTGATCGCCGGCAAGAAGAACGAGCGCGACCGGCTGATCGTGATGGAACAGTCGCCACGCTTCGGCGTGGTCGGCCGCGAGGTAACGGCCAAGTTCAAGATCGAAGACCCCGCCGGCGGCACGGCGCCGGTGACGCTGTCGGTGAACGGCGACATCGTGCGCCGCATCGACGTGCCGGTCGGCAAGTCGGTCGAGCTGCCCATCACCGTGGGCAATCCCGGCGCCAACGTCGTCGAGCTCGAGGTGGCGCCCGGCCAGAACGAGCTCACCCTCGACAACAATCGCGGCCTGTTCACCATCAACGGCGTGCGCGATCGCCTGCGCGTCCTGCTGGTCTCGGGCGAGCCCTACCAGGGCGAAAGGGCGTGGCGGAACCTGCTGAAGAGCGATCCGGCCGTCGACCTCGTCCACTTCACCATCCTGCGCACGCCGCAGAAGGACGACTTCACGCCGGTGCGCGAGCTCAGCCTGATCGTTTTCCCGATGCGCGAGCTGTTCGAGCAGAAGCTGAAGGAATTCGACCTCATCATCTTCGACCGCTACGAATCGGGCAGCCTCATCACCCGCGAGTATTTCCGCAACATTGCCGAGTACGTGAAGGGTGGCGGCGCGCTGCTGGTCTCGGTCGGTCCGGTGTTTGCGACGCAGCGCTCGCTCTACCGCACGCCGCTCGGCGCCGTGCTGCCGGCAGCACCGCTGGGCGACGTGCTGGAGACGCCGTTCAAGCCCAAAGTCACCGAGATCGGCCAGCGCCATCCCGTCTCTGCCAACCTGCCGCAGGCCGGCGATCCGGGTAAGGACCCCGACTGGGGGCGCTGGTTTCGGCTGGTCACCTCGCGCACCGAGCGCGGCAACGCCGTGCTGTCGGGCGCCGACGAGCGGCCGCTGGTCATCCTCGATCGCGTCGGCGAGGGCCGCGTTGCCCAGCTGATGTCCGATCACCTGTGGCTGTGGAACCGCGGCATCGACGGCGGCGGACCGCAGCCCGAGCTGGTGCGCCGTGTCGCCCACTGGCTGATGAAGGAGCCCGATCTCGAAGAAGAGGCGCTGCGCGCCACCTCCGTCGGCGGCCGCATCGAAGTCACTCGCCGTACGCTCGCTGCCACCTTCCCGCAGGTCACGATGACCGCGCCGGACGGCAGCACCAAGCTGATCGAGCTGCGCCAGACCAGCCCGGGCCTCGGCCTGGGCGTGATCGACGTCGACAAGCCTGGACTCTACCGCTTCGACGACGGCACGCTGCGCACCGTGGCCGCGGTCGGCAACCCCGACCCGCTGGAATTCTCCGACGTCCGTGCCACCGACGCCAAGCTCAAGCCTCTCACCGAGGCCTCGGGCGGCTCGATCATGTGGCTGGCCGACACCAGCGATCCCGATATCCGCTCCGTCCGCCCCGGCCGCGCCGCCGGCGGCTCCGACTGGATCGGGCTGCGCCGCAACGAGGGCTACACGGTTGCGGGCATCAACCAGCTGCCGCTTCTGCCCGGCATCCTGGTGGCCGTGGCCTTCCTGCTGGCCATCGGCAGTGCCTGGTGGCGCGAAGGCCGCTAGCCTCGTCCGTGTCACGACCGGAGCGAAGCGAAGGGACCTTTTCTGTCGATGCGTCGACAATAAGAGGTTCCTCGACTACGCCGCCCTTCGGATGGCTTTGCTCGGGATGGCAGTGGTGGTTCATGCCCCTCCCCCGAACAATGCCTGCCATCGGGTAACTCGCCTGACACAATGCGCGATTATCTTTCGTCGACGTGCGCGCATATCAAGTTCCGGAGCCTTCGGCTCCCATGAATGGCCGTCCGGTCTGAGCATCCCGGGTGCTTGCGCGCCGCCATAGCGCGCAACGGATCGACGCTGTCGTGCGTCCTGCTCCTCCTGTCGATCCTGATCGGCGCTGCCCTTGAGGATAGCCTGGCGCTTGCGGTCTATCTGCTGAGCTTCTGGCACTATTATCTCTACTGGCTCGCATTCGCCTTCGGCGCGATCTCCCTGGAGATCTTCAAGCGCGATGCCGTAGCGATGAAGACCATCGCCGTCGCCACCCTGGCTGCCGTCTATCTCGCCGCACCGATCGACACCGTCTCCCTGATCGTCATCGCCGTCGGCATCCTGTTGAACGTCCGCGCCGCAATGGCCCTCGGAGTCGATCGAACCTACTACGGCCATGAAGTGGCAGGCCTGCCGCTCCTTAGAATCACGACGTTCCCCTATTCGCTGACCGCTCATCCCATGATCCTCGGCAACGTCGCGGCGTTCGGCGGCACCCTGATCAATCCGGTATTCAAAGAGCAGTGGTGGCCGCTGGCCTGCCTGCATGTCGGGCTCAACATCGGCTTGCTCGCAATGGAACTGGCGAGCACACGCCGCCGCGCCGTGCGCATTGGGGGTGTGGCCGTCTTCGCCGGCACCATCGTGGCCGCGGCAGTCGCGGCAGTCGCTGCGCCCGGATCCGGCAGGGCTTTGACCGTGCCGACCGCGCTGGCGGGCCTGGCCGCCATCACCTGCGCCTCGGCTTTGTACCTCTGCTACGCGCCGCCGGAGAAGCAAACCGCAAGGAGAACATCATGAGCAGCATGCTGAACGAGGCCGATGAAAGCCCAGCGGTCCGGCCACGGATGGAGGCTTTACGGCATTTTCCGGCGACCATCGGCCGATTCGACGATCGCGCCGACCGAGCCGTGATCGATGGCCTGACGCGATGGGTCGAGGAGCGCTACTTCACCGAGCTGGCCGAGCGACCCTCCAAGCATGTCTATGTCAGCACCTTGCCCGATCCGGTAGTCGCCGAGATCGACCGATTGCGCGACAGCGCACTCATCCGCTCGCTGATCGCACGCGAGGTGGCGCCAGGCAGCGTCATTGCGCCGATGAAGCACACCGACGAACTCTACATCTCGCATTACAACAAGGATCGCGGCGGCGATCAGGGTCTGTTCGACAAACACTACGACGGCAACCTGCGCTTCCTGGCGTCGAGCGTGGTCGTGCGGGCGCTGATTTACCTGCAGTCCGACGCCACTTACAAAGTCGTTTTCGACGACAGCCGAGTCGAGAAGGCGTTCGAGACTTACGAATTCGGCTTGCTCGACTTCCACCGCGAGCTGCACTGGGTCGAAGGCCAGTACAATCCGGCCGACCGCCAGCGCATCCTGCTGAAGTGCAACTACCTGGTGACGCCGCGCAATGCCGCCGTCGCCGGGCAGGCGGCGCTCGCTGCCAACACCGCCGTGTTTTTTGTCGTCAAGGCGGCAATGGAATACTCCAAGAGCCCGCGCACACCGGCCGAGCGCGCCGTCGGCGTCCTGTGCAATCTTTTCCGGCGTCTCAACAACGTCCACCCACTGATTCCGCTGGTCCTCGTCGGCAGCACGGCCGCCGCGGTGCTCGCCGTCGCGATCCGGGGCGTCTCTTTCCTGTAACTGGAACGCGGTACCAAGGTCACTGGCGTGCAACGGTCGTCCGACCGCCGGCCGGGACACGCCTCTGTCTCGCTGCATCGCTGGAAACAAGAAGACTGCTGAAAGTGCCCCCTCCCATCGATCCGGCCTGCCGGCACGGACCGAGCTTCACCCCTTGCGCCGACCCAGCGCCGGCCGCCGCCCCTCCCAGGGCCAGCGATTGCGACCGGCTGCGCCTCTCCCTCCATCGACAAGGACAGCGCTCATGAGTGGTTTCTTCAACGAGCTGAAGGTGCAGCGTTGGGACGACCATCGCTACTACCACCACAGCAAGGTCAACCAGTCGCTGCATTTCGTCAGTGCGACCAGCTTCCTGTTCGCCTATGTGGTGGCGTTCTCCGATCCCGCCATGGCGGCGCTGATCGGCTGGCTGGTCGCGATGACCACGCGCCAGGTCGGCCATCTGTTCTTCGAACCGCGCGGTTACGACCAGATCAACCAGGCGACCGACGAGTACAAGGAAGAAATCAAGGTGGGCTACAACATCAAGCGCAAGCTGGTGCTGCTGGCTATCTGGGCGGCTTCGCCGCTTGTGCTGGTCGCCGATCCGACCTTGCTCGGGATCTTCAGGCCGCACGCCGACTGGTCCGAATTCGTCACCCATGTCGGCGAGTTGTGGCTGGTGGTCGGCCTCTCGGGCATCGCCTTTCGCGTCGTGCAGCTCTTCCTGCTGAAGGACCTGCAGACCGGCCTGGTGTGGGCGACCAAGATCGCCACCGACCCGTTCCACGACATCAAGCTCTATCACCGCGCTCCGTGGGAACTGGTGACCGGCGGTTACACGCGGCACACCGCGCAGGCCGTCGCGGCGCCGATCCTTCCCGACGAGATCATGCCGGATCTGGGAGAGGAGAGCGCCGAGGAGGTTCCGGTGCCGGCGTCACAGACGGGCGTCTAGAGCGTGCAGTGCCTCCCCGTCGGCTTGCGATGGGGAGCTTCGCCGCGGAGGGAAGAACTGGCGCAGCATCTCGCGCAGGATCCGTCGCTTGATGGCCCTGTCGGTGGCAAGAGCGCCGGTTTCCCACCAGCCGTCGCGGCGCATCGCTTCGGCGGCGGCCAGGAAGCGCTCGGCCACGGCCTCGAAATCTGCATCGGTGAAGTTCAGGCTGAAGATCAGGCGGCCGGTGCCGATCCAGCTCAAGGCCAGGCCTTCGCTTCTAAGATAGTACTGGAACATCCAGTTGTATCGCGACGACCGCCTATGGCAGACGGTCCACACCGTCGACAACGCCGCGACATGGAGCGGCAGATCGCGCTCGGCGAGCCGGCGATTGAGCGACTCCGTCCGCGCCTCCCAGATGACGTCGAGTTCGCGATAGAGCGCCTGCATTCCTGGGCTGTCGAGATGGAGCAGGAACTCGTTCATCGCCGCCATGACGTAGGGATGGGAATTGAAAGTCCCGCGGGCGAAGCAGATGTCGGCGGGGCGGTCGTCGCGGTAACGCTTCATGAAGCGGTGCCGGCCACACACCACCCCGATGGGGAAGCCGCCGCCGACCGTCTTGCCATAGGTCACGATGTCGGCCGCGACGCCAAAATATTGCTGGGCTCCGCCCGGCGCCAGGCGGAAGCCGAGGAAGACCTCGTCGAAGATCAGCACGATGCCGCGCGCGCTGCAGACCGCGCGCAGCGCCTTCAGCCACGCCGCGTAGGCCGCGCGCTCGACTCTCTTGTCCGGCCGGCTTGCGACCAGGGTCGAATCGGCAGGTGCGGCGATGTTCGGATAGAGCGCCTGCACCGGATTGACCAGCACGCAGGCGATGTCGTGACGGCTGCGCAGCACGGCGAGCGTGGCGTCGGACATCTCGGCCAGCGTGTAGGTGTCGCGCACGCGCTCCGGATTGCCGACGCCCGGCTGAACGTCGCCCCACCAGCCGTGATATGCGCCGCAGAAACGGACGACGTGGGAGCGTTTCGTGTGGTAGCGCGCCAGGCGTACAGCCTGCATGACCGCCTCCGTCCCGGACATGTGGAACGAGACCTCGTCCATGCCCGAAATCCGGGCAAGGCGCGCGGCATTGTCGGCCACCAGCAATGGGTACGACCCCAGGACCGGACCAAGCGCATCGACGCGCCGGGCGCCGCGCTCCATGCAGCCCTTGTAGAAATCGTAGCCGAGCAAATTCACGCCGTAGGAGCCGCTCAGATCGTAAGCGGAATTGCCGTCGAGATCGGTAACCTGCACGCCGTTCGACGACTCGACGAAGGAACCCGCCGGCAGGGCCGCCTTGACGCGCGGGTTGAATTGGAAGGGCACGCGGTAGCTTTCGGTGAACTGCAGGTCCGAGATGTGCGGCGCGGCCTCGGCGGTGCGGCCGAGCGTGTGCACTGCCTCGAGCCGCAGCTTGCGCGACAGCTCATCGAAGCCGGCGCGTCGCCGCTCGACAATATCCGTATCGGCGTCGTCGGCACGGAAGAACTGCGCGTCGTCGTAGGCATAGCGCGGCACCAGCGCGGCGATGCGGCGCGAGAGGCGCGAATGCCCGGCGAGCGACCGGTGCTTGGCACGCGACAGGGCGAGCCGCGACCGCAGCTTCATGCCCAGCACGACCGCGAGCAGGCAAGCGGCCAGCGCCGCGGCAATCGACCAGGCGTCCAACATCACAGCCATCTCAGCTCCCCATGACCCTGCGTTCCGAACTCGGAAGGATCCTCCAGCAGGAGGACATCAACTTCCTGCTGACCAACCGGATTCCCCGGCGGCTCGCCACGCGCTTCCTCGGATGGTTCAGCCAGATCGAGAATCCCGTCGTGGCACGCGCCTCGATCGCGATGTGGCGCCTGTTTGCCGACCTCGATCTCAGCGATGCCAGGCTGCATTCCTTCAAGAGCCTGCATGCCTGCTTCACGCGCGAGCTCAAGCCCGGCGCGCGGCCGGTCGTCGGCGACCCGCGGGTACTTGTCAGCCCGTGCGACGCGATTGTAGGTACCTGCGGGACGGTAGACGGCACTCAAGCGCTGCAGGCCAAGGGCTTCCCCTATGCGCTGCACGACCTGCTGGTCGATCCGGCACTGATCGAGACTTATCGCGACGGCCACTACGCGACGCTGCGGCTCACCTCGAGCATGTATCACCGCTTCCATGCGCCCCATGACGGCACGATCGAGCGCGTGACCTACATCTCGGGCGACACATGGAACGTCAATCCGATCGCCTTGCGACGCGTGGAGAACCTGTTCTGCAAGAACGAGCGCGCCGTGGTCCGGACCAGGCTCGGCGCTGGCGACGGAGTCGGTCATCTCGTGACGCTCGTGCCGGTCGCAGCGATCCTGGTCGCCAGCATCCGTCTGCATTTCCTCGATGTGACGATGAACATGAACTATCGCGGCGCCGCGGATATCGAGTGTGCGACCCTTGTCCGCAAAGGCGACGAGCTCGGCTGGTTCGAGCACGGATCGACGATCATCGTGTTCGCGCCGCCGGGCTTCCGGCTCTGCGACGGTGTTCGCGAAGGCACTTCCATCCGGATGGGCCGAGCGCTCATGCACCTGCCGTGACGATCCTCGATTCGCTGTTTTGAATCGAAGCCGTTGCGCCGTCGTTACCCTGTCATGTCGATTGGATGACGCGCGGGGCCGCCGCGACCGATCTTTTGCCTTCAAAATGCCTCAAATGCTCTCTTGAACGCCGCTATGTCTAAGATATATCTTCGTAATGACTCAACATAGAGGATTACGACAGTGAGATTTTCCCACCCGACCGACGATGACCCCGAAGCGGGTCGACGCCATTGGCACGGCAACGACGGCCACCATCGCCGTGGCTTCCATCGGCGCTCCAGGACAGACGGATCCGACGACGCTTGCTCGCTCGAGCTCGCACACGATCGCGGCCCCAGTGGACGTAATTTTGGACGCCATTTCGGCCATCGCGGCCGCCACGGTTTCGGCCGCGACGGCCAGCACGGCGAGGGCCGTGGCAGGCGCAGGCGCGTGTTCGATTCGGGCGAGCTGCAGCTCGTCCTGCTGAAGCTGATCGCCGACCAGCCGCGCCACGGCTACGAGCTGATCCGCGCCATCGAAGAGCTGACGGGCGGCGCCTATGTGCCGAGTCCCGGCGTGATCTACCCCACCCTCACCCTGCTGCAGGACATGGGCCGCATCGAAGAGGCGACGGCCGAAGGTCCGCGCAAGCCGTTCGCCGTCACCGCCGACGGCACGGCCGAGCTCGACGCGAAGAAGCAGGAAGTCGAGGCGCTGTTTGCGCGCCTGGCCGAGCTCGCCTCGATGCGCCAGCGGACCGACGGCGGCCCGGTGCGCCGCGCCATGGGCAACCTGCGCACCGTCCTGCTCGACCGGCTCGGCCGCGAAGGCGTGCAGACCGAAACCATGCACGAGGTCGCGGCCATCCTCGACGAAGCCGCGCGCAAGATCGAGAGGCTGTAAGATGACTTACAACAGCAGTGTCCGCGTCCCCACCAACGAGGCCAGCCGCTACCTCCAGCAGCTCTGCAAGCACTGGAGCCACAACCTCACCGTCGAGTTCACCGGGCAGAAGGGCGGCGTGATCTTCCCGCGCAACGCGCGAGGCGCCGACTGGCCGGGCGACGCCACCCTCCTGATGCAGGCCCATGACGACGGCCTCGAATGCAGGCTGGAGGCGAGCGCCTCCGGCCAGCTCGAGGCGCTCAAGGGCGCCGTCGCCCGCCACATCGACCGCTTCGCCTTTCGCGAGGCGCCGCTCGCCTTCTGTTGGCAGGACACGCCGAACGGCTAGGATGGGATGGCGAGCAGCCACGCGCCCCAGCCCATCAGCAGCAGCCCACCCATGCGGGCCGTCCACTCGCCGAACGGCAACAGCTTCTCGACCAGCACAACGACGGCGAGGACTGCGACCCACAAGAGGTTCATCGCACCGAAGACGAACAGGAGCGCCATCAGGATCCAGCAGCAGCCGAGGCATGAGAGGCCGTGCTCGAAACCCATGCGCATGGCGCCCAGCGCGCCGTCCTGCCAACGATTGACGACGAAATCGAAGGGCGAACGGCAGGCGACGAGGCAGGCATGCTTGAGCGGCGTCAGCTGGTAGACGCCGGCGGCGAGGAACAGCACGCCGCCCAGCCGCGTGCTGGTCACCGACATGGCCATCGGCGAAACCAGTGCCACGCTCTCGAGAGCCCACTGCGCCAAGGTCGCGGCGATGCTGAAGCCACCCCAGGCGAGCAGGTAGCCCGCCGCGAACAAGGCCGTCGGCACCCACGGCTGGGCGCGGGCGCGCCGGCGGGCGTTGACCGTGGCGAAGGTCAGGATCATCGGCGCGGCGCTCGGCAGCATCATGCCGATCATCATCACCCACCACATCACCAGCAGCAGGACGAGGTCGACGGCGCCTCTCGGCGGCATCGCCATGGTCATGTCGCCCATCGCCCGCATGTCCGCCGCCTCGGCGAAAAGGTAGAGCCAGCAAAGGACGGTGGTGCCGAAGAGCGCAGCGGCGATGGGCAGCCTGGGGCCCAGCATCAGCTCCAGGAGCGGCGGCGGGCCGCCGCCGTCGGGCGGCCGCCGTTTGTGCGGCGCGTCAGGCGGCGCGTCAGGCGGCGCGTCAGGCGGCCCAGGCGAACGGCGCGAAGTGTCCATTGTTGCCCTTGCCGGCGAGGCTGAGGCCAAGGCCGAAGCCCTGCACCTCCGTCTTGCGCGAGCGCGCGAGCGCGAGGCGGCGGTTTGCCGGATGGGCAGTGTTGTCGATGTAGAACGGCTCGCCGGAGCGATTGCGCGAGGCCACACCCTCGATCTCGAAGGCGAGGATGCCCGGGATGTCAGCAGAGCGGCTCAGGCCTTCGGCAGTGAAGCCGATGTCGCGGAATTCGACGCCGCGGAAGTCGCTCACGAGGTTGTCGCGAATCATCTGCGGCGGGCCGCCGGCCTGGCCGCTGGCGATGTCGGCCAGCGCACGGCGTTGCGCATCATTGGCCTTGGCATCGACGACGCAGCCGAACACCCAACCGCCGGTCGACATGATCCGCCCCGACCGGATGACCAGGGCGAACTTCAGGCCGTCGAGCTGGATGTCTCCGTGACGGCCGCGATCGATGCGGTAGACCATGAGCGCGACGCAATTGTCGTGTGTCGCCTCTCCCTGCGGATTGGTGAAGATGCAGGGGCACAGATAGTCGCAGTTGCAGCTCTCCATGTACTCGCCGCTGATCTCCCAGAGCTTGTCCGCCATGCCAGCCTCACCACTGCTCGGTGGCTCGAGTGTAGCTGAAAGTGCAGCCGAAATCCGGATGTCACTCCTCGCCTGCCCAGGACACACGATACCGGATCTCGTAGTTTTCGGCCGCGGTGGTCCGTCGCGCCGTCTCCTCCCCAGGCCGCGCGACGTAGTCGGCGCGACGCCAGGCGGTGAACGACTTCGTATGCTCGGGCGTCATGCCGAGCGACAGGTCGAACAGAACGTCGGTCTTGTCCGGAAGGCGCAGCACCAGCATGCGCCGCCACGTGCGATAGTAGATTTCCACGCTGCCCGACACGACGTCGCGGCCGTCGTCGCGCCGGCCGGCGGCGAGCGTGGCCGGCATCCGGTTCTCGCTGGTCTGCAATTCGACGGCATCGTCGCCGCGCGCGGGCGGCGCGACGCCGGGCGGCAGGCGGATCTCGAAGACGAGTTGCGGCGCCGGACCGTTGGGGTTGACCAGCGGACGCATCAGCCAGAAGGCACCAAGGCCTGCGGCTGCCAACCCGACCACACCCGCGAGGACGAGCACGAGGCGGCCGCCGACTGCTCCGGCGCGCGGCTGCGCGCTCCGGCGCTGAGCGCGCCGCAGGACCAGCAGAGGCGCCAGCACGAGACCCGTCAATCCGCCGATCGGTCCGCCGATGAAGACGGCGAAGTAGCCGGATGCGCCTTCGAACGACGTGATACCGAAGGCCGGCGCGAGCAGGCCGGCCACGGTCGCGCCGAGCGCAAATCCCAGTGCCGCACCGACCAGTGCCGCCACGAGAGCCAGCAGGTAGGTCATGGTCGCCCAGCGTGCGGCAGGCTCACGGTATTGACGAGCATTTTCCTCAGCCGGCAGGGAAATCGCCAAGCGGACCACGCGACGCGCGCGCATCTTGCCGAACGCCATGCGGCCGGCAAGATCGCGGCATGTCTCGTTCCCATTCCTCGGTTGACGCCGTCGTCGTCGGGGCCGGCTTCGGCGGCCTCTATGCGCTTTACTGCCTGCGCCAGCTGGGCTTCAGCGCGCGCTGCTTCGAAGCCGGCGATGGCGTCGGCGGCACCTGGTACTGGAACCGCTATCCCGGTGCGCGCTGCGATGTCGAGAGCCTGCAATACTCCTATTCGTTCTCTCCCGAACTCGACCAGGAATGGACCTGGACGGAGAAGTACGCGCCACAGCCCGAGATCCTGGCCTACGCCAATCACGTCGCCGACCGTTTCGACCTGCGCCGCAACATCCAGTTCGAGACGCGGGTCGCCGCCGCCACCTTCGACGAGGCACGAGCGCTCTGGGTGGTCGAGACCGATCGCGGCGACAGGGTCGAGGCGCGTTTCTGCCTGATGGCGGTGGGCTGCCTCTCGTCGGCCAACAAGCCGCCGTTCGAGGGCATGGACGACTTCAAGGGGCCGATCTGGCACACCGGCGAATGGCCCAAGCAAGGCGTCGATTTCTCGGGCCAGCGCGTCGGCGTGATCGGCACCGGTTCGTCGGCCATCCAGTCGATCCCCCTGATCGCCGAGCAGGCCAAGTCCTTGACCGTGTTCCAGCGCACGCCGAACTATTCGGTGCCGGCCTGGAACGCGCCGCTCGAGCCTGCGTACGTGGCGAAGGTGAAGGCCGACTATCCGGCTTTGCGCGCCAAGGCGCGCATGCGACCGACCGGCATCTATTTCCCCTTCAATGCCACGCCGGCGCTGGAGGCCGCGCCCGAAGAGCGCCAGCGGCAGTACGAGGACTTCTGGGCCAACGGCGGCTTGCCGTTCCTCGGCGCCTACGGCGATCTGCTGTTCAACAAGCAGGCCAACGACACCATCGCCGACTTTGCACGGGACAAGATCCGCAGCATCGTCAAGGACCAGGCGACGGCCGAGCTGCTCTGCCCCGACAACGTGTTCGGTTGCAAGCGGCTCTGTGTCGATACCGGCTACTTCGACACCTACAACAAGCCGCATGTGAAGCTGGTCGACGTCTCCCGGACGCCGATCGAGCGCTTCACAGCGGAGGGCATCGTCGTCGCCGGCACGTTCCATCCGCTGGACGCCGTGGTCTCCGCCACCGGCTTCGCGGCCATGACCGGCTCGTTCGACAAGATCCGCATCACCGGCCGCAACGGCGTCACGCTGGCACAGAAGTGGCAGGCGGGACCACGCACCTATCTCGGCGTGGCGTCTGCCGGCTTCCCCAACCTCTTCATGATCACCGGGCCGGGCAGCCCGTCGGTGCTGGCCAGCATGATCCAGGCGATCGAGCAGCACGTCGACTGGATGGTCGACCTGATGGCGCACATGCGCGATGTCGGGGCCAGGAGCTTCGAGCCCAAGGTGGCGGACGAGGACCAGTGGGTCGAGCACGTCAACGAGGTAAGCCAGGTGTCGCTGCGCTCGACCTGCAGCTCGTGGTATGTCGGCGCCAACCTGCCCGGCCGCCCGCGCGTATTCATGCCCTATATCGGCGGCTTCCCGGTCTATGTGCAGAAATGCAACGAGGTCATGGACACGGGCTACGACGGCTTCGTGCTCGACGGCGCGAAGACGGGCAACGCCGCGCCCGAGGTGCGGCTCACCAAGCGCTGGCACGTGCCGCTCGACATGGACGTGATCTCGCCCGCGATGCTGGCGGCCAAGCGCGTGCCCGTCGTCTAAAAACTAAATCCGACCGCTCCACACCGTCAGAGGTCGACGCGCTCATCGCCGATCGGCTTGCGCTCGGCCATGTTGAAGCGGCCGGCATAGATCGGCCGCTCGCCGGTCGACGGGCCGGGATACTGCACGATCATGATCTCGCCGCCGGTCGCCGTATGGAATTCGCCCTCGAAGTGCGGGTCGGGGTGATAGAGCATCGTTCCCGGCGGGCAGAGCCGGCCGTCGATCGTGAACTCGCCTTTCAGGATCAGCCAGACCTGGGCGAAGCCATGATAGTGCTCGGGATGATGCGCTCCCGGTTCGAGGCGCAGGATGCCGGCGTTGGGCGCGGTCGGCTGGTCGGGCGTGGGATGGAACAGCATCTTGCCGGTCTCGCCGGGCCAGCGGATGGTCTCCCACTCGACCTCGTCGAGATGGCGCACCTGGTAAGGCAGATGATCGCGTCGCGAGGCCTCACGTCTGGTCTCGAGGTCGGCGTTGGCGGTAGCCGTGTCGGGGATGTGCTTGCTCATGGCCTGGCTTTCTCCTTCTCGGTCGAGGTTGTGAGATGCCACCAGTCGGGAACGTCGGCGGCTTCTCCAGGACGCGCCACGGTCATCAACACGTGCGCCTGGCCACGACCGGCATTCTCCGCGCGATGCGGCAACTGCGAATCGATCAGGATGCCGTCGCCCGGCTTCAGCCGGTGGGCAACGCCATCGACATGGAACAGCACCTCGCCCGACAGCACGTAGCAATGCTCCTGGCCGGGATGGGAGACCGCGGCCGTCATGCCCTTGGCGCGCGGGAAGACCAGATGGAAGACTTCCAGCCGGTCGAGCGGCGCGCCGCCGCCGAGATGGCGGAAGCGATAACCGGTCGCGGCCACGTCCTTCAGGCCGCCGTCGGCGCGATGGACGGTGACGCGCGTCCTGGCCGGCGCGCTGGCTCTCTGGAACAGTTCGTGCAGTCCGAGCCCCAGCACCTCGGCGAGCTGGATCAGGTTGGCGATCGAGGCCACCGCCTGGCCGCGCTCGAGCCTGGAGAGAAAGCTTTCGGACAGTCCCGCCTGGCGTGCCACCGACGCCAGCGTGATCCCGGCGCCGAGGCGCGCCGAGCGCAGTCGGTGGCCGATTTCCCGTGTTGCCGCGGCGACCTTGTCCATGCCGGCAGCATGCCGGGACTTTCTTTATATGCAAGTTCTCTTTCTCGTGCAGAAAGCCAGCAGGCATGACGGACGGGCATGGGTCTGGACCAGGCCCAATCTCCTCAAGGCGACATGGACCGCCGAGCTTGACGGGATGATAAGGGGACAGTGAAAAAGGAGTCCGTCATGCCGCTCGCCGTCGATGCCCTCGACCATCTCGTGATCAACGTGCGCGACGTCGATGTCGCCGCCGCCTGGTACCAGCGCGTGCTCGGCATGACGCGCGAGGATTTCGATCCCGGCCCAGGGCGGGTCCGGCGGACCTCGGTGAAGTTCGGCCGCCAGAAGATCAACCTCAGGCCGCTCTCGGCCAGCAAGGTGGAGTGGTTCACGGCCGATCACGAGAAGGCCGGCAGCGACGATCTCTGCTTCCTGACCAGCGTCTCGCCCCAGGCGGTGGCCGATCACCTGCATGCATGCGGCGTTGCGGTGATAGAGGGCCCGACCGACAAGCGCGGCGCCATGGGGACCATCGTCTCGGTCTATTGCCGCGACCCGGACGGCAGCCTGATCGAGATCTCGTCGTACAAGTAGTCAGCCAGGTAGTCAGCGGCAGAGTTGCGAGAAGGGTTGCCGCATATGCGACCATAAGTAGCTGCAGCTGCACTCGAACTGTCAGCACCATTCTCTTCAGGTGGCGCCGCAGGCGATCGTATAAGGGCGCGATGTCGAGTGATATCGATCAGCCTCTCGCATTGTTCTTCGATCATACGAACAAGGTGCTGCTGGCGACGTTTTCCGGCGCCTTCACCCGGCAGGTCACTCTCGACCTGGATACGGCAGCGCGCGCTCTGCAGGAGCGTCACGGGCCGTTCGCCATCATTCTTGATTTCACCGAAGTCACGGAGCTTGCCATTCAGCTCAGGGACTGGCCGCAGTTCGCGGCCGACCGGCGCACGATCCGCGGTACCCGGCGCATCCTGGTCACGCCTCCCAATGACACCTTCATTGCGCTTCGCCTGTACGGCACCCAACGCAGCGGCGCAGGCGGAGACAGCGACGTAGTGAGCACACGCGCCGACGCCTTTCGGCAACTCGGACTGAAATCCCCAAGCTTCGAGCCGGTCGCTCCCGCCTAGTTGACCCGGCGCGCGAGCAGGCCGCGGACCACCCAGCGGGTGACCCACCATGCGACCAGCATGAAGACCGGGCCACTCAGAAGAACCATCGCCAGTCCAAGCAGCATGCTCCCGTTGGGCCAATCGACGTGGGTCGGCGCCTCGCACCAGGGAGCGAACCAGAAGGCGCAAGCGAGCTGAAGGTTGTAAAGCCAGTAGCCCGCCCACATGAGCGAGGCGAGCAGCCACAATCGGACCAGCCCGCGCCGCCAGTTCCAATGCAACGGATTCCACCAGGGGATGATCGCGTAGCCCTGCTGGCCAGGCCAGAAGCCTGTGGTGGGAACGGGGCGAAACGACCGGCCGCCGCCCCGCGGGGAAGCCTGGGGATTCGCCTTCGATCTGCGTCTTGCCGTCTGCCGACCTGCCACCTCGACCAGCCCTCTCGCTGCCCTCGCTCCCGCCCACCCAGTATACCTTGAGAGGGGTATGGCGATGAAGAGTCGCGTGGTCGCTGCGCTGGCCCCAGAGCTGCCCCGGAAGCGGGTCGGCGGGATATGAAAACTGCACCGACCCTGCAACGGTGCGCAGACTGCAATAAGATAGGCGTCAGCCTCCGCTACTGACCCTGGAAAAGCTGCTGGGTTACCTGACCGCAGGCCACGTCCTTGGCGGTGCCGATCACCGGCGTCGGGATCGGAAAAACGCGGCCGAGCGAGACCTGCGGCTGGCGCAGCTTGCCCTGGACCACGACCGCGCCGTGCAGATCGAGCAGGTCGAACTGCTTGGGGTCGGCGTCGATCTCGGCCTTGACGGCCTGGCTGATCAGCGAGGCCTGACCCTGCACACGCAAAACCGATTTCTGGGTGTCGAGCAGGGTACGGTCGAACGTTACGGTGCCATGGTTGAAGTTCAACCGGCCGACCGCGCACTTGATGGGAATGCGGTTGTCGCCGGTGACGTAGAGAATCAGCGCGTCGAAAATCTGCAGGCCTGCGAGGCTCACCATCAGGCTCGATACGGATCCGCCGCCCAGCGCCGCCGCGAAGTGGCCATCGGCGGTCGCCATCACCCGGGCAAGCGAGCGGCCGGTGCCGGCCAGCACGAGGCGGCCCTGCACCTTGCCGTAGGTCGCATCGAAAAACTTCGAGTTGCGGAAGAAGTTGCGCAGCTCGACGTCACTCATCACCAGGCTGGTGCGCACCTTGGGTGTGTCGGTCTTGGCGTCGACCACCAGCTCGCCCGCGATCTTGCCAGCGGAGCTCTGCCCGTCGCCCAGCAGGATCAGAGTGAGCGGCTTGGCCGTCGCCACGCCATCCTGCACCACGACACGGAACGACAGCGCCTGCACCGGCAGGTAGCTCGGCGCAATCACCCGCTTGGCGTCGAGCGTCACGTCCATGTTCATGGCGCGCAGCTTTTCGACCTTGAGCGGCACGTTGGGGAAGAGGTCGCCGCTCGCCTCGAGCTGCCGCTGGGTCTGGCGCTGCTGCGGCGAGACATTGCCGCTGGGCTTGTCGGGCGGCGCGCCGACCAGTGGCGCCAGGTCGGCGAAGACCAGCTTCTGCGAGACCAGCTTGGCCGTGAGATGGCCGGGCTTGCGCCGCGTGTCGACCTGCAAGTCGCCGGTGAGATCGCTGTCGCCGACATGCCACTTGCTCTGAACGAATTTCCAGACGCCGGATTCGCGGTGCAGCTTGCCGCTGATGTTGTAGGGCGGCGTTGGCGGGCCGGGGATGCCGAGCAAAGGATAGATGTCGGCGAGGTCGTGGCCCGACAGCGAAAGCTGCACGTCGGCGCCCGTCCATTGGAAGGGATCCATCACCGTGCCCTTGGCCTTGAGCTTGGTGGCGCCGAAGGCGACATCGAGGTCGAGCGGATAGGGCTGGTCGGTGTCGCGCAACATGACGAGCGAGCCGCCGACGAAGCGGACCGTGAGCGGCTGGCCCTCGAGCTTGCCCTTGAGTTCGAGCCTTGCTTCCGGCTGTTCGCCTGCCGTGCCGGTCGCGGTGGACACGGTGCCGTCGAGGTCGAGCTTGCGCTTGGGATCGCGGTAGCTGAGCTTGCCGTCGGTGACCTGCAGTCGGCCGATCACCGGCGTCTCGAAGCGGTTGTCGGGCTCGACGACTTCCTTGGCCACAGCGGCTGCGGCGGGCGCTTCGCCCAGCTCCCAGTTCAGCCGCTCGTTGTCGCCATTCTCGACCACGATCTCGGGCTTGCGCAGTTCCAGGCTGGGCAGGACCAGGTTGCCGCCGAGCAGCGGCCACAGGCGGATCTCGAACTCGACCTGTTCGGCCTTCAGCATGTGGGGTTCCTTGGCCCACTCGGCGTTGGCGAACTGAACGCCGCTCAGGCGGACGTGCGAGGTGAGGCCCCAGTCGACCGCGATGTCGGCGATCGTGGTCTTTCGCCCGGACAGTGCGCTCGCCTGGCTTTCGACGCGGCCGCGGAAATCGGCCGACGTGACATAGAAGTACACAGTCCCGATCGCGACGGCGACCAGGACCACCAGAACGCCAGCCGTCCAAGCCAAAATCCTGAGAAAACGGGCCATGCGCTTCGGAACGGTTCACGGCGCGGTTTGTTCCAGCCACAGTTCGATCACTCGCCGCGACGGCCCTGGCGCAGGACACTCGGCGCATGCCTACGACCCGCCGCAGGTTCCTGGGTGCCGCGTCCGCCGCCGCCATCGCAGCCCCCGGCATTGCCCGAAGCAAGGAAACGGAGACGGCGGGGTTCGAGCAAGCCCTGAGCGCCAAGTTCGCCGAGGGCGACGTGCTAGACTGGCGCGGCGGCAATGTGCGTCTGCGCAAGCCGCTCGTCATCGAGGTCACGTCCAACCTGCTCGGGCCGGGGCTCGATCTCAACGGCGCCAAGCTGATCGCCGACTTCAACGACGCCGGCAAGCGCGCGATCACCATCCGGATTCCCGGGCACGCCAAGAACGTCGCCTTGCGCGGCATGAAGATCATGAATGGAACCTTCGTCGCCGCCAGTCCCGCCCAGGACGCGATCGGCCTCGAGTGTCGGACCAACAACAGCTGGCTCTACAGCTGGAAGCTGATGAACCTCGATATCGAGCACTTCGTGCGCGACGGTCTGCATTTCGACGGCAGCGTGTTCGAGGGCGAGTGCCACGCCGTCACCTGTTCAGACAACGGCCGCAACGGCATGACCTTCCGCAACAACGGCCCGATCGGCGACGTCGGCATCGTCTCGGCCATCGCCATCTTCGGCGGCCAGTTGCGCAAGAACGGTCGTGCCGGCATCGAGACACAAAGCCTGATCCCCTACCAGGAGCCGCGTGACCTCAACATCTCGCAGACCTATTTCGTCGAGAACAAGGGACCGGGGCTGCTTGCCACGAGCGGCTTCTCCATGGCGATGGGGTGCGGTTTCGAGAACAACGGAGGCTGCGGCATCAAGCTCGCCAACGAGGGCCGCCTGTTCGCCTGCCGCGCCAGCACCTACAAGTCGCAGCCTTACCTGGTCGACGCATTCCTCAACGGCGGCAGCATGCTGCTCGACGGCTGCCGCATCGAGGGCTACGGCGGCTTCGAGGGCAAGATGAAGTACGCCAAGATCGCCGGCAAAGGCTCGGTGCTGCTGCGCGCCTCGGGTGATCGCTCGAACGTCGACGTGTCGAACGACATCACCGTCAAAGTGGCTTGACGGTCGGATTTCCGGCTTTACTCCTTGCATGATTGACGAAACTATTATGCATGGAATTCCGGACTCGACGCTCGACGCTCTTCGGCCTGTTCGCAATGGCGCTGCCTGCAACCGCGTTGGCACAGGACCTGCAGGTCATGGACTCCGCGCCAAAGGCCCAAGCCGTGATCGGCGAGCCCGGCAGCGCATTCTACGTGCGCTTCGACCGGCCGATCGACCACATCCATTCGAATCTGTCGATCTTTCGCGACACCAAGCTCGTCGAAAGACTGCAACCACGGCTGCAGTCGGAGCCCAACGTGTTGTTTGCCCGCGCACCGACCTTGGCTCCCGGGCAATACTTTCTGCGCTGGACGGTGCGCACGATGGAGGGCGTCCAGGTCGTCCAGGGCGACATTCCGTTCACCGTCAAAAGGCCGCCCTGAGCGTCAGCGGCAACCAATGTCCCGTGCGATCGTTGCGTCATCAGTAGCGTATCCCGGGCTTGAACCGGCGGGATGCAGTGCGAGGGATCCCGATGAAGATCGCCCAGGTTGCGCCTCTCATGGAAAGCGTTCCGCCCCGGCTCTATGGCGGCACCGAGCGCATCGTCTCCTACCTCACCGAGGAACTGGTTGCGCAGGGCCACGACGTCACGCTGTTCGCCAGTGGCGATTCGAGGACCGGTGCACGCCTGGTGCCAGGCACGGCCAAGGCGCTGCGGCTGAGCGACGTCAAGGACCCCCTCCCCTACCATCTGGTCATGCTCGACGAGGTTCGCCGGCTGGCCTCCTCGTTCGACGTGCTGCACTTTCACGTCGACCTCCTGCACTACCCGGTGATCCGCGACTTCGCGTGGCGCACGGTGACGACCTTGCACGGCCGTCTCGACCTGGCCGACATGCATCCACTCTACCGCGCCTTCAGCGAAGCCCCGCTGGTGTCGATCTCCGACAACCAGCGCAAACCCATGCCGCCGGTGAACTGGGCCGGCCGCATCCATCACGGCCTGCCGCAGAACCTGCTGCAGCCGCTCGCTTCGCGCCACGGAGACTATCTCGCCTTCCTCGGCCGCATCTCGCCCGAGAAGCGACCCGACCGCGCCATCGAGATCGCCGTCCGCAGCGGTCGCGAGCTGCGCATTGCCGCCAAGATCGACAAGGTCGATCATGTCTATTGGCGCCAGGAGATCGAGCCGCTGGTGCGGCGCCATGCCAACGTCCACTACGTCGGCGAGATCGGCGATGCCGCGAAGGCGGACTTCCTCGGCAACGCCGCAGCGCTGCTTTTTCCCATCGACTGGGCCGAGCCGTTCGGCCTGGTGATGATCGAGGCGATGGCCTGCGGCACACCGGTGATCGCCTGGAAGTGCGGCTCGGTGCCGGAGGTCGTCGATCCAGGCGTCACCGGTTTCGTGGTCGACAGTGTCGAGGAGGCGGTGTCGGCCGTCGGCCTGATCGGCAATCTCGACCGCCGGCGCGTCCGCGAGGTCTTCGACCGGCGCTTCACGGCAGGCCGCATGGCGCGCGACTATGTCGCCATCTATCAGCGCCTACTCGAGGGCGGCAGCCGGCTGGCGCAGCCCCAACCCCTCGAGTTAAGCGCGGCCGAATGAGTGGCGACGCGGCATGAAGAACGCCGGGGAAGTGGCGCACGCCCCTGCTCCCGCCGGCCCCGGCGTGCCGACGGCCCAGTTCTTCATTCCGGCCGCGACCTCGCTGCAGGAGCGCCGGCCGCGCACGTTGAAGCACGGCGACAGTTTCGGCGTGTTCGACCCCAACGGCGACGCGGTGGCCGGCCCCGGCAGCCCCGAAGGCCTCTACCATCGCGACACGCGGCATCTCTCGCATTTCCTGGTCATGCTCGACGGCCAGCGGCCGATGCTGCTGAGTTCGACGCTGCGCGACGACAACGCGATGCTGACCTGCGACCTCACCAATCCTGACCTGTACGATACCAAGGGTCGGCTGGTGCTGGAGCACGACCTCGTGCATCTGCGCCGCATGCGCTTCCTCTGGCAGGCGGCGTGCCACGAGCGGCTGGCGGTGCGCCACTTCGGCAGCACGCCGCAGCGCCTGCGGCTCGGCCTCAGCTTCGCCGCCGACTTCGCGGACCTGTTCGAAGTGCGCGGCACGCGGCGCGAGCGCCACGGCCTGCGTCATGAAGGCCTGGTGAGCGGCAATGATGTTACGCTCGGCTATACAGGCCTCGACGGCCTGACGCGGCGCACCGTGGTGAGCTTCGCGACCGCGCCGGACAAGCTCAGCGTCGATGGCGCCCTGTTCGAACTCGTGCTGCAGCCGGGCGAGACTCGGAACATCGACCTGACGATCGATTGCGCGGCCGAAGACAGCGTCCAGCACCAGGCGCGCCCGGGCTTCCTGCAGGCGCTGCGGCGGGCGCGGCGGACGCTCCGCACGTCGGCCGCACGCGCTGCCACGATCTCCAGCTCCAGCACCACGTTCAACGAGGCCATACGCCGGTCGATCTCCGATCTCTACATGCTGGTCACCGACACGCCGGATGGACCGTATCCGTATGCCGGCATTCCCTGGTTCAGCACCGTGTTCGGCCGCGATGCGCTGATCACCGCCATGCAGACGCTTTGGCTCGACCCCGCCCTCGCCCGGGGTGTGCTGAAGCACCTGGCGCGCCACCAGGCGGAGACGACCGACGAAGCCGCCGACGCCGAACCGGGCAAGATCCTGCACGAGATGCGACAGGGCGAGATGGCGCTCCTGGGCGAGGTGCCGTTCCGCCACTACTACGGCAGCGTCGATTCCACGCCGCTCTTCGTCATGCTGGCCGGCGCCTATCTCGAGCGCACCGACGATGTCGAGACCATGCGCCGCCTGTGGCCGAACATCCTGGCCGCCCTGCGCTGGATGGACGAGTCGGGCGACCGCGATGGCGACGGTTTCATCGAATATGGCCGCAAGCGCGATACCGGCCTGGTCAACCAGGGCTGGAAGGACAGCCATGATTCGATCTTCCATGCCGACGGCACGCTGGCGCACGGGCCGGTCGCCCTGGTCGAGGTTCAGGCCTATGCCTTCGGCGCCTGGCGGGCCGCTGCCCTGATCGCGCGGCGCCTGGGAGACGCCGATGCCGCGGACGGCTACGCCGAGCGCGCCGCGCGTCTGCAACAGCGCTTCGACGCTGCTTTCTTCGACAGGGCTCTCGGCACCTACGTGCTGGCGCTGGACGGCGACAAGCGGCCGTGTCGGGTGCGCGCCTCCAACGCCGGCCATGCGCTGTTCAGCGGCATCGCCCAACCGCAGCGCGCCCAGGCCGTCGTGAAGACGCTGACGTCGAGCGCGTTCTTCTCCGGCTGGGGGGTGCGCACGGTCGCCGTCGGCGAGGCACGCTACAATCCCATGAGCTACCACAATGGCTCCGTGTGGCCGCACGACAATGCCCTGATCGCGGCGGGGTTCGCGCGCTACGGCTTCCGGCGCGAGGCGGCGCGCCTGTTCGGCGGACTGTTTGCGGCTTCGGCCTATATCGACCTGCGCCGCCTGCCTGAGCTGTTCTGCGGCTTCCCGCGCGAGCGCGCGCACGGCCCGACCTTCTATCCGGTCGCCTGCTCCCCGCAGGCCTGGGCGGCGGCTACGCCCTTGTCGCTGGTGCAGTCCTGCCTGGGCTTGCGCTTCGACACGGCGCGAGGTTCGGTCGCATTCGACGAGCCGTTGTTGCCGGATTTCCTCGATGATGTGACGCTGCGCCGGCTGTCACTTGGAGATGCAGCGGTCGACGTGGCCCTGCATCGCCGCGGCAGCGATCTCTCGGTCGAAGTCCTGGGCCGCCGCGGCCGACTGGGCGTCGATCTCTCCTGAGGAGGGGCTGCCGCGATTCTTCTTGCGATCCGGGGGCCGCTAAATTGTGGCTACCCATCCCGTCATCCCGACCGGAGCCGAGCGCAGCGAGGCGAAGTGGAGGGACCTTTTCTGTTGCTGCGTCGGCAAGAGGAGGTCCCTCGACTGCGCCGCCTTTTGGGCGGCTTCGCTCGGGATGACGGGGAATTGAAGCTATGAAACCTTGCCTAATCCGCGCACCACGAAGGTATTGAGCCGGCGCGCGAAGGCTGCCGGATCAGCCGGCACCTCGCCGTCGAGGATGTGGGCCTGGTCGAGCAGCAGGTTGGCCAGCTCGGCCGCTTCCTCGTTTGGCGCCGCGCCGACTGCCTTCACGAGGTCGTGGCGCATGTTGAGCTCGAGGATAGGCTTGGCAACGCTGCCGCGGTTGGCGCGCGCCAGCAGGCGCTCGAGTTCGCGGTCGCGGCCTTGCGCACCGGCGACCAGACAGGCGGCACTCTCGGTCAGGCGCTGCGAGGCGCGCACGTCGGAGACCCTGTCACCCAGCGCTTCCTTCACCGCCTTCAGGATTGTGGCATCATCTTCGGTCGAGACTTTGTCCTCTGCCTTGTCCTCGAGCAGCGGGACCAGGCCGAAGTCGACATCGCCCTGACTCAGCGAGCGCAGCGCCTTCCCCTCGTACTCGTGCGGCATCGCCGTCCAGAAGGCATCGATCGGATCGGTCAGCAGCAGCACTTCGACGCCGCGCGCCCGCGCCGCTTCGAGCTTGGGATTGGACTTCAGCCGCTCGGCGGTCTCGCCAACAAGGTAGTAGATCTCCGTCTGGTTCGGCTTGAGGTCGGCGACATAGTCCTTGAGCGAACGGCTCTCGCCGGCCGTCGTGGCGAAAAGTGCCATCGCCAGGAGCTGGCCGCGCCGCTCGTGATGCTCGTAGAGCCCCTCCTTGAGGACCGCGCCGAAGGCGTTCCAGATCTTGGTCCAGGTCTCGCGTTCCTTGGTCGCACAGCTTTCCAGCTCGCCGACGACGCGCCCCGTGAGGCCGTTGCGGATCTGCGTCACCTGCGGATTGTTCTGCAGCATCTCGCGCGACAGGTTGAGCGGCAGGTCCTCGCTGTCGACGACGCCACGCACGAAACGCAGCCACGACGGCAGCAGGTCGGCATCGTCGGTGATGTAGACGCGCCGCACATAGAGCTTCACCCGGCCCTTGCGGCCGGGATCGGACAGGTCGAACGGCGGCGTGGTCGGCACGAACAGCAGCACCGCATAGGCCTGCCGGCCCTCGACCTTGTAGTGCAGGGTGAGTGCAGGTTCGTCGAACGCCATGGCGACCGAGCGATAGGCCTGGGTGTAGTCCTCCGGCGTCAGCTCCGATTTCGCGCGCTGCCACAGCGCGCTGGCGGCATTGACCTGCCGCGCCTCGCCCTTGTCGTCCAGGAGTTCGATGGGGAAGAGAATGTGCTCGGAGTAGGTGTGGATCACCCGCTCGAGCTCGAACGGCTGCAGGTAGCGCGCCGCATCGTCCTTCAGGTGGAGGACGATCTCGGTGCCACGCGGCACGCGCGCCGCCTGCTCCTCGGCGGCCGGCGCCACCTCGAAGCCGGCGCCGCCCGACGAAGTCCATACCCACGCCTCGGCAACCCCGGCGCGCCGGCTGGTCACGGTGATGCGATCGGCCACCATGAAGGCGGAGTAGAAGCCGACGCCGAACTGGCCGATCAGGCCAAGCCCCTCCTTGGCGTCCTGCAGGCCCTTGAGGAAGGCCTTCGTGCCGGACCGCGCCACGGTACCGAGGTTGTCGACCAGTTCCTGGCGGTCCATGCCGATGCCAGTATCGAGGATGGTCAGCGTCTTGGCGGTCGCATCCGGCTTCAGCTGGATGGCGAGCTTCTCCGCGCCGGCCAGCAATGCGGGATTGGCAATCGCCTCGTAGCGCAGCTTGTCCAGGGCATCCGAGGCATTCGAGATAAGCTCGCGCAGAAAGACGTCGGTCTCGGAATAGACCGAATGGACCATCAGGCTGAGGAGTTCGGCGACCTCCGCCTGGAATTCATGCGCCTCGGTGTTGCTCATCGTCCAACCATTGTTTTCCAGAATCCTACGCCCGATAGCGCGACCAGCCGTTGGCGCGCAAGCGGCAGGCATCGCAGGCTCCGCAACCAACACCCCAGTCGTGGCGGCGCGCGCGATCCCCCAGATAACAGGTGTGGGTTTCCTCGACGATGAGATCGACCAGGGCGTGCCCGCCCATGCTCTCCGCCAGCCGCCACGTGTCGGCCTTGTCGATCCACATCAGCGGCGTCTCCAGCACCAGCCGCGCTTCCATGCCGAGATTGATGGCGACCTGCAGCGCTTTGACCGTGTCGTCGCGGCAATCGGGGTAGCCCGAGAAATCGGTCTCGCAGACGCCGGCGACGACGTGTTTCAGCCCGCGCTGGTAGGCCACGATGGCGGCGAAGGTCAGGAAGACCAGGTTTCTCCCGGGCACGAAGGTGACGGGCAGGCCATCGGGCCGCGTCTCCATCGGCAGGTCGGCCGTGAGGGCGCTCTTGCTGATCGACCCCAGCACGTCGAGCGACACCACACGGTCAGGGCCAAGCCTGTTCGCCCAGACGACGGACAGGCCGGCGATCGCCCTGCGCACCGGTTCTCGCACCTCCATCTCGACGGCGTGCCGCTGGCCATAGGAGAAGCCGATCGTCTCGACCCGCTGATAGCGCGACAGCGCCCATGCAAGGCAGGTCGTGGAGTCCTGGCCTCCCGAGAACAGGACAAGAGCCGAGGAAGGATCGAGGTCCATTCTTCACCAGTTTGGTGCGCGCTTTTCGTTGAAGGCATCGAGACCTTCCTGGGCGTCATCAGTCTCTATGATGTTGCAGATCGTCTCGACCACATTCTCGATGGCGCGGCGATACTCGAAATCGTTGGCGCGCATGAAGGAATCGCGGGCGAGCTGCATGACCAGCGGCGACTTGGCGGCGAAGTCCCGGGCCATGCGGCGAGCCTCCTCCTTAACCTCGGCCGCCGGCACGACCCGGTTGACCAGCCCCATGGCGCAAGCTTCGTCGGCCGACACCGGCCTGCCGCTGAACAGCAATTCGAAGGCCTTGTGGCGGCCGATCTGGCGCGGCAGGTGGACGAAGTGCATGGCCGGGATCACCCCGACCAGTATTTCCGGGTAGCCGAGGCTTGCCGTATCGGCGGCGATCAGCACGTCACACGAGACGGCAAGCGTCACGCCGGCAGCTCGCGCCGGGCCGGTCAGGGCAGCGATGGTCGGCTTGCCCAGGCGGTACTGCAGGTCGTGCATCTCGAAGTAGAGCTTCTCCAGATAGCGCCGCAGGTCGAGCCCGCGCTTGTTGCGGATCATCTCGAGGTCCATGCCGGCGCTGAACGACCGTTCGAAGGCGCTGGTGAGGATGACGGCCCGCACCTCGGGATCGGCCTTGGCCTTGCGGTAGGCGTTGTTGATATCCTCTATCAGCGCATGATTGATGGCGTTCACCGGTGCGCGGCGCATGGTGATTTCGGCGACGCGGTCGACGACGGCATAGTCCAGGTTGGCGAATTCCATTCTTCCTCCTCAGGTGCCGCACGATAGCCGCTTCTGCTAGGGTTGGCCCATGCCGCAGACGCTATTCACCAACGCCCATCTCGTCCTCGATGGCTTCACCGATCTGCAGAAGGGCTTCAATCTGCTGGTACGGGATGGACGCATCGCCAAAGTGTCGACGTCGGCCATCGCCGCGGGCGACGCCAAGGTCATCGATGTCGCTGGCCGCACGCTGATGCCGGGCCTGATCGACGCCCACGCCCACATCACCGGCCTGTCGCTGACGCCGAAGAACATTGCCAATCCGGCGGCCGACATCGCCATCGCCTCGGCCAACTACCTGCGCAACTGCCTGATGGACGGCTATACCACCATTCGCGAGGCAGGCGGCGCCGACCACGCCACAGCCCGCCTGCTGGCGGAAGGCCAGATCATCGGACCGCGGCTCTACTACTCGGGGCGGGCGTTGACGCAGACCGGCGGTGGCGCCGACTTCCGCACGCCCGACGAGGAGACCGATCCGTGCGGCCATGTGGGGCCGTTTTCCGTCATGTCGGTGATCGCGGACGGCACCGACGCTATTCGCAAGGCCGCGCGCGAAGAGCTGCGCCGAGGCGCCACGCAGATAAAGCTGTTCGCTTCCGGCGGCGTGGTGTTCCCGGCCGAAGGCCACGCGACACGCTACGAATTCACGCTGGAGGAACTGCGGGCGGCGGTCGAGGAGGCGGCGGCGCGCGGCACTTACGTCATGGCGCACGTCTATACCGATGAGGGCGTGCGGCGTTGCCTGGAGGCAGGCGTGCGTTCGATCGAGCACGCCAACTTCGTGAGCGAAGCGACCGTTGAGATGATGGCCGAGCACCGGGCGTTCTACGTCCCGACCTTCATCTCTTTGGTGCAGCGGGTCGAAAGCGCGGACCACGAGCACCTGTCGCCGACCATCGTCGGCAACCTCGAGCGCACCATCGAGCGCGGCCGGCAGGTCTATGGATGGGCGCGGAAGCACAAGGTGCCGATCGGCTTCGGCACTGACCTGTGGGGGCCGGAGGCGCAGAAATGCCAGCTGCGCGAGTTCGAGATGCGCCGCGACCTCGACAGTCCGACCGCCATTCTGCACTCGGCGACCGCGGTCAATGCCGAGCTGCTGATGGAGAAAGGCATGCTGGGCACTATCGCTGAAGGCGCCTACGCCGACCTGCTGGTGGTCGAGGGCAACCCGCTGGCGGACCTCGACGTGCTGCTGGAGCCGCAACGGCACCTCAAGCTCATCATGAAGGCCGGCGAGATCTACAAGAACGAGCTGGTCTGACGGGAACGCATTGGCTGCTGGCACCCGGGGCATCTCTCGTGCGAATGCTCGACTGGCCGCATGCGCAGGCGGCCTTGCGCTCGAAGGACTGGGTCACGCGTCGAGCTTGCCACCGATTGGTCTCACGAGTGAGGCAGCAGGTTGCCGACAATCGTCCGGTCTTCCACCCGTCGAGGGAGAGCAGGAGATTGGCCAGGCGATCGAAGCTGCGCGTCGGACCGACGCTCGCCATCGGCGTGCTCACGCTGATGCTCTGCCTCGGCATCGGCCTGCTCTATATCGGCTGGCACCCCGACTCGAGTTTGAGCCTTACCGGCTTCATCGCCATGACGCTGGGCCTGCTGGCGGCGATCATACTGGGCATCGGGCTCGCGCTGCTGGTTCACCGCAACAGGCGGGATGACTGAAGCGTGCTTGCCCGCCTTCATCCCCAACCGGCAGAGCGTTCGAACTCCGGCCTCATGCCGGCAAAGTAGCGTCCCGACCGCCGGTTGCCGCCGTCACCCCCTCGACTTGCCGCCGTGCCTGGAGTTAAAAACAGTCCGTCCGGCTTTTAAGCAGATCTTCCACCATCGCTCGGGAAATGCCATGGCCGAAATTCTCGCTCTTGGGATCTCTCACTATCCGCCATTGCACGGTCATGACGACCGCATGTCGTGGATCCTCAAGCGGATGCTGCAGAATCCGAAACTTCCGGAGGAGCTGCGCACGCCCGCCGGCTGGCCGGAAGCAATGCGCGCCGAATGGGGCAACGATGAAGGCACGGCATCGGCCGCACGCCATCGCGCCGAACTCGTTGCCTGGATGGACAGGACGCGCGCGGCACTCGATGCCTTCAAACCCGACTTCCTGCTGATCTGGGGCGACGACCAGTACGAGAACTTCAAGGAAGACGTCGTCCCGCCCTACTGCATCAGCGCCTACGAGAGTTTCAAGTTCGCCTCGCCGCCGGGCAACGTATGGGGCGAGACCGACAAGACCTACGAACTGCCCGGCCATCGCGCTGCCGCCAAGATGCTGGCACGCCGCCTGATCGAGGAAGGCTTCGACACGGCGTACGCCTACAAGCCGCTGCACAATCCGCTCGGCCACGCCTTCACCAACGCGATCATGTATCTCGACTACCACCGCAAGGGGTTTGGCTATCCGATCATTCCCTTCGCCATCAACTGCTACGGCCGGCGGGTGCTGGCCCAGCGCGGCGGGCTGCCGGTGTTCGATCGCGTGGTCGACGAGGCCGATCTCGATCCGCCGGCGCCGACACCGCGGCGGCTGTTCGACATGGGCGCGGCAACGGCGCGCGTGCTGGCGGAGTCGCCCTATCGCGTGGCGCTGCTCGCCTCGTCGGGCTGGAGCCACGCGTTCCTTACGGCCAAGAACCACTACCTGTGGCCCGACACGCCGTCCGACCGGCGCATGTACGACGCGCTGCGCGACTGCGACTGGCAGGCGTGGCGCGGTTACTCCGGCACGGCGGTCGAGGATTGCGGCCAGCAGGAGATCCTGAACTGGGCATGCCTTGCGGGCGCGCTCAGCGAACTCAAGCGCAAGCCCCAGGAGACGGGCTTCGTCGGCACCTGGATCTTCAATTCTTCCAAGGTGTTCCTGATCGCACCACCGAACTAGGACTTCACGAGCCCGCGCGTCAGAACCTGCATCAGCTGGTCGGCGATGTCGTCGAGGGTCATGTCGCCTTCGGGGTCGTACCATTCGGCAGCCCAGGTCAGGGCGCCCATGGCGAGCATGCGCACTACCGAAAGATCGAAACCTGATTTAAGCAAGCCCTTGCGCTCGGCCTCGGCCAGGAGACCGGCGAAGATCGCGGCATAGTCGCGCTCCTGCTGCATGTGGTGGTCGCGCAGGCGCTTGGGGAGCCGGCGGATCACCTTCAGCCGCGAGGAGAAGTGATGGCGCATCGTGTACTTGAGGTGAGCGCCGAGGGCCGCGCGCAGACGCACCAGCGGCGAACTGTCCGAACCCGCCTCGGCAACCGCCGCCAGCACCTCTTCTCGGGCGTTGCCGACGCCGCCTTCCAGCACGGCGCGCAGGATCTGGTCGCGCGAGGAGAAATGGTAATAGATGCTGCCGGCTTCGATCTTGGCGGCCGCCGCGATGCGACGCACCGTCACCTCGTCCGTACCATGTTCCTTGAAGAGGCGGGTGGCGACTTCGATCAGACGCGCTCGGGTCCTGTCGGCCTTGGTGATTCTGCCCTTTCCGGACTTCTCGGTTGGCATCAGATGATGATAGTGAGCTTCCCCGGATAAAGCATGTCCATACCGATCACGGAGCGCTTGAAGCTGATGCCGGACGGCACAACAACGATACCGAACAAACGTTAGATTTTGACAGCGATGGCCGATCCACTGGTGATCATCGGGGCGGGACAGGCCGCCAGCCAGCTCGTCGCCAGCCTGGCACAGGACGGCTTCCAGGGCGAAATCTGCCTGGTCGGTGACGAGCCGCACCTGCCCTATCAGCGCCCGCCGCTGTCCAAGAAGTTCTTGGCCGGCGAGCTGGCGCTCGACCGGCTCTACGTCAAACCCGCCGCCTTCTACGAAAAGGTCGGCAGCCGACTGCTGCTGGGCCAGCGCGCCGAGCGGATCGACCGGGCAGGCCGGGCCGTCCTGCTGGCCGACGGTTCGCGCCTGCCCTATTCCACCCTCGTACTGGCCACCGGCAGCCGGCCGCGCCAGCTGGCCATGCCGGGCGCGTTCTACCTGCGCAACATCGCCGATGTCGACGCCATCAGGGCGCATCTGGCGTCGGGCAAATCGCTGGTCGTGATCGGCGGCGGCTATATCGGGCTGGAGCTCGCCGCCGTCGCGGTGAAGCATGGCCTTGGCGTCACGGTGCTCGAGCAGGCGCCGCGCCTGATGGCGCGCGGCGTCGGCCCGGTCGTCTCCGGATTCTATGCCCGCCTGCACGGCGAGGAGGGCGTCGTCATCCGCACTGGTGCCGCGGTGCGCGGCCTGGAGGACAAAGGCTCAATCAAGAGTGTCGTCTGCGAGGATGCCCACTACCATGCCGACATCGTCGTCGTTGGCGCAGGCGCGCTGCCAAACGTCGAGCTGGCGCAGGAAGCCGGCCTCGCCGTCGACGATGGTATCGTGATCGACGCCGCGTGCCGGACCGACGATGCCTCGATCTTCGCCATCGGCGACTGCGCCAGCCAGCACCACGAACTGGCCGGTCGCCGGCTGAGGCTGGAGTCGGTGCACAATGCGCTCGAGCACGCGCGCATCGCCGCGGCCGTCATCTGCGGGCGCACGCCGCCCGCCGTGCAGGTCCCGTGGTTCTGGACCGACCAGTACGACGTGAAGATGCAGATGGCAGGACTGTCGGCCGGCCACGACCAGGCCGTCGTGCGCGGCGACAGCGAGCGCGGCCGCTCCTTTGCCGTCTTCTATCTGCGCGCAGGAACGCTGATCGCGGTCGATGCGATCAACCGGGCGCCGGAATTCATGATGTCCAGGCAGCTCATCGGCGAACGTGCCAAGATCGATCCGGCGCGGCTCGGCGACGAAGGCGTGGCCATGAAGGACATGCGGAACTAGACGGGAAAAGCGAATGGCGAAGATCGTTTTCGAGGAACCCGACGGCACCGAGCGCGCGATCGATATCGCCAACGGGCAATCGATCATGGAAGGCGCGGTGCGCAACGGCATCGTCGGCATCGACGCCGATTGCGGCGGCGCCTGCTCGTGCGCCACCTGCATGGTCTACGTGCCCGAGGACTGGCTCGCTCGCCTGCCGGCCAAGGACAGCACCGAGCAGTCCATGCTGGAGTTCTGCCCGCATGTGCAGGCCAACTCGCGCCTGTCGTGCCAGATCCAGGTCAGCGACGCTCTCGACGGCCTGCGGTTGAAAGTGCCGCACAGCCAGCAATGAGCAGCCCTTGCTGCGCCATCGACGTGCACACGCACGTCGTGCCCGCACATCTGCCCGACGAGCGGCCCGAATTCGCCGGCCTGCCGTGGCCCTCGATCAGGCATACCGACGCCTGCCACGCCCAGGTGATCATCAGCGGCAAGAACTACCGCGCCATCGACGACGCCTGTTGGAGCGTGCCGCGGCGCCGCGAGCAGATGCCCGGCATGGATGTCGGCATGCAGGTCCTGTCGCCAATGCCCGAGCTCCTGTCCTACTGGCTGCCGACCGATGCCGCATCGGTATTGGCCCGCCACGTCAACGAGACCATCGCCGAGATGGTGCGCGGCGCGCCCGACCGCTTCCATGGCCTGGGCATGGTGCCGTTGCAGGACATGGACGCGGCTCAGCGCGAGATCGAGCATGCGATGCACCAGCTCGGCCTCAAGGGCGTCGAGATCGCGACCAACATCAACGGCGTGGCGCTGGGGCATCCGTCGCTGGAGCCGTTCTTTGCCGCGGCCGAGTCTCTCGGTGCCGCGGTCTTCGTGCATCCGTTGCGGCCGGCCGGCATGGATCGGCTGGTCGGTCCGGCGAATCTCGAGCAGGTCGTAGCCTTCCCCTGCGAGACGGCGCTCGCCATCGCTTCGGTGATCAGCGGCGGCCTGATGAGGCGCCATCCCCGCTTGCGCATCGGCTTCAGCCACGGCGGCGGCGCCTTCGGCCAGGTGCTGCCGCGCATGCAGCATGCCTGGACAGCGATGGCGCCGATCAAGGCCGCGATGGACGAGCCGCGCGCGACAGCGAGGCGCCTCTTTTACGACACGCTGGTCTACGACGAGACGGCGTTGCGCTTCCTGATCGAATCCTATGGCTCGAGCCAGCTCATGATCGGCAGCGACTATCCGTTCTCGATCATGGATCGCCAGCCGACGCGGCACGCCATCAATCTGGGCTTGGCGGATGCCGAGACCGACCAGTTGCTGTTCAAGAACGCCCGCCGTTTCCTCAATCTCGACGCATGAGCCCAAAGGCCCTTGTTTTCGCTGGGATTGACGCAGCGCCGGCGCCAGCCCGCGGTCACCAATCAGAAACTTGATCCCTTGCCGTCACGAGCCATCTTGGCGGCAAGAGGTAATCAACCATGATCGAACTCAGACCCTTCGAGAAACTCGGCAAGTCGAACCACGGCTGGCTCAACGCCAACTTCCATTTCAGCTTTGCCGAATACCGCAATCCCGATCGCGTGCACTGGGGTGCGCTGCGCGTGTGGAACAACGACCGCATCGCGCCGCAGTCCGGCTTTCCGCCGCATCCCCATCGCGACATGGAGATCGTGACCTATGTCATCAAAGGCGCGATCACTCACAAGGACCACCTGGGCAACCAGGGCCGCACAGAAGCGGGCCAGATCCAGGTGATGAGCGCCGGCCAGGGCATCCAGCACGCCGAGTACAACATGGAGCAGGCCGAGACCGAACTGTTCCAGATCTGGATCCTGCCCAACAAGGAAGGTGTGCCGGCGCGCTGGGAGACCGTGCAGTTTCCGGCCGACGCGCGCGACGGCAAGCTGGTGCCGCTGGCCTCGGGCCGCGGGCATGACGGGGCGATCCCGCTCTATGCCGACGGTGCGCTCTATGCCGGGACGCTTAAGGCGGGACAGACGATCCGCCAGAAGCTCGACGGCAAGCCCGCCTACCTCGTGCCGGCCAAGGGCAGGATCGAGGTGCGCGGCATCGACGGCTCGCCGGTGACGGCAAAGGCGCGCGATGGCATCGCCGTGGTGGACGTAGCGGAGATCGAGCTCAAGGCCGTCGAGGATGCCGAGATCGTGCTGGTCGAAACCGACAAGCTGAACTGATTGCTTGTCGTCCCCTGCCCCGTCTCGGGGGCAGCATACGGAAGCGGGGCGAGCCTCAATCGGGGGCTCGCCCCATCCATATGAGGAATTCCGGAAACCGGCTGTAGGGCCTTCCCCCTCCCTGCCCTCCCCCGTATGACGGGGGAGGAATCCGAGGGAGAGGACTCGCATGGCCTACAAGGGCTTCGATCTGACGGGCAAGGTGTCGCTGATCACCGGCGGTAACGGCGGCATCGGTTTCGGCATGGCCGATGCACTTGCCGAGGCTGGCGCCGATGTCTGCATCTGGGGTACCAACCCCAAGAAAAATGCCGATGCCGCAGAGAAGCTGAAGCGCCACGGCCGCAAGGTCCACACCCAGATCGTCGATGTCGGCGACCAGACCCAGGTCCAGAAGGGCTTCGCCGAGACGCTGGAGGTGATGGGCCATGTCGACAACTGCGTCGCCAACTCCGGCGTCTCGGGTCGCGGCAAGGGCTCTCTGCTCGAGATGGACTACGAGGAATGGCGCCGCGTCATGCGCGTCAATCTCGACGGCGTGTTCTTCACCTTCCAGGCGGCGGCCCGGCACATGGTCGAGCGCGGCAAGGGCGGCTCGCTGGTGGCGATGGCCAGCACGGCCGCCATCGAAGGTGCGGCACGTTCCAGCCACTACGGCGCGAGCAAGGGCGGCGTCTGCGCCATGGTACGGGCGCTCGCCGTCGAGCTGGCGCGCTACAGGATCACGGCCAACTCCATCCTGCCGGGCTGGATCGAGACCGAGATGACAGCCAACGCCTTCGGCAATGAAAAATTCGCCGGCAACGTGATGCCGCGCATCCCCGAGCGACGCTGGGGCGTCGGCGCCGATTTCGGGCCGATTGCCGTCTATCTGGCGAGCGGCGCCACCGGCTATACGACCGGGCGCGACTTTGTCATCGATGGCGGCTATACGTTGTTTTGATCCGAACCACCCCCGGGGGAGTGACTCAAGATGATGAAGACTTTCGCAGCCACCGTGGCCATTGCCCTGACGGCTGCCGCCTTGCCGGCGCTGGCGCAGCAGGCGGCCAAGCCCGCGGCACCCGCGCCCAAGGCTGCGACCGAGGACCGCTACATCGGCTACTACTATCCCAAGCCGACCTCGACCGAGGTGTTCGAATCGCAGCTGCAGACCATCGCCGGTGTCGACCGCGCCCAGCGCATCCAGTTCACCACCGTGGTATCGCAGGGCACGATCCAGTCGGCCTATCGCGTGCCCTATGCGGTGTTCGCCAAGGGTGAGAAGGCCGACAAGATGATCATCGTCGGCATGCAGCAGGGCGAGCTCAACACCGTCTATCGCATGCGGGCTCTGCTCGCCAACATGACCACGATGTCCCGGCTGTCACCGTTCTTCCAGGAGCGCACGGTAGCCGAGGATGCGACGTTCTTCGACCTGCTGAAGCTCCTGGGCTTCAGGGAGCTCACCGTGACCGACGGCGAGAAAGTCGCGCATCAGGTAACGATCAAGTAGGGGCCACGCCTGCGATAAAACGGCATTGGCTCCCCACCCCGTCATCCCGAGCGAAGCCGCCCAAAGGGCGGCGCAGTCGAGGGACCTCCTCTTGTCGACGCATCAACAGAAAAGGTCCCATCCGCTTCGCTTCGCTCCGGTCGGGATGACGGTGGGGAGGCGGCACCTCAACAATACAGTTGCTGCGCTCTGGTCGGGACAACGGCAAAATTTCCCGTCATCCCGAGCGAAGCCGCCCGAAGGGCGGCGCAGTCGAGGGACCTCTTCTTGTCGACGCATCAACAGAAAAGGCCCCTCCGCTTCGCCGCGCTGCGCTCGGCTCCGGTCGGGATGACGGGGGTGGGCAGCCCCGCCTATGACGGAGGAGCAGCCTGCGAGACGGCGTCCGTCACTTCCTGGTGATACCAGCCCAGCGCCTTCTCGAACTTGCCGAAGGTCTGCTGGCGGTTGGCGCCGCTCCTGAAATTTTTCTGGATGGTCTCGCCGATGCCGAGATCCTCGACCAGCGCGTTGGCGAACAGGTCGACATTGGCCTTCCAATAGCTCTCGGGCTTCCTGGCCTTCTCCTCCGGCGGCACCAGCACCGAGAACTGCAGCACCGACTTATCGGGTGCGACGGGAAAGCTCGAGAACACGCCGCAATGATCCTGGGTGTAGGTCAGCACGGTGTTGGGGAAGAGCGAATAGAAGACGATGGCATGGTCGCGGATGCGCCAGCTCTCCTTGGGCTGGCTCTCCAGCTCGGTCAACGAGCGTTTGGCGGCCGCCCAGCGCATGTGATTGCCCATCCGCTCGTAGGTGGCGATGTTGTCCAGGAACAGCGGATAGACCGTGCCGGGATGAAGGTAGCGGAAGTGGTAGAGCTCGAGGAAAGTGTCGATCACCAGCTTCCAGTTCATGCGCGGCCGAAGCGGCTCTGAGGAATGCAGCTCCCAGCCCTGCATGTCCCAGCCTGACAGGTCGGCATTGAGCGCGCCGAGGTAGCTTTCGATGTCGAAGTTCGTGTCCTCGTCGTCTTCCAGCGCAGTCGGCACGACCCAGACCAGCCCGTATTTCTCCGCCAGCTTCAGTCGGCGCAGGCCATACCTGCTCCTGTCGATATCGCCGAACGTGGCGCCATCGGTGATGCCGACCAGCCGGCCAGTGAGATCGTAGCTCCAGCCGTGATAGGCGCACACGAAGGCACGCTTGTTGGCGCCGCAAGGCTTCTGCTCGACTGCGGCACCGCGATGGCGACAGACATTGAGGAAGGCGCGCAGCACGCCGTCGGTGCCGCGCGTCACCAGGATCGGCTGGCCGGTCTCGTTGTGCACTACGAAGTCGCCGGCCTTGCGCAGCTGGCTCGAGAAGGCGGCGACGATGGGATACTTGCGGAACAGCAGATCGACCTCGCGCTGGTAGCGCAGCGGGTCGTAGTAGCCCTCGACCGGCGTGTGCATGACGCCGGGGCCGTCATCCCGCGTGTTGGTACGCACCATACGCAACATACGCTCGAGATACGCAACCTGATCGGCCTGCTGCATCGCCGTCTCCGTCGCTGAATTGGCTAGATCGCGTTCATGCCGCCGTCGATCACCAGCTCTGTGCCAGTGACGAAACGCGATTCGTCGGATATCAGGTAGAGGATGCCATAGGCGATGTCCTCGGGCGCGCCAAAATCGCCGATCGGGATACGCCGGCGGGCGCGCTCTCGGGCCTTGTCGCTGGGCATCACCGAGTTGCCCATGGGCGTCAGGATGATGCCGGGATGGACCGAATTGCAGCGCACCTTGTAGCCCTTGCGCGCGCAGTCGATCGCCACCGTCTTGGTGAACTGCCGCACCGCGCCCTTGCTGGCGCCATAGGCCGAAAGATCCGGCGTGCCGAGGAAAGCTGCCAGCGACGAAGTATTAACGATCGAGCCGCCGCCCGACTGCCGGATCGCAGGCACGCCGTACTTGCAGCCCAGGAACACGCCCTGGACGTTGACCGAAAGCATGCGTTGCCACTGTTCCACGGTCTCTGTCTCGAAGGTGGCCGGAAACGGTCCCGAGATGCCGGCGTTGTTCACCAGCCCGTGCAGCGCCCCTTCGCGCTCCAGGATGCCGTCGACGATGCGCTTCCAGTCGACTTCCTTGGAAGTGTCGTGCTCCTCGAAGCGCGCCTTGCCGCCGATCTGCTGGACCGTCTCCAGCCCGCCCGGCCGGTTGATGTCGGTGACGATCACCGTGGCGCCTTCCTTGGCGAGCAACGTGGCGGTGGCGCGGCCGATGCCCGATCCGGCGCCGCTCACCAGCACCACCTTGCCTGCAACCCTGCTCATGCGCCTCGTACCCCTGTCTTTCCTTAGCCGGTTCTTGAGGCAAGGCTAGAAGCAGCGCAGGCTGGCGACAAGCAAGGAGGAGTCCGAATGGCCCGCACATTGGAATTCTACTACGACTACGGCAGCCCGTATTCCTATCTGGCCGACACCCAGGTCGAGGCCATTGCCAAGCGTGCCGGCGCCAGCCTCTTGCGCAAGCCGATGCTGCTCGGCGGCGTATTCAAGGCCACCGGCAATGCCTCGCCGATGACCGTGGAGCTGAAGTCGAAATGGTCCGCCTTCGACATGCCGATGTGGGCGAAGCACTACGGCGTGCCGTTCAACCGCAATCCGTTCTTTCCGGTGAACACGCTCGCCCTGATGCGCGGCGCGGCAGCGGCACAGATCGACGGCTTCTTCGAGCGCTACCACTCGACCATCTACAAGGCGATGTGGGTCGATGGCGTGAACCTGAATGACATGGGGGAAGTGGCCAAGGTCCTCGGCGCGGCGGGTCTCGACGCCGCCAGGATCGGCAGTCGCATCCAGGATCAGGACGTCAAGGATCGGCTGAAAGCCACGACGGACGAAGCGGTGGTGCGCGGCGTGTTCGGTGCACCGACCAGCTTCGTCGACGACATGATGTTCTTCGGCAACGATCGCCTGCCCTTCGTCGAACTGGCGCTCAAGGGAGCACTCAAGTAACAAAGACGGCAGCTCGGGATTCTCGCTTCGATCAGGATGACATGAGGATCACCGCCTTGCCGATGACCTTGCGTTCGATCAGGACGCGGAAGGCATCGGCAACGCGGTCCATCGGAAAGCGATGGGAGATATGCGGGCGCATGACGCCGAGCGCCGCCAGCCGCGGAAGCTCGACCGCATAGTCCCTGGCAAAATCCGTCCCGGCGCGTCGAGCGGTCTCGCCGGCGCGCACGCCCAGGATCGAGAGCCCCTTGATCAGCACATGGTTGGACATGATCCTGGTAGGGCCGCCCGAGGTGAAGCCCACGACCAGCAGCCGCGCGCCATAGGCCGCGGCGCGCATCGACTTTTCCAGCACCTCGCCGCCCACCGGATCGTAGACCACGTTGGCGCCGCGCCCGTCGGTCAGGCCCTTCACGATCGACACGAAGTCGGCGGTGCGCAGGTTGACGACGAGGTCGGCACCCTGCTCGCGCACGACGGCCAGCCGGGCATCGTCGCTGCCCGTCGCGATCACCTGCGCGCCGAGATGCTTGCCGAGCTGGACGGCAGCCATGCCGACGCCGCCCGAAGCGCCATGCACGAGCAGCACCTCGCGCGGCTTCAGCGCCGCGCGATGGACCAGCGAGTGATAAGCCGTGGTCGCGCCGACGCGGAACGCCGAGCCTTCGGCGTCCGACCAGCCTTCCGGCAAGCGCATCAGGTTGCCCGACGAGGGCAGCTTCACATACTCGGCGAAGGCGCCAGGCCGAACGCCGAATATCACGCGGTCGCCTGCGCGCCAGTTCTTCACGTCGGCGCCGAGAGCCGTGATCGTGCCCGCTCCCTCCATGCCGGGAATGAACGGAAGCTCCGGCTTGTGCTGGTAGTCTGCCGTCAGCATCAGCACATCGGGGAAGTTGACCGACGCCGCGCCGACCTTGATCAGCACGTCGGACGGGCCGATCTCGGGGATCGGCACCTCCTGGATCTTCAGGACGGACGGATCGCCGAGGCGATCGCAGATGACGGCGCGCATGACGCCAATCTAGCGGATGCTTTCAGGCCTGCGGAATCGGCTAATCCAGCTCGAAGGCGTTCTTGTAATCGAGCTTCAGCGCCGGGTCCTGGTCTTCCTTGCGGAGGAAGCAGTTGCCGACCACAAGCACCTCGATCTCGCTGCCCATGAAGCAGCGGAAGGCGTCCTCGGGCGTGCAGACGATCGGCTCGCCGCGCACGTTGAACGAGGTGTTCACCACCACCGAGTAGCCGGTCTTGGCCTTGAACGAGCTGAGCAGGTCGTGGAAGGCCGGGTTGGTTTCCTTGTGCACCGTCTGGATGCGCGCCGAATAGTCGACGTGCGTCACCGCCGGGATGTCGGACCGCGGCACGTTCAGCTTGTCGATGCCGAACAGCGCCTGCTCGGCGTCGCTCATGCTGCGCCGGCGGTCCTCGTTCACCGGCGCCACCATCAGCATGTAGGGGCTGTCGCTCTTGATGTCGAAATACTTGTCGACGTCCTCGCGCAGCACCGCCGGTGCGAAAGGCCGGAACGATTCGCGGTACTTCACCTTGAGATTGAGGGTCTTCTGCATCGACGGCGAGCGCGCGTCGCCGAGGATCGAGCGAGCGCCGAGCGAACGCGGCCCGAACTCCATGCGACCCTGCATCCAGCCCACCGCCTTCTCGTCGGCCAGGGCCTGCGCCGTCTGCTCGATGATCTGGTCGCGCGTCAGGCGCGTCAGCCTGGCGCCGGCCGCGATCAGGCGCTTCTCGATCTCATCGTCCTTGTACTCGGGGCCGAGATAGGAGCCGGCCATGCCGTCGAGATGGCCGTTGAGCTTGCGTGCCTGGCCGAGATAGCCGTGGTAGGCGGCATAGGCCGCACCGACCGCGCCGCCAGCATCGCCGGCCGCGGGCTGCACCCAGATGCCGTCGAACAGGTTCTCGCGCAACAGCTTGCCGTTGGCGACGCAGTTCAGCGCCACGCCGCCCGCGAGGCAGATGTTCTTCGCCCCGGTCTCCCTGCGAACCGAGCGCGCCAGGCGGATCACGATCTCCTCGGTCACGGCCTGCACCGACGCGGCGAGGTCCATGTGATGCTGGGTCAGCAGTTCCTCCGCTTTGCGCGCCTTGCCGCCGAACAGATCGCCGAACTTCTCGTTCGTCATGCGCAGACCGGTGCAGTAGTCGAAATACTGCTGGTCGAGGCGGAACGTGCCGTCTTCCTTGAGGTCGACGATCTTGTCGAGGATCAGGTCCTTGAACTTCGGCTCGCCATAAGGCGCCAGGCCCATGACCTTGTATTCGCCGGAGTTGACCTTGAAGCCGGTGTAGTAGGTGAACGCCGAATAGAGCAACCCGAGCGAATGCGGGAAATGGATCTCCTTCAGCATTTCTAGCTTGTTGCCCTGGCCCCAGGCCAGCGACGTCGTCGCCCATTCGCCGACGCCGTCCATGCACAGCACGGCGGCTTCTTCGTAGGGTGACGGGAAGAAGGCCGAGGCGGCGTGGCTCTGGTGATGTTCGCCGAACAGCAGCCGCTTGTGCCAGTCGAAGTCGGGCTGCCAATGCTTCATCTCATCGCGCAGCAGCGTCTTCTGAAAGAGCTTCTCCTTCAGCCACAGCGGCATGGCCATGCGGAAGGACTGGAAGCCGCGCGGCGCGTAGGCGAGGTAGGTTTCGAGCAGGCGCTCGAACTTCAGGAACGGCTTGTCGTAGAAGGCGACGTAGTCGATGTCCTGAAGCTTGATGCCGGCCTCGTCGAGGCAGTACTGCACGGCGTGCTGCGGGAAGCCCGAATCGTGCTTCTTGCGGGTGAAGCGCTCCTCCTGCGCGGCGCCGACGAGGTGGCCGTCCTCGATCAGCGCGGCGGCGCTGTCATGGTAGAAAGCCGAGATGCCAAGCACGCGCATGGAGACGTCCGCTCCCTGTTAGAACAGCGTGTAGACGAACGGCGCGATGGCCGACCCCTTGGTCAGCACGATCAGGCCGCCGAAGATCACCATCATGATCAGGATCGGCAGCAGCCAGAACTTCTTGCGCTGCCTCATGAAGTCCCAGAGTTCGACGAGAATGGAGCCCATTGGTCTCGGTCCCTTATCAGCTCAGAATTCAGCTCAGAATTGATTCTTCATCGATTGCGGCGGAGGTCCCGGCGGAGTGCGGTCGATCCAGTAGGTCTTGGCGCCGGGATCGCGCTTGAGACGCAGGAAGTCCTTGCCAAAAGCACGCATGACGAGGCCGATCGGCATGATGGTCACGAAGAACAGCAGCCCCAGCACAAGGGGATTCATCACCTTGTACAGTAGCAGACCGAATTTCAGCCACAGCCGGTTGAGCGGTGCAAGAAGGCGTGGATAAACCAGCGCCACCAGCAGGAACACCGCCGCGACCGGCAGCGTGTAGTGCCAGTTGGTGCTGCCGTGCCACAGCGAAAGTGCCGCCAGGATCGCGAAGAAGCCGGCGAAGACGAGCCCGAAACCGCGGTCGGTGCCCGCCTTTACCTCTTCCTCGCGTGAAAAGTCCTCGTGAAGCTGGCTGGTCGCCATCTGCCCCGTACCGCCGCCCTTTTGGGGGCCTTTAACTCACTGATCTCAAATGCGAAGTCAATTGGAGACCAGGGAAAGGTCATTGGGTCGCGGCGGGAAAACCATGGCCCAGCAGCGCTTCCAGGGTGAGCCGCCAAATGGCAGTGGCCCGCTCGTAGCTCAGGCCATCCCGACGGCGCAGCACGATCCACGCCTCGAGCGACAGGGCCGCGCCAATGGCGTCCAGCAGTTCTTCCTTGGCCTGCTCGCTCAGAGCCGCAAATTCGGGGCCAAAGGCCTCCAAAGTGGCCTCGCGCAGCTCCTGCTTGGAGACCTTGGCACGCTCGGTCAGGGCCGGATGGTTCACGAACTGGCCAGCGGCGACACGCAGCGGCACGATCTTGTCGAACACCTGGGCCAGATTCTCGACCACCGAGGTGATACGGGCGTCCAGCGGCCGGTTGCTCGGGGTTGGCGGCGGCACGACCAGGTCGTCACGCACGCTGTCCACAACCGTTACGAAAAGTGACTCAACATCGCCAAAATGCTGGAAAACCGACCGGACCGAGACATCGGCCCGCTTGGCAACCGCCACCACCGTGGGCGCGGTGCTGGTTTCGGCAATCATCGCCTTGGCAGCGGCAATGATTTTGCGGCGAGTCTCGGCCGCGCGCCGGTTGCGTCCATCGGACCGGCCTGTTTCAGAGCGGCTCATATCGCCCATTCCCGCCTCGCTCGACTCTGCCACTGCGTTGCCGCGCGGCTGCATCGCTGCTTCGCTCATTTCGCTTGGTTCCTAGCTTGTTGTGGCGAACGGTGGTCATCGATCACTCCGTCGCCTATGGAGGGCGTGAAATAAGGGCCGACTAGGGCAGGAACAAGGTAAACAGGGTCGCACCACCATGAATATTAGCCATGCAAAAAGCCCCCGAGCGGTTTTGTGGGATTTCGGCGGCGTGATCCTTTCAAGCCCCTTCGAAGCCTTCAATCGCTACGAATCCGAGGCAGGTCTTCCCAAAGATTTCATCCGCGGCCTCAATGCGCGCAATGCAGACATCAATGCCTGGGCCAAAATGGAACGCAGCGAGGTTTCTCTCGAAGGTTTCGTGGCGCTGTTCGAGGAGGAGGCCCGCCAGAACGGTCAGAAAGTCGATGGCTGGCGCATCCTGCAGTCGCTGAGCGGCGACATTCGGCCGCAGATGGTCGTGGCGCTACGCCGCTGCAAGGAGGCGTTCCGGGTCGCCTGCATCACCAACAACATGAAGCACGGCGAGGGGCCCGGCATGGCGCGCAGCGCCGACAAGGCCAAGGCAGTCGCCGAGATCATGACCTTGTTCGAGCATGTCGTGGAATCGAGCAAGCTTGGCATGCGCAAGCCGGATCCCCGCATCTACCAGCACGCCTGCGACCTTTTGGGCGTCCCGCCGGAGGACTGCGTCTACCTCGACGATCTCGGCATCAACCTGAAGCCGGCTCGCGCGCTCGGCATGCGTACGATCAAGGTCGGCGACCCCGACGTGGCGATCGAAGAACTGCAGGCGATGGTCGGCATATCCCTGCGTTGACGGAGAGAAGAGCGGTTCAGAGTGAAACGCCCGGCACGTCCGATCACCGCCAGGTATCTGCTGAACGCGGCGACGTTCTATCTCGAACGCTATCCCGCCACCGCCGAGGGGCTGCGTCGAGTTCTCGCCCGACGGATCGCCAAGGCCAGGATGGCCGAGGCGCCGGTCATGGAGAACGTCGAGCAGGCGATCGAAGCGATCGTCGCGAAGTTCATCGAGGCAGGCGCCATCAACGACAAGGAGTTTGCCCAGACCAAGGCGCGCGCGCTGCACCGGCGCGGTACGTCGAGCCGGTTGACGCGGCAGAAGCTGAAGCACGCCGGCGTCGACGGTGACACGCTCGACCGGGCGATGGCGGCGCTCGACGAGGAACTCGACACCAACCCGGCCGAGCGCGAATGGCAGGCGGCCGTGGCGCTGGCGCGGCGGCGCAGGCTCGGGCCGTTCCGGCCCGACGAAGACCGCAGGGAAAAGCGCCTGCGCGATCTCGCGGCGATGGCGCGTGCCGGCTTCGCCTTCGACGTTGCCAAAAAGGTGATCGACGCGAAGAGCGTCGATGCACTGGACGGGGAGTAATCCGCTTGCTCTTCTCCTGTGAGCGGACAAGAGGACGGGAAGGACGGCAGATGGCCATCACGATCTGGCACAACCCGCGCTGCAGCAAATCGCGCGAGACGCTCGCGCTGCTGAAGGACAAGGGCGTCGAGCCGACGATCCGCGAGTACCTGAAGCAGCCGCCCAGCAAGGCCGAAATCGAGAAGCTGCTGGACATGGTGGGCGGTGAGCCCGGTGCACTGATCCGCGACGGCGAGGCCGAGTTCAAGACGCTCAAGAAGAAGAAGAAAGCCGATCTCAGCCGCGCCGACATCGTGAAGGCGATCGCGGCCCACCCCGTGCTGCTGCAGCGACCCATCGTCGTGGCGGGCAAGCGCGCCGCCATCGGCCGGCCGCCGGATGCCGTGCTGCCGCTCCTGAAATAGCGTCATGGGCGGCAGGCTCCGCCTCTGGTCGGGCTATGTGCTGTTCTTCTATGTCGTCACGCATCTTCTGAACCACACGCTCGGCCTCATCTCGCTGCGCATGTTGGAGGCGGGCCGGCACTGGTTTGTCTTCATCTGGCACAATCCGATCGGGCAGACCGCGCTCTATGGCGCGCTGTTCGGACACTTCTTCCTGGCCTTGTGGTCGCTCTATGAGCGCCGCGCGCTGAGACTGTCGTCCTGGGAATGGACTCAGTGGATCCTGGGTGCGCTGATCATCCCGCTGGGCGCCACCCATGTCGTCGGCACTCGGCTGGCGCACGCGCTCTACGACGTCGAACCGGGCTATCCCTGGGTGTTGGCCTCACTGGCGAGTGGGCAGTGGACCGGCATCGCGCGGCAGTTCGCCTTGCCGCTGGTGGTCTGGCTGCATGCCTGCATCGGCCTCCACTTCGCGTGGCGCCTGCGCCCCTGGTATCGCACGTGGCTGCCGCTGCTCTATGCCATTGCCCTGCTGGTGCCGGCGGGCGGTATCGCCGGGGCCGCCATCGCCTTGCGCGATGTTGCCGACCTCGCCCAGCAGCCGGGCTTCCTGCAGAGCCTGTTCGAACGCGCGAACGTGCCGCCCCGCGACGCCATCGACAATCTTTACGACATATCGCGCAACCTGCAGATCGGCGCGCTGTTGCTGCTGATCGGCGCGCTGAGCGCGCGGCCGTTGCGCGACCTTTGGGAACGCCGCGCCGGCGTGGTGCGCCTCGACTACGGCGAACGGCGTAGCATCGCCCAGCCGGCCGGCCTCACCGTCCTCGAGATGAGTCGCATCGCCGGCATCCCGCATGCCTCGGTGTGCGGCGGGCGCGGCCGCTGCTCGACCTGTCGCGTGCGCATCGGCGGCCAGGACCGCGCCAAGCTGCCACAGGCCTCCCCGGAGGAGCAGAAGGTGCTGGCACGCATCGACGCGCCGGCCAATGTGCGGCTGGCCTGCCAGCTGCGACCGCCGCCCGGCCACTATCGGGTGACGCCGCTCCTGCCCGCGTCGGCGGGACCGGTAGAGGCCTACCGTCGGCAGCCGCAGGCCCATGGCGGCGAGCAGTACGTCGCCATCCTGTTCGCCGACATCCGCGGCTTCACCTCGATTTCCGAAGGCCGGCTGCCCTACGACGTGGTGTTCCTGCTCAACCGCTATTTCCGCGCCACCGGTCAGGCGATCGAGGCGGCAGGTGGCCGACTCGACAAGTTCATCGGCGACGGCGTCATGGCGATCTTCGGCCTCGGCAAGGAGCCGCAGGCCGCCTGTCGCGAGGCGCTCGATGCGGCACGGCGCATGAGCGAAGCCCTGGCCGATCTCAACGAAGCGCTCTCGGGCGATCTCGACCAGCCGCTGCGCATCGGCATCGGCCTCCACTCGGGCGCGACCATCGTCGGCGAGATGGGCTACGAGCGCACCACGCACCTGACGGCTATCGGCGACACGGTCAACATCGCCAGCCGCCTGGAGAGCCTGACCAAGGAATTCGGCGCCGAACTCGTCGTCTCACAGGAACTGCTGGATTGCGCCGGCATCGACCTTGCCGCGCACGAGAGCCACGACGTCGAGATTCGCGGCCGTCAAGGCCGCCTGAGGGTGCGTGCCCTGAAGAGGGTGGCCGAACTCACGCCAATGTCATGAAATAGTCGTTGCCCGAGACAGGTATCAGGGGAAAATCCGGCAACTCCAGGAGGTGGACCATGCGCCTGACCGTATTTGCCTCGACGGCTTTGCTCGCTCTTGGACTTCCGATTGCGACCTTCGCCGCCGGCGGCGGTGCCGACCCGCCCAAGCCGACCGCAGTCGCACCTGCGGCGCCGGCCGATCCGAACTTCGTGCAGGCCAAGGCGATGATCGAGGCCAAGAACTACACCAACGCGCTGCCGCTCCTGCAGCAGGTCGTGCAGCGCGATCCCCGCAATGCCGATGCATACAACCTGATGGGTTACGCCACGCGCGCCTCGGGCAACCCGCGCGGCTCGCTGCAGTATTACCAGCAGGCACTGGCGATCGATGGCCGCCATCTCGGGGCGCACGAATATCTCGGCGAGGCCTACCTGATGCTCGATCAGCCCGCCGATGCCGACAAGATGCTGGCGCGTCTCGATTCGCTCTGCGTGTTCGGCTGCACCGAATACCGCATGCTCAAGGCGGCGATCGCCAACTACAAGCAGGGCAGGAAGCCGACCAACTGATCGGTTGGCATTCGGCAGCAGCGTGTGAGCGGCGGCGGCCAAGCCGCCACGCGACCCGCCTGCGGCTCCGCCCGGCCCACGGGGTGCACGATGAGAAGAAGCATGCCGACCGCCGTCAGCATTGCGGTATCGATTGCCGTCCTGGTTACCGGCGTCTCGGTCGCCCAGGATAGAGACAGGTACGCCGTCAAAGTTCCGAATGGCCTCGCGTTCTCCGAGTTCAGAGGTTACGAGGACTGGGCACTGATCTCGCTCAGCGGGAACGGAGGGAAGATCGCCGCCATCCTGGGAAATCCGGCGATGATCGGCGCCTACAAGCAAGGCATCCCCGGCAACGGCAAGCCTTTCCCCGACGGCGCCATGATGGCGAAGATCCACTGGGACCCGAAAAAGCAGGAGAGCTACCCGGGTCAGCCGATCGTGCCGGGTACCCTGCATGACGTCGACTTCATGGTGAAAGACAGCAAACGGTTCGCCGACAGCGGCGGCTGGGGATGGGCCGCGTTCGACTACGACGACGCCTCCGGCACGTTCAGGCCCGCCGACGCGGCATCGAGGCCGCCGCAAGGAAACGACGCCAAATGCGGCTTGGCGTGCCACACGGGCGTGGTGACGCGCGACTATGTCTTCACGGAGTACGGAAAGCGGTGAACTGATCCGAGCCAGAAGCACGATCAGCGCCAGGCTTTTGAAGAGCCTGAGCCGCCGAATTTGCGAAACTCGCACCCACGCCGCGCATGGCATGGCCTTTCCCCTCGCCACCTTCGCCCGCTATGCTTCGGCCAACATAAACGCCCATTCACGCCGCCGCTTTCGGAGGGCTTTCCTCGAATGACCGTCGCCACTCCCGTCCCGCTGGTCTTCGGAGACTATGCGCTGGAGGACCGTTACCGGCTCGACAAGGGCCGGGTCTACATGACCGGCATCCAGGCGCTGGTGCGCCTGCCGATGATGCAGCGCCAGCGCGACCTCGCCGCCGGCCTAAATACCGGTGGCTTCATTTCGGGTTACCGCGGCTCGCCGCTCGGCATGTACGACCACGCCTTGTGGACCGCGAAACGCTACCTCAAGGACAACAACATCCACTTCCAGCCGGGCCTGAACGAAGACCTCGCTGCTACCGCGGTGTGGGGAACCCAGCAGGTCAACCTGTTTCCCGGCGCCAAAGTCGATGGCGTCTTCTCGATCTGGTACGGCAAGGGGCCCGGCGTCGACCGCTCGATGGACGTCCTGAAGCACGGCAATGCCGCAGGGTCCTCGGCGCATGGCGGCGTGATCGTGCTGGCGGGCGACGACCACGGTGCCCAATCCTCGACCCTGCCGCATCAGAGCGAGCAGGTGTTCTCCGCCGCCATGATTCCGGTGATCAATCCGGCGAACGTGCAGGAATATCTTGACTTCGGCCTGCTGGGCTTCGCGCTGTCGCGCTACTCGGGCTGCTGGATCGGCTTCAAGGCGATCTCGGAGACCGTCGAGTCGGGCGCCTCCGTCTGGGTCGATCCCGAGCGCATCAAGATCATGATGCCCACGGACTTCCAGCTGCCGCCGGGCGGGCTCGGCATCCGCAATCCCGATCCGCCCATGGAAGCGGAGAAGCGCCTGCACGGACCGAAGATGGCGGCGGTCAAGGCGTTCGTGCGCGCCAACGGCTTCGATCGCGTGGTCATCGATCCGCCGCAGGCACGCATCGGCATCATGACCACGGGCAAGGCGTATCTCGACACGCGCCAGGCCCTGGAAGACCTCGGCATCAACGATGAACGGGCGCGCGCGCTCGGCATCCGCGTCTACAAGGTCGGCATGACCTGGCCGCTGGAACCCGAAGGCGCACGTCGCTTCGCCGAAGGCCTCAAGGAAGTGATCGTCATCGAGGAGAAGCGCTCCAACCTCGAAGAGCAACTGGTCCATCTTCTCTACAACATGCCGGCCGACCGCCGGCCGCTGGTGATCGGCAAGGCCGACGAGAGCGGCGCCATCATCCTGCCGAGCGAAGGCGAACTGACGCCGACCGGCGTCGCCATGGTCATCGCCGGCCGCCTGATGAAGCATATGGGCGAATCGCCCGAGCTCAAGCAGCGGCTGGCCCGACTCGAAGCCAAGGAAAAGCTCCTGTCGGCGCCGCCGCCCAAGGTCGCACGCACGCCGTACTTCTGTTCCGGCTGCCCGCACAACACGTCGACGCGCATTCCGGATGGAAGCCGGGCCATGGCCGGTATCGGCTGCCACGGCATGGCGATCTGGATGCCCGAGCGGCGCACGGCACTGATCTCCCACATGGGCGGCGAAGGCGTGCCCTGGGTCGGCCAGGCGCCGTTCAGCTCCGACAATCATATCTTCCAGAACCTGGGCGACGGCACCTACTACCACTCGGGCCTGATGGCGATCCGCCAGGCCGCGGCTGCCGGCGTCAACATCACCTACAAGATCCTGTTCAATGACGCTGTCGCCATGACGGGCGGCCAGCCGCACGACGGGCCGCTCAGCGTACCCGAGATCACCAAGCAGGTAGCGGCAGAGGGCGCCAGGAAAGTCGTCGTCGTCACCGACGAGCCCGACAAGTATCCGGTCGGCACGGACTTCGCCCATGGCGTCACCATCCGCCACCGTGACGAGCTCGATGCCGTGCAGCGTGAGCTGCGCGAGATCCCGGGGCTGACCGTGCTGGTCTACGACCAGACCTGCGCCGCCGAGAAGCGTCGCCGCCGCAAGCGCGGCACCTTCCCCGACCCCGCCAAACGCGTCTTCATCAACGACGCGGTGTGCGAGGGCTGCGGCGACTGCTCCGACAAGAGCAACTGCGTGTCGGTCAAGCCGCTCGAGACCGAGCTCGGCCGCAAGCGCCAGATCGATCAGAGCAACTGCAACAAGGACTTCTCCTGCATCAACGGCTTCTGTCCTTCCTTCGTGTCAGTGCATGGCGGCACGCCGGCCAAGGCCAGGCGTCCACAGTTGAAGGTCGTGCAGGACGATCCTTTCGCCCAGCTTCCCATGCCGACGGTCCGGCCGCTCTCGGAGGCCTACGGCATCCTGGTGACCGGTATCGGCGGCACCGGTGTGATCACCGTCGGCGCGCTGATCGGCATGGCCGCCCATCTCGAGGGCAAGGGCTGCACCGTGCTCGACTTCACCGGCCTCGCCCAGAAGAACGGCGCGGTGATGAGCCACATTCGCCTCGCGCCCAAGCCCGAGGACCTGCACGCCGTGCGCATCGCGGCGGGCGGCGCCAACCTGGTGCTGGGCTGCGACATGGTCGTGGCCGCCTCGCCAGCCGCCTTGTCGCGCATCGAGCCCGGTGTCACCCGCGCGGTGATCAACGGCTACATGACGCCGGTCGCGGCGTTCGTGACGAACGGCGACATGGATCTCGGCGCCGAGGCCATGATGAAGTCGATCCGCGACGCTGCCGGCGACGAGGCCGTGACATTCGTCGACGGCACGGGACTTGCGACGGCGATCCTGGGCGATTCCATTGCCACGAACCTCTTCATGCTGGGGCATGCCTGGCAGAAGGGGCTGGTGCCGCTGTCGCTGGTGGCCATCGAGCGGGCCATCGAGCTGAACGGCGTCGCCATCGAGACCTCCAAACGCACCTTTGCCTGGGGCCGGCTGGCCGCGCACAACATCGCGGCAGTGCAGGCCGCGGCCAAGCCGACGCTGCGCACGGAGAAGTCCGTGGCCCGCACCCTGCCCGAGATCGTCGCCAAGCGCGTAGACCTGCTGACCGCCTACCAGGATGCAGCCTACGCGGAGCGCTATCGTGCTTTCGTGGACAAGGTCGCCGCGGCCGAGAAGTCCAAGGCGCCGGGTCGCCGCGGGCTCGCCGAGGCAGTGGCGAGGTCGCTCTACAAGCTGATGGCCTACAAGGATGAGTACGAGGTGGGCCGGCTCTACAGCAGCGGCGAATTCCTGAACAAGCTGTCGAGCCAGTTCGAGGGCGACTACAAGCTCACCTTCCATCTCGCCCCGCCGCTGTTCGCCGACCGCGATCCGACGACGGGACAGCTCAAGAAGCGCGAGTACGGTTCCTGGGTGATGCCGATGTTCCGCATCCTCGCCTCACTGAAGAAGCTGCGCGGCACCAGGCTCGATGTCTTCGGCTACAGCGAGGAACGGCGCATGGAACGCCGCCTGATCGGCGAATACCAGGCGACGATCGACCAGGTGCTGGCCACGCTCGGCCAGGAAAACCATGCGCTCGCCGTCCAGATCGCCTCGGTCCCCGAGGCCATGCGCGGCTTCGGCCACGTCAAGGAAAAGAACGTGAAGGCGGCCAAGGAGCGCGAAGCGAACTTGCTCGCTGCCTACCGCAATCCGGCGACGCAGTCGGTCGCTGCTGAATAACAAGCCCGCCTCTCGAAGAGGGGGATCAGGCTCGCCCGGTCTGATGCGAGAACGACGCCGGATCGAACCGGCCCCCGGCGGCGGCGCCCAGGCGGTCCAGCGCACGCTGCCATTTGGCGGCCAGGTCGGGGTCGAACACCAGGCCGGCGTCGCCATCGACCACCAGCCAGGCGTTGTCCTGCATCTCGCGGTCGAGCTGGCCGGGTGCCCAGCCGGAGTGGCCGAGTGCCAGCCAGGCCTGCTTGGGGCCACTGCCGCCGGCCATGTCCTTCAGGATCTCGACCGAGGCCGTGAGCGCCATGCCGCCCTCGATCAGCAGAGTCTCCTCGCGCTTGTAGTCGGCCGAATGCAGGACAAGGCCGCGCGTGGGATCGACCGGGCCGCCGAACAGTACGGGGCGCTCGCCCGTCGTGTCGGACACCTCGATGCCGAGCTGTTTGTAGACCTGGCCCAGAGGCAGGTCCTCGACCTTGTTGTTGACGATGATGCCCAATGCGCCGTCGTCATCGTGCTTGCAGATGAACACGACGCTCTTCTGGAAGCGCTCGTCCGGCATGGAGGGCGCGGCGACCAGGAAGCGGCCAACCAGGAAGGCGGCGGGGGAGCCTGAGCCGGGCATGATTTATATTCCTCCAAATCCATGGGGATTGTCCGGGCAAAGATCAAGCCAACCGGCCCACGATGGACCCGATTCGACAAACCGGCACCCCTCGCCTAGGGTCCGCCGGTTCGAGAGACCGCCGGTTGGGGCGGCAATTGTAAGGAGCAAATAATGGCGAAAGTCGGCGACAAGGTGCCCAGCGCCACGCTGCGCATGCTGGGCCCGGAGGGACCGAAGGCGGTCACTACCGAGGAGCTTTTCGCGCCCGGCAAGAAGGTGGTTGCCTTCGCGCTGCCGGGTGCATTCACCCCCACTTGTTCAGCAAAGCACGTGCCCGGATTCGTGGCCGAAGCAGAGAAGCTGAAGGCGAAGGGTGTCGACACCATCGCCTGCATTTCCGTCAATGACGCGTTCGTGATGGGTGCGTGGGGCAAGGACCAGAAGGCTGGCGACAAGGTCCTCATGCTGGGCGACGGCAATGGCGAGTTCACCCAGGCGATGGGCCTCACCATGGACGGCTCCAAGTTCGGCCTGGGCACGCGCAGCCAGCGCTACGCCATGGTCGTCCAGGACGGCGTCATCAAGGACCTGTTCGTCGAGAAGCCCGGCGCCTTCGAGGTGTCGTCGGCCGAGAACGTGCTGAAGAGTCTGTAGTCCGCGGCAAACCGCAGACGGGATCGACGGCGGGACCTTTGTCCCGCCGTTTCCTTTTGTGGAAGAGCGCGCGTCCTTTCACGATAACTTCATCAATAGCCAGCCATTCGAGCACTGCTTCTTACGACGGCACGCTCGACGCCTGCCGAGGCCTGCGTGTCAGGCTGCGCGCCACGCTTCGCTGCTCATCCGGCGCCCGCCGCCGAGCGTGAAGCGGGCCAGCGCGGTGAATGGCCGGCCGGCTGCAGGTTGGCGAAACACACAGATATCGCGCACAGCCAACGGCCGGTCGATGAAGCCCATGAACTGACGGCGCAACAGCTCGCTGACCGCCGATAGCTCGCCTTCATCTGAAATGCGCCCCGTCAGACTGAGGTGGAACCGCCATTCCTCGAGCACGTAGGGATAGCCCCAGCGCAGCAGCAGTTCGTCCTGGCGCGGCGACAGACCCGCCGCGCGCCGACGGGCCAGCTCGTCCTCGTCGGCAGGCCGGCGAAACTCGTCGAACTCGATGACGCAGCTGTCGGCGAGATCCTGCAGAGCAACCGACGGCTTGCTCGGCACCAGCGCGATGAAACCCAACAGGCAGGTGAGCGTCATCGACGGCACGACGACCGATCGCCGGCCGACGGCGAAGTTGCCGACGGCCTCCAGCAGGTCGCGCTCGCCATACCCATCCGCCAGGGCGATCGGCGCCTTAAGCGTGCCGTGAAAGCCGTAGAGCCGCGGATCGGCGGTAAGTTCGCCCAGCCGCTCGGCTGTGAAGGCCGATACCGCCTTGAGCGGGCGGCTTTGGCCGGTCTCGGCGTTGCGTCCGAGCCATTGGCTGGCGGCGACGGCAAGCCCTTCCTCGGGCCGCGGGGCGTAATACAGGGCATAGCGAGGGACGGGGATGGATACGGACTCTGACTCTACGCTCAAGCAACCACTCCACACCGACCAATGATGGCGAAATGCAATTCACCGGAGACATAGTCGATCGCAGCCGTAGATGCCAGGATCATGAGTTGATGAATGATGTCTGCTGCAGCTTCAGTGCCGACGATGCCGACCGACTGAATGTTCGCTTCGAACAAGTGGTCTTCGTCCTTCGCACCGCGCGCATTCTTGCGCGCTCACGACAATAAGGCGCAGAGGAAGCGCACCGTCCTCATGGCGGGCCTGTATCAAAGCGTCAGGCCGCCATTCACGTGGATGGTCTGGCCGGTGACGTAGCTCGCACCAGCAGAGCATAGAAAGGCGATCACCGCCGCAACCTCCGCCGTCTTGCCGTAGCGGCCGATCGGCACGAGCTTGCTCATCTCCACCATGCGATCGCGCGACAGCGCGGCGTGCGCGTCGGCGTCCTTCTCGATCAGGCCGGGAGCCACGCAGTTCGCCGTCGCCCCCGATGGCGCCAAGTCGATGGCCATGGCGCGCGCAAAGGCCTCGATCCCGGCCTTGGCCGCCGCCGAGGCGGGGAACATCGGCAGGCCTCGAGCATAGGCATGGGCTACGAAGGACGAGACGCCGACCAGGCGACCCGTGGTGCCGGCCTTGACCAGCCACGGCTTGGCGGCATGGGCGAGCTCGAAGAACGCCGAGGTCATCGCCGACAGGCTGTCGTCCCACGCCACGCGATCGAGCTGGTCGACCGGGCGGCGGTCGGCGAAGCCCGCGTTGCTCACGACGATGTCGAGCCGGCTGAAGGCGGCGGCGGTTTCTTCGATCAAGCGTCGCGCCGTGCCTGGCTTTGCGAGGTCGCCTTCGACCACCAGCGCCTTGCCGCCGGCGTCGCGTACCACCTGCGCGATCTTTTCGGCGCCTGCGCGGTTCTTGCGCGCGTGCAGCGCAATGGCGGTGTCGGGGGCGGCAAGCGCACGAGCGGTAGCGGCGCCGATGCCGGACGAGGCACCGGTGATGAGAATGGCACGGGTCATGTCGGTTCCGGTTGGTGACAGCAGACGCAGAGTTTGTTGCCCGCGGGATCGCGGAAATAAGCGCCGTAGTAGTTGGCGTGGTAGTGCGGCCTGAGACCGGGCTCGCCTTCGGACCGGCCGCCCTGAGCCACGGCCGTTCCGTGGCAGCGATCGACCGTGGCGCGATCGGACGCCATCAGCGCGATCATCTGGCCATTGCCGGGCGACGCCGGCTCGCGATTGAACGGCAGGCCTACCAGGAACAGTGGCCGCGCCACGCCGGGCATCATCCAGCCGGCCCAGCCGTGCTCCGGCTCCCTGAACTTCAGCTCCAGCCCCAGCATCGGCAGCACGGCGGAATAGAACGCAAAAGCGCGCTCGAAATCGTCGACGCCGACATGGACGTGGGAAATCATCGCAAAATGTTACCCTAGCGGCAGAGCCGACGCACGACCGGCGCCAGCTCGTCGACAAAGCGGTTGGCGCCGCGCGCCGAGAAGTGCCCCTGGTCGACGAAATCGACACCGACGAACGACGCTGCATCGATGCCGACGTACGTGTCGCCCAGCCCGACCGCCGTCTGCTTCAGGACATCGTTGAACCTCTGCTGCATCGGCCACAGGTCGCGATCACGCACCAGCGGCAGCCAGCCGTACCGACCCTCGCCCGTCAGCCGCTCGCGGTTCAGAAGCTGCCCGACCCAGATCGTGGTCACGCCGCGCTGTCGGTTGATCGCCGAGATCGCCGCGACATTGCGCCTGTAGATGGCATCGAGGTTGGGATCGTCGCCGCTCCCTGGCGCCTTGCCGTACGGATCGGCGAAATACCGCGCGGTATCGACGTTGGCGCCGACGAATCGCATCAGCAGCGTAAGCAGGGGCGAAAAGGTGACGTGCGAGCCGCCGATGCGACGCACCTTCTGCGAATCGATCTGGCTCGGTAGATGGAAATCGGCATAGCCCGGATCGAGCCCGGAGATGTGCGCATTGCGCAGGTCGTTCCAGCCGACATAGTAGACGGCGCAGCGCGGCAGCGTGCCGAACTTGGTCTGGTAGAACGCCGTCTGGATCAGGTGCTCGGCCGTGGTGTAGCCCGGCACGCCATGATTGACGACGAAGTAGCCGCCACCCAGCGCCTGCGAAAGGCGATCGGGCCAGGTCTCGCCGTCGCCCACGCCGATGTCGTAGGTCGTCGAGCCGCCGAAGGTTGCGACGACATTGCTGCCCTCGAGGCTGCCCTGTGGATCCCGGCCGCGCGTGCCTTCGCGCGTGTGGCGGATCACAAGCCCCGTCGAGCTGGTGAGATCGAGCGAGGGGATCGGTACGGCCTGCAACAGCGGATGCCATTGGAAGCGCTGCGGTTCGAACCTGCCGGGCGGCATCAGCGAGGCAGTGGCTAACCTTGCGCGATGGAGCGCGAACAGCCCGGCACCCCATGTGAGATCGAACGCCATCAGCACCAGCAGCAGCCCGCCCAGTCGCGGCCAGCGGACCGTCGCCAGCACCGACACGAAAAGCACCAGCAGATAGAGGAAGTACTCGCCGCGCGGCCCGTCGATCGGCAACTCGTCGATCGCGCGCATCCACAGAGCAGCCAGAAGGGCCAGCAGCGCCAACAGGATCGCGAGTCCGCCCAGCATCACCCGCTCGAAGCGGTATGGGCGATCGAGGCCGAAATGGCGGAGAAAGAATGTGGCGGTCGGGCTAGGCACTTCTACACTGCTTGTCCGCAATCGTGGCTCAGGCGATTTGCTTTGAAAAGTGCGTAAGGAGCAGGACATGGCCGAGGCAGAGCTTCCCCCACCCGGCGTCGTGATCGTCGAGGACCGCAACATCGGCCCGTTCGCCGAGACCGTGCGCGTCGGCACCCACGTGCTGTCGGCCGACGAGCCGGCCTCCGCTGGCGGCACGAACACCGGCCCCGGCCCCTACGACTACCTGCTGGCGGGACTGGGCGCCTGCACGGCGATGACGCTACGCATGTATGCCCGTCAGAAGAACTGGCCGTTGCAGAAGGTCCGGGTCTGGCTGAAGCACGACAAGATCCACGCGACGGACTGCGCCGACTGCGAGACCAGGGAAGGCAAGATCGACCAGATCGACCGGCAGATCGTGCTGGAAGGCCCGCTCAGTTCCGAGCAGCGCGACCGGCTGCTGCAGATCGCCGACAAGTGTCCCGTCCATCGCACGCTCACATCGGAGATCAAGATCCGGACGCGACTGGGTTAAAGGCCGGCTGCCGCCGTCGGTCGCTGCCGCATCACTTGCCTTTCTTCCGTCCGGCCACGACGGGAGGGCCGGTCCAGCGCGGAAAGGCCTTGGCGTCGAGGCCGAACAGGTCGAGGGCACGCGCCACCGAATGGGTGACGATATCGTCGACCGTGTCCGGCCGCGCATAGAACGCCGGCGCCGGCACGGCGACGATGGCTCCCATCTCCGTGACAGCCAGCATGCTCTTGATATGGCCGGCGTGCAGCGGTGTCTCGCGGAACATCAGGACAACCCGCCGTCGCTCCTTCAGGCAGACATCGGCGGCGCGCGCCACCAGGCTCGACGTCACGCCGGTCGCTATCTCGCTCAATGTGCGCACCGAGCAGGGCGCTACGATCATGCCCATTGTCTGGAACGAACCGCTTGAAATTGCCGCGCCAATGTCGCCCGGCGCGTAGACCTTGTCGGCGAGGGCGCGCAAGGCGGCTGCCGACAGGTCGGTCTCGAGCGAGCGCGTCTGGTCGCCGGCCTTGGAGATCACGAGGTGGCTCTCGATCTTCATGGCCCGCAGCATCTCCAGCACCCGGATGCCGTAGACCGTCCCCGAGGCGCCTGTGATGCCGACGATCATGCGAGCGGTCATCGTGTCGAGCCCGTCGACTGCCAACTCCAGATTCGGATCGGTGCGCTGCGTCCCCTCAGCGTCCGTTCGCCATGGTCTTGCAGGCCTTCGAGCAGCCTTTTCGACTCGGCCTGGTTTTCGCGAGCGATCGCTGCCACCAGAGCATCGCCGACGACGAGCGGAACCGCGAGTTCACGGCTCAAACCCTGCAGTCGACTGGCTGTGTTCACTGTGTCGCCGATCACGGTGAACGACAATCCTTGCTTGCTGCCGACGTCTCCGACAACAGCCGGCCCGTAGTTGACGCCGATACCGACTGCCAACGTGGGCTGGCCGTGCCGCTCGCGTTCCTGGTTCCAGACGTCGAGGGTTCCCAGCATGCGATGGGCGCACGTCAGCGTCTTGGCTGCGTCGTCCGGCGCCTTGTCCAGCAGTCCGAACACGGCAAAAATGGCGTCACCGATATACTTCTCGATTGTCCCGCCACAGGCGAAGATCTCCTCCGCCATGCGCTCATGAAACTCCCGCAGCAGCGTGACGACGTCTTCAGGCGCCATGCTCTCGGCCATGCGCGTGAAGCCAACAATATCGGCGAACAGCACCGCGACCGTCTCTCGCCGAACGGGACCCAGCGGTTCGTCCCGCTCAGCGAGCAGTCCCGCCAGGTTCGGCGAGAAGTAGCGGGACAGGTTCGTGCGCGCTCGCTCGGCGACGGCCCGCCGGCGATCTAGCTCACGTACCCGGGCAATATCGTCCAGCGTCTTGCGTACGGTGATCTCCAGGTCGCTCAGGTCCACTGGCTTGGTGACGAAATCGAAAGCGCCCCGGTTCATTGCCGTGCGGATGTTGCCCATGTCGCCGTAGGCCGAAACGATGATCGCCCGCACCGCTAGCTGGCGTTTCTGCAGCTCAGACAGGAGCGTGAGCCCATCCATCACTGGCATGTTTATGTCGAGTAGCAGCAGCTCGATTTCAGGGTCCTCGGCCAATACGGTCAGAGCCTCCTCGCCGTGGCGGGCGAAACGAAAGGCAAAATCGCCAGAACGGATTTCCCGGCGGAACCGCTGCTTCAGCAGCGCTTCGAAGTCGGGCTCGTCGTCGACAGCGAGTATCTTCGCCTGCCGCATCATCCGTCTCGCGAGGTGGCAGGCGCAGCCTGTCGCCGCGGCAACATGACGGCAAATTCAGTGAAAACGCCGACCTCGCTATCGACCGTGACCGTGCCGCCATGCTGCTGGGTGACGATGTCGTAACTGATCGACAGGCCAAGCCCCGTCCCCTCACCGGTAGGCTTGGTCGTGAAGAAGGGCTGGAACAGCCGGCCGCGGTCCTCGGCCGAGATACCGGTGCCGTTGTCGCGGATGACGATCTCGACGGCATCGGCCACAGCACGGGACGTAACCTTCAGGACCGGCCGGAAGCCCTCGCCGTCCTGGCGCCAGCGCTTGCTCATCGCGTAGAACCCATTGCCTATCAGATTGAGGAACACCCGCGTGACGTCCTGCGGCACGATCTCGATGGGCGCCAAGCCGACCTGCAGGTCCCGCTCGAGCGTGACGTTGAACTGAGGATCATGGGCACGGGCGCCGTGGTAGGCGAGGTTGAGCGCTTCCTCGAGAACGGCATTGATGTCGACTGTCTGCCGGTCGCTGCTGCCGCCGCGCGAATGCAGCAGCATGCTCTTGACGATGCCGTCGGCCCGCTGGCCATGGCTGCGTATTTTCTCCAGGTTGCTGGTCAGCAGGGCGATGGTGTCGTCGAGCAAGGCGCGCCCGTCCTCGTCCAGCGAGGAGATCGTCGGCGCGACGGTATCCTTCAATTCGTCGAGCAGCTCCATCGACAATCCGGCGAAGTTGTTGACGAAGTTCAGCGGGTTCTTGATCTCATGGGCGATGCCAGCCGTGAGTTGACCGAGCGACGCCATCTTCTCGGCGTGGATCAGGCTTGCCTGCGCCGTTTTCAGATCCTTCAACGCTGTCTCGGCGACGTCTCTGGCCTGGCGTACGGCCTGTTCGGCGCGGCGCCGCTGGGTGATGTCACTGTAGATCAGCACGAAGCCGCCGCCAGGAACAGCGTTGCGTCGGACTTCGATGGCCGATCCGTCGGCGCGGGTACGCTCGAGCCGTAGCTCCCGCTCGGTATCCTCCAGGCGGCTGGCAAGCTCGGCCTCGACATTCTCGGTGCCGAACTCGCCGCGGTTGGCCAACAAGTCGAGGTACTCCGCGTAGTTGGGTCGCGTCTCCAGCCACTCCGCGGAGAGGCCCATGATTTGCTCGAAGTTCCGGTTCCAGGCGGCCAGCCGTCGATCAGTGTCGAACATGGCCACGCCATCGCCCATGCTGTCGAAAGTCACCCGCAGCTCGGCCTGGCTGTCGCGCAGGCGGGTGAACAGCCTGACATTTTCGATGGCGATTACAGCCTGGGAGGCAAAGACTTCCAGGAGCGAGATCTGGCGTTGGGTGAAAGGTCCCGCCTCCGACTTGCGCAGCAGGATGCTGCCGATGGCGGCGCCGTCGCGCACCATGGGGGCGGCGAGCGCGGCCTTGAAGCCCATCGACCTCGCGTTGGCGAGCGCTGGCGCGTACTCGGCCGGGTCGAGGGCAAACATGTCCGGGACGTGCACCGTCTGGCAATCCACCACGGCGCGCGTCATCGCGAGGCTGCGGTCGAGCGGACGCTCCGTCCCGATGCGAGCCTGAATCGTGCCTACGTGGGCGGTGACAACGACATGCTCCGCGACCCTGAGGGCAAGGACCGCATCCTCCGCACCACAGAAGCGCAGCGCCGCCGCGACCACTGCGTTGAGAACAGGCGTGACGTCGGTCGGCGACTGGGAAATGACCTGCAGTATCTCGGCGCTTGCGGTCTGCTGATCGAGCGATTCCCGCAGCTCCTCGAACAGTCGCGCATTCTCGATTGCGATCACCGCCTGGTCGGCGAAGCTGGCGGCAAGCTCGATTTCCCTGGCCGTGAACGGCTCGACCCGGGTGCGGCCCAGCACGAATATCCCGACCAGCGTGTCTTCGCGAAGCAGCGGCAAGCCCAGCATCGACCGGAACCCTGCAGCATTCTGGCCTTCCCGATAGTCGTACTCGGGATCGCTCAGGACATCCTCGATATGGATGATGCGGCGTTCCAGGGCGACGCGGCCGCTGGTCGTACCCCGACCCGGCTTGAAAGGATGGTTGCGGATGAACTCTTCGCCTTCCGTCGGCACCCCGTGGGCGGCGACGAGATGGTGCAACTCGTCGTGGCGCCGGAACATGTAGGTCTGGTCGGCGCGGCATAGCCGCGCCACCGTCGCCAGCAGGGTGTCGAGAACGGCCTTCAGGTCCGTAGATGAACGGCTGATGGCCCTGAGAACATCGCCTGTCGCCGTAAGCTCGTCTACCGAGCGGGCCAGATCGTCCGTCCGCTGGTGCAACTGGTCGAGAAGACGTGCATTCTCCATCGCGACCACTGCCTGGCCCGCGAAACTCTCGATCAAGCTGATCTGCCTCTCGCTGAAAGGGCGGACCTCCTTGCGATAGAGGATGAGCACTCCCAGCAGAGCTTCATCCTTGCGCAAAGCTACGCCAAGCGAGGTTCGCGCCCCACCAAGATCGACCAGCGCTCGACGCAGCGGATCGCCCAGGCGATATGCCTCGCTATCAGCCGCATCGACGATGTGCATCACCGCTTCGCCGCGGAGCGCCCGCGCGTGAGTGTTGTCGTTGCCAACTCTGTGCGGGCGTTGCTTGGCGAAGTCGGCAAATGCCGCAGGGACACCAAGCAGCGCCGAAGCATGGAAGTGGTTCCCATCATAAGTCCAGAATACGCCGAAGGCAGCCTCGCAGAGGCGCAACGCCTTCTCCAGCACCGAGATGAACACTGGCTCCAGGTCGCCCGGCGAGCCATTGATGATCTGCAAGATTTCAGCCGTCGCCGTCTGCCGTTCCAAGGCCTCACGCTGCTCGGAGAGCAGCCGGGCGTTCTCGATGGCCACGACTGCCTGGGCGGCAAAATTCTGCAGGAGAGCGATCTGCTTGTCGGTAAATGGGCGCACCTTCTGGGAATAGACGCTCAAAGCGCCCAGCAGCTGACTGTCCTTGCGCAATGCGACAGTGAGCAGGCTGCGGCCGCCGCCAGTGTCCACGAAACGCCGAGCCGATTCGTGTCCGCTGCGATAGATCTCGGACGCAGCGACATCGGATATGTGAACGACATTCTCGCCGTCGATGATGCGAGGCCAGGTGATACCCCAAGAGGGCGGTTTTGGATCACGCGGCTGATGTAGCTGGAATTGCGCCCTTCCGTGCACGGCAACGAAGCGGAAATGCTCGCCATCGAACAGGGCCAGCTGCCCGTAAGGGACGCTGCAGAGCCGCGTGGCCTTCTCGAGCATTGCGTCGAACACCGGCCCAAGATTGCCCGGCGAGGAATTGATGACCTGCAGGACCTCAGCGGTGGCCGTTTGCTGCTCAAGCGCCTCACGTTGCTCGCCGAGCAGCCTGGCGTTCTCCATGGCGATCACGGCTTGCGCAGCAAAGTTTTGCAGCAGTGCACCCTGCTTCTCGGTGAACGGGCGAACCTCCTTCCGAAACAGCGTTATGAAGCCGAGGAACTCCTCATCCTTTCGCAGCGCCACCTGGATGGACGAGCGCGCCCCGCCGAGTTCGACCAAGGCGCGCCGGTTCGGCTCGCCGGCGCGATAGGCGTCGTCGTCCATCAGATCGACGTGACGCACGATGCTTTCTCCGGCGAGCATCCTGGCCGGGCCTGTTCCCGGACCGTAGGTCGTCGAATTGGTCTTGCGGAATTCGGCAAACTTGGCCGGAACGCCGCGAACCGCGGCGGTTCGGAAGGCACTCCCGTCGTAGATGTCGAGATGGCCAAACGCGGCGTCGCATTGGCGCATCGCCTTTTCGAGCATGCTATCGAATACCGGGGCGAGGTTGCCCGGCGAGCTGTTGATGACCTGCAGGACCTCGGCAGTGGCCGTCTGCTGCTCCAGCGCTTCGCGGGTTTCGTTGACGAGCCTGACGTTTTCGATCGCAATCACTGCCTGGTCGGCAAAAGCGCTCACGAGAGCGATTTCGTTTTCGCCAAATCCCCCCAGCTCGTCGCGATAGATCCCGATGAATCCGGTCAGTTCGCGGCCCTTGAGCAGGGGAACCGCAAGCAAGCTGCGGACCCCGGCCAGCTCGATGGCCGCCACCCGCAGCGGGTCCCGTGCGACGTAGGCTTCGTCGAACACGTCTTTGACGTTGAGCGGACGCCTGTGTTCCTGCAGGTGGCGCAGAACGGAGTTCTTTTCGGGACTGAAGGACTGGCCGCGGACCACCGCCTCATAGGCAGCCGGGACATTGCGCGTCGCCACGACCGTAAAAGCGTTGCCATCGTATAGAAAGAGCGTGCCGTATTTGGCGCCGCAGAGCTCTGACGCCTTTTCCAACAGAGCATCGAAGACGGGACCAAGGTTGCCCGGAGAGGCATTGATCACCTTGAGCACTTCGGCGGTCGCGGTCTGCCGCTCCAGGGCCTCGCGCAGTTCGTCCAACAGGCGCCCATTCTCGATTGCGATGACCGCCTGGCCAGCGAAGCCGCGCAGTAATGCAACCTGCTTGTCGGTGAAGGGTCTCACTTCCTGACGGTATGCCGTAATCGATCCGAGAAACGCGTCATCCTTGCGCAAGGCGACCGCCAGCAAGCTGCGCGCACCGGCCAGTTCGACCACGTCGCGCGTGCGCCTGTCGCCTTCGAGGTAGGCGGGCGAGGTCGCGAGGTCGACCGTATGGACGACATCCTCACCGTTGCGCAGGCGCGAAAGCGTGTTGCTGGGACCTGGCGGCGACAGTGCAGGCTCCGACTCGATCAGCTCCCTTTGCACCCCGTACAAGGCCACTCTGTTGAATTTTCCGTCCTCGTGGAGAGTCATGAGGCCGAAGGCCGATTCACTCAATCGCACCGCCCGTTCGAGCATCGCATCGAACACCGGCTGAAGGCGGCCCGGCGAAGAGTTTATGACCGCGAGCACTTCGGTGGTAGCAGTCTGTCGCTCGAGCGCTTCCCGTTGCTCGGTCAATAGCCGCGTATTCTCGATCGCAATGACCGCTTGAGCTGCGAAGTTCTGCAGCAGGTTGATCTGCTTCTCGCTGAACGGCCGCACCTCCCGGCGATAGACCGTCAGGGAGCCGAGAAAGGCGTCGTCCTTGACCAGCGCGACCTGAACGACGCTGCGGGCCCGCGCAACATCGACCAGCGCCAGCCGCGCGGGATCGCCCGCTCGGTAGGCCTCCTCGGCTGCGACATCGACGCTGACGATCAATCGCTCGCCACGCAGCAACCGCCCGAGTGGATTGGTGGCGAGCGGTCGATGGGGCACCCGGACGATCTCGGCATACGCTTCGGGCGCGCCGTGCAATGCCGCGGCCCAGAAGTGCTGGCCATCGGACAGCCACAGGATGCCGAAGGCGGCATCGCAGAGCCGCGTGGCACTCGCCAGCACCGCATCGAATACCGGGTTCACGTCACCCGGCGAAGAATTGATGATCTCCAGTATCTCGGCAGTTGCCGTCTGCTGTTCCAGGGCCTCGCGCGCCTCTGCGAGCAGCCGGGCATTCTCCAGGGCCAGAACGGCCTGAGCGGCAAAGGTCTGCAACAATGCCGTCTCGCCGTCGTCGAATGCCCGCACCTCCTGGCGATAGATCGTCAGAACGCCGACGACCCTTTCGTCGCGGCACAGGGGAACATGCAGGGCGGTCCGCGCACCACCCAACTCGACCAGGGCCTGGCGTTGAGGATCGCCGGAGCGGTAAAGCTCCTCGTCGGACACGTCGATGCTGTGGATGGCCGATCGCTCGCCGCGAAGGAACCTGTCGGGTGCCGACCCCGGCCCGGGCAGTGCCGTGATCCCCCGGAGAAAGGCCGCATATGCCTCGGGCACGCCGTGCAGGGCAGCGGCGACATAGCGGTTCCCGTCGAAGATCCAGACCCCTCCAAACGAGGCGCCGCAGAGCGCCATCGCTTTCTCGAGCATCGTCTGAAAGACCGGACGGGGATCACCCGACACGCCGTTGACGGCCCGGAGAACCTCGCCGATGGCAGCTTCGCGTTGCAGCGCCGCTGCCTTCTCTTCGGTGCGCGCCTGTAGCTCAGCGGAAAGCTCGGCAAGCTGTCGCTGTAGCTCGGGTACGCTCAATGAAGAGGAGCCCGCCACCTGCGCAGCCATACGCCCTTGCCCCCGCAACCACTCCCAGGACGAGCATAGGCACATCTGCCGCTGTCGGGAAAGGTGCAGCAAAAGCCCGGCAAGCCTTTGCGGTCGAGCGTCTGCCGGCCCGACCGTGAAGACGGCGGCCACACCCGCTCCCGCCAACACCGAAGCGTCGCGGGCGAAGGGCGGTCCGCCCGCGACGCAGTTTCTCTTGAAGCTACTTGACGTACTTCAGGTCGACAGCTCCGATGCCTGCGGCCACATTCAGCCCGACGCTTCCTTCGACGCTGACCGGCTGAAGGGTCACTTGCTTGTTGCTGCCGCCAATAAGAACGTTGGCGCCGGCACCAACCCCGACCGTGGCCGACGCCGTTCCGCCGCCATACGATCCGGCCAGCGCACCGGGAGCGATGGTGCCGGGCGCAAACACCAGCCACACCATCTGCGCTTCCTTGGTGAAGCCGATGTCGACGCCGTACTTGTTGATCGACCCGGAATAGCGTTCGGCCGTGCCGTTTGTCCGGGTGAACAGGCAGCTCAGTTCCTTCGACGATCCAAAGACAAAACCAACGCCGCCTGCGACGTTGCAGGTCAGCGAGCCGACGTTCGCTCCGGACTGGCTTTGCGCCGCCGACAGGCCCGCGAAGAACGTAGCGGCAGCCGCACCTACTGCAAGAAGACGACCAATCATTGCTCTCTCCTTTGAACTTGTGGCGATCAGAACGACAGCTCTGTTCGTCGCTCCGCTGTACTGGCGAGATGTTTCTTGGCCGTGTCGCCGCCAGAAGCACTTTGTGTCGTGCGTATCGGCCAGGCTCTCGGGAGACCCTGCGCGGTCATTGTGCCATGCCGGAAGGAAGGCGGGGCCAGGCTAAGGTCGCGATCGTTTCTTGTCCTCTTCCTCCTGCTCTTCCACTCGTTCCTCTTTTCTTTCCAGCAACAGCAGGAGCAATCCTGGCAAGAAAGCCGCCGCGACTATCAGCAGATATTCGGGCGCCATGACCTCCTTGACCGCCTTCCAGCCATCGGTCAGCCAGAGCACAGCCACTATGCCGAGAATGCACATCGCCGTGGCAAATAGCCAAGCGTAGCCGACGATTTTGACGAAACGAATCATGGCGTGTCTTCCACTGTCGATAGGACTTCATTGCCGCGGCTCGAGCGACGCCGCGCGATGTCGGGCGCCAAGGCACGGTCTCGCTTTCACAACTGCTCGCCAGGCGCTTGCGTTCGACCCAAAGACATGACGTGACCCGCTCCGTAATCGCGCTCGCCAGTGCCGGCGCAGGCGACACACTCTCGCCCGGGCTCGCCAAGGGGCGATCTGACTTGGCCGCTGCCGCTACAGATATCGCACAATCGATCGGAACCAATCACGCTTGCCTCTTCCACTCGGTCCAGCCAGGTCGACACGAGTATGACAACCATACTCGGCGCAAGAACTACCGCCAGTCCGATATAGGCGATGATGTCGAAGCCGTCGAAGATCGACACCTTGGCGTCAGCACCCTGAATTGTCTTTCTTACCAAATAGGTCACGCCGAGCGTCGAGAGAACGACGACAACCCAAACGGATGCGCCTATGCGCAGCGCGAGATCGCGCCGGGTTTTACCATGCCTCAGGCGCATCCGTTCGGGATTCTCGGACACTTTCGGCTGTCGCGGTTTCGGTCCTGCAGCCACAGCCAATGGTCCCCAATTAGAAGCCCGCAGGTCACGGCAACCGCGAGCTCGATGCAGACACCTGCTGCCGCAACAGCCGGGCTGATCGCCGAAACCCTGTCGACTGTCATCGCTTGCCGAACTCGACGAGGCGGCGCCCGGGGTGACCCTCGCGGCGCCGGGACGACGGGTCAAGCTGCGATGGCGGAACGCCGCTTGGAGACTCCGCGAGGCGGCTCCCATGGCTGATGCCGACGCCCTTACCATATCAGCTCGAAGACACGCTCGCTTGCCTTGCACGATGACCCACGACAGCGCGCGTCATCCACGATCACGAATTTCGTCGCGTCGGTCGCGCGCGACAATCAGCGCGCCGAATTCGGGCTGTTGCAGTTGATCAACGGGACACCGATGGCGATGAGCCTGTCCTTGTACACAAGGCAACCTTGTCGCCAGGTTCCGGCATAGGATACCCCACCGATCGTTGCCGTACCCTGCCCATTCGGAACATTCGCAGCGTAGTATCCCTCGAATTGCTCTCCGGCAGGCCAGTAGTAGCGGCCAAATCCCTTACGGCTTCCTTGCTCGAACCTGCCTTCAAAGCGGTCGATCGGCCGACCGTGCTCAAACCATTGGATCTTTCCTGGCCCCTCCTTCAAGCCCATCGAGCAGGCGCCCGTCCAGGTCGCGGCATCCTCCGGCTCCGGACGCCAGTCCCACACGCGGCAACCTCCTTCGGGATCGAGGAACCAGCTCCCATCTTCACACGGCGCCGTCCAGCTGATGTGCAGCGTATCTGGTTGCTCGACATCGCAGTCCGAGGCCGAAGACGCTCCTGCAGCGTGTGACACTGCCAGCAACAACAGGAACGCTAGGAGACTTGGGCGTGGGTAGCTGTGGAACATCAGCTCGGTTCGACTACTGTACCACAGAGCCACGGCGGCTATCGATACGCCGTCCGCTATCCAGGCATGCCGATGGCTCGAGTCCGAGGGCTCAAAGTGGCCGACGGCCAGCGTAGGCCATACCAGTCGTCATGATTGGCGTCGTCGATCCTACCAGTAACGCACCGGTCCGGTGTCGATATGGATGAATCCCGAGCGCGGGTAGAAGCCTACACCGCCCATGCCAAGCGAACGGGCAACCTGCTGGACCCTGAACACAGGCACGCCCGGCATGCTGATATCCATGGCATTGCCATTCATGTGCTGGCTGTCGCCGGCTACGCCTCGGCTGACGCTAGCCAGCCAGGCGTTGGTGGTGGGTGAACGATAGGCCGAGAGAACCTCGACGCTGCCGTTGAAGCCCACATGCATCTGGGTGTGCCACAGGACGTCGAACAACAGCGGATCCATTTCCGTCTCGGCGGACTCCCGCCAATCGCGGAGAAAGTGGTTAAGCTTATCCAAAGCGTCACGGCGGTAGGCGCCGTCGGACCAGTAGGTGACCGTCAGCGCTTCGCCAGTGTTGGCGTTCGTCAGGTTCAGCGTACGTGGGCTGCTGGTATCGAGTTGGGGCGGCGGGGGCGGTGAAGGTGGCGGCGCCATCATGAAGCCGCCGTAGCGGGTGGCGCGCACCTGCTGTCGCGTCGATTGCTTGACGGTTGGCCGAGCCGCCGAATGCGCCACGGAAGCCTTTTGGTCCGCTGCCTTGGGGTTTGCCTTCTTGGCGGATGAATCCGCGATGGCACCACGCACGGAGGCCACGGATTTTGTTGCTGTATGCTTGGCTTGAGCGAATGCACTTCCCGTGAACGCCACGGTAGCCACCAAAGTCAGCACGATGCGATGCATGCTGTCCCGCCCTGTTGCATTTTTACCACAGGGCTTTTGTACCAGAATCCGGATTGAATCCCAAGCCAAATTCGCATTTTTCTTTGGGAAGTTAGAGGAGAATCCTCATGTACTACGTTCGCCACCAAATTCTCGTTAAGGGGTGGTGGCCATGCGCGCCATGGCGCCCACGAGGTCGGAACCCGGCGCAACTCGTGCTCTGACTTGAGCGTGTAGAATGTGGAATGCGCCAACATGGGGCCGAAGACGGTGACCACTGCAGCAACTGATCGTGCAGGGCACTCTCTTCAGTATGACTTTCACCACGGGTCCGAGGCAGAGCAGAAGTGCGGCGTCTGATTCCGAATTCGCACAAGTGGGCGCGTTGCAGGCCACTGATCGCGGCAGACATCTTCGCCCTGTACATCTTGCGTTGCATCGCCCTTCACAAAGTTGGCGATGTTCACGACTTGTCCGTAGGGCCTCTCAATTGCCATTGGACTTTCTGAGCGACAAAAGGCACGTCCCTTTTGCAAGGGGTGAAAGTCGATGAAAGGTCACAGATGCTGAAAGTCAAGTCGATGGAACTAGGCGAGCTCATCAAGGCAAAGGCGACGATTGAGGCCGAGATTGAGCTGCGCGCCGCCAGTGAGCGTGCTGACTTGATCAAAGCCATACAGGGCCTGCGCAAGCTCTCGGCCGCACGAGACGAAAGGCCCCAAAGTCACGCCCTCAAGGGTAGAAAGCTACCGCCGCTCTATCGCAATCCAAAGAACCGCGCCGAAACCTGGGCTGGCCGCGGCAATCGGCCGAGGTGGCTGGTAGCGGCGCTGAAGCAGGGCAAGAAGCTGGAAGCTCTCGCCATAAAGTAAGTGCGTCAGGCCGGACCCGATCCTGCGGCAAACTAAGAACTGATTACTGGTTCAGGCGAAGGCCGATGAAAGCGCAGCCTTATCGGGTCGGCGGCGCAAACCCACTGTACGGCGCGCGTGCCTTTAGCACATTGGTGGCGTCGGCCACTTGAAGCAGCGCCGGCAGGCCTTTGGCGAGCGGTTCCAGTTCCCGGTTGAACTTGGGTCCGGCGACGATGAACACATGGTGCCCGTCGGCCTCGCCAATGACCTTGAAGCCAGCCTTCTGGAACGACTGCAGGGGCGCCTTCAACTTGTCCTCGGTAAAGGCGATGCAGATCGCCACGTGCTCGCCGCCGCCGTCGGCATACATCAGCTGCGCCACCACACCGCCGCCGATCGGAACCAGGCGGGCGCCCAGGAAGGTCAGGCCGCGCGAGGTCAGGTCGGGCACGGCGAACGGATAATGGACCCGATTTCCAAGCCACGCCTCGATGTGCTCGCGCCGCGAAGCGGGTACCTCCACGATATGCTCGGTCTCGCGGGCAAACACTGCGTGGTAGTCCTGGACCTCCTCCAGGATTTGAGCCATTCGGCTCGACGAACTCTCGCCGAGGCCGAGATTCATGGGCAGGACGAGGTTGCCGATGACCAGCCCGGCGATCGCGGCCGCCACCGGAAGCGCCCACCAGGCCCGCCATGGCCGTACTCTCGGCTGCACCTTCTCCCGGAGCTGGGCCGCCAGCCGCTCCGGCGGGGCCATGTATTCGGCTTCCGAGAACGCCGTCCGCAGCAGGTCCCCGGACCGACGGAACATGGCGAGACGGGCGCGCACAGCGGCATTCTGCTCCAGCAGATCATCGACGTGCCGGCGGGTCACGGGGTCGAGCTCGCCGTCGATATAAGCGACGAGCAGGGCGTCATCGACTGGAAGGCTATTCATGAGTGTTCACCTGACGATAACACTCAATCGCGTACCTTTTTCCAGGAACGGGCCGTGGCAAAACTGTGAGCACAATCTCTGCAATAACTCCACGTTCCATGTCAGTCTTGTGCGGCAGCACAGGGCTGAGCAAACGATCGATGGCATCCCGTGGCATGATCAATCGGCCTTGGGACGGAACAAGGCGACGTTGTCAGGCTCCGCATCCGGGCGAGCGGCCATCAATGTGGCCCGGCCGCGTACCAAGCGACCAACGAGAGTGCTGACTGGCACGCCCAGCAATTCAGACGTCTCGTGATACGTATAGCCTTCGACGCAGACCAGAAAGAGCGCCTGCCGTTGCTCTTCGGGCAGCCGGTCGAAGGCGGCGCGAACCTCGGCCAAGGTGAGCTTGGCATCAGCGGCGCCGATGCCATCCACCGACATCTCGTTGGGATGGTCTTCGATGTTCTCGGTCTGGCGCAGGGCGGCGCCGCGACGCTTGTTCAACCATACCGTCCGCATGATCCGAAAAATCCACCGGTCCAAATGAGAGTCCGGTTGCCATTGGTCGAGTTTGGCAAGCGCTCGTTCCAGAGAGGCCTGGACCAGATCCTCTGCAGCATCGGACGAACGCTCCAGAACCAGGGCATACCTTCGCAGTCGCGGCAACAAGGCCACCATCTGACGACGCGCTTCCGAGTCGCTCACCGCAATCAGCTCAGGAGCGACCCAAGGCAGTACGCCTTGCAGCCGTCCATCATTCCATTGCCCCAATCTGAGCTGACCGCCCTGTCCCCAACTCCGCCAGAAGCCTCAAATACTCTTCGGCAAGCGTCGTCAGCTTGGGCGTGCCGCGGATGAAGCGGCAACGCGAATCGTTCTCGTCGAATTCCATGACGGCCAGGTCACGTACCGTGAAGGCCTTGATTGCCTTGCGCATCGTCGGTTCTGAAAGATGGCTCGACTCGTAGAAGTCTCCCAACGGCCGGCGCTCCTGCTTGTGCTTCAGCAGCCAGACGAGCAGCAGATATCCTTGGGGCGTCTCGATCTCAGGCATGTTCTCGCGACGCCAGTCAGCGGCACGCGACAACGAGCCGGCGAACTCCTCCAAAATTGGCTCATGGGTCGTCAAGCGATAGGGTCTCCCAATCGCAATTCTACCTTGGGAAGCTTCTCGGCGAGTAAATCGCAAATGATTTTGGGATGATGTTCGAGACACGTCTCGCGCCGTGCCGTCGAGGCGCGCGCCCCAGCGGGGATCTGGCTTGCTCCCAAAAAGTTTATCGAAAACTTGTTTGTAAGTTCACGCTGTCGCACTACCATGCAGTTGGGGAGTGGGAGATGTTGTATGGACGATCTGATCAAGCTGTGCGCGGCACGCACACTGCTGCAGGGATTTGATACGCCGTTGGGGACCGAGGTCCTGATATGGCTGCTGAAGTCGAACGGTCGGCCGACGCCGTTAGTGGACCTCTACCGGTCAAGTCGGTTCTCCGAACCTACCCTGCGAACCTTCCTGGCCCGTCAGGTCGACCAGGGATTCGTCACCATCCATTCCAATGATGGTGACCAGCGGCAGCGCGTCGCGCGGCCCACGCCAAAGCTCATGGCGGTAGTCGAAGCCTACCGGACGCGCATCGTCGAGGCGGCAGCAATCGCTGAAGTCGCGCCATTGCAACTGCCCGTGTAGGTAATCGAGCCCCATTGCGACGTCATGGAGGATCGCCGGATTGCTCCGTATCGGCCTCCATGACACCATTTCCTGTTGCAATGACATCATTGGCGACGGCGATGGATATCGCCGTTTGACTCCTGAAGATGGGTGGCCCCGGCGCTTCGGGAATTGTGCGTTTTATCACATTGGACGGTGGGCGGCCTTGCTAGGCTGATCCAAGTAGCGTCGTCCAGCCTCCGCTTGTTGACGTATAGCGTCGTGCAACTCAGCGAGGAGGTCAGTCATGCCACGCATTGCATGCTTGCACCGCTTGATCGCGCCGCTGACCGCTATTCTGACCTTACTGGCAACAGTCATTGTCGCCGCGGCGCAAGGGTGGCCCAATCGTCCGCTCACCATGGTCGTGCCCTATGCGCCGGGCGGCTCGACCGATCTGATAGCGCGCCTGATCGCTCCCAAGTTGAGCCAGGCTCTCGGCCAGGCGGTTCTCATCGAGAACATGGCGGGGATTGGTGGTATCGCCGGCGTCTCGCGCGTCGCCAAGGCAGCGCCGGACGGCTATCAGTTCGTGGTCGGCAATGTCGGCACGCACGCCCAGAACCAGTTCCTGTTCACCTACCCGCCCTATGACGCGGCGGCAGAATTCACCCCGGCCGCCTTGCTGGTCGAGCAAACCATGGTGCTCACGCTGCGTCCCGACTTTCCGGTCGACGGCTTGGACGACTTCATTGCCCATCTCCGAGCGCATCAGTCGAGCATGAAGTACGCCTCGGCCGGATTTGGGTCGCCCACTCATCTCGCCTGCGCCTTGCTCAATGCCGCCTTGGGCATCGACATCCGCCACGTCTCCTATCGCGGCGGCAGTCCCGCCAGCCGCGACCTTATGGCGGGCAAGGTCGACTACTACTGTTCGAACCTGGCAACCATCAAACCGCACGTCGAGGCCGGCCGGCTGAAGGCACCTGCCGTGCTGTCACGCGTACGTACGCGCAGCCTCCCGAACGTTCCCACGGCCCAGGAGCAAGGCCTCAAGAACTTCGAGGCGACGAACTGGCTGGGCTTGTTCCTGCCTATCGCAACGCCGGAGCTGATCGTTGGCCGCTTGAATGCCGCAGCCGTCCGTGTCTTGGCCGATCAGGCTCTGCAGGACCAGCTTCGTGCCCTTGGCGCGGAGCCCATGCCGCCGGAAAGAAACACGGACGAACAGATGGCGGCATTCCTGGCCGCCGAACATGCAAAGTGGAGCGCAGTCATCCGAGCGGCCAACATCAGGCTGGAATGAAGAGCAGACAACGTCTGCTGAAGGGCGGCGCGACGTCACCTTTCTCGTGGTGCCACGTCGCCACTCACAACTTCAGAACGACGGCTTGATCGTGCGCGCTCAGGACGGCGATCCGCAACTCGGTTCGCGCAATCGAGAAGCACGAGGTCGACGGCCCTTACGACGTCGTGTTGCTCGCCTGCAAGGCATACCAACTCGATGGTGCACTCGATGCGATCGCACCGGACCACGCACGGTGACCCTGCCTCTATTGAACGGCATCCGCCACATCGAGGCACTCCAGGCCCGGTTCGGCGAATCGCATGACCAAGGGCGGCATCCCCGCCGAAGTGAGCAAGGATGTCATCGCGGCGCTATGGAACAAATTTCCAGGATATGCCTGTCTTGCTACCCTGGAGTTGCTCGGGAGTTTCAAGCCGCGCCGTAGCAGTCGAGCAGGCAAGTCCGCGACTGCTATTTGTCCAGCCAGATGTCCTCAAAGCGATAGCTGTTGAACACGCTGTTGACCATTGGGGTGAAGCCCTTGACCATGGGCCGCCAGCACGACGCGTTGCTGGCATAGAAAATGATCGGCCGTCCGGAGTCCTCCGCCAGCTTGCGTTCGAGCGCCCAGACCTGCTGCCTTCGCCGTTGCTCGTCGGGCTCCCTCGACTGCTGCTCTATCATTTTGTCGACCTCGGGATTGCAGTAGCCATCCCAGTTCAGGCTCGATCCGCAGCCGTAGAATATCTCGAAGATTGGATCCGGGTCGGGGCCGCTGGTCTGCAGGTTGAGGCTGACCGTGTAATCCTTGCGTCGAATCTTCGGGAAATAGGCGCCAGTCTCGACAGGCTCCAGCTCGCCGTCGACATGGACCTCCTTCAACTGGTCGAGCAGGATCACGCTGGGATCGCGATAGAATGAAAGGTCGCGAGTAGTGAGTTTGACCTTGAGGCGCTTGGCCGGGCCGAAGCCGAGCTTTTCCATCAGGGTGCGGCCCTCTTGGCGGTTCGCCTTCACGTCGGAGCCATATCCCGGCAACTCCTTCAGCCTGTCGGGTGGCATGCCCCATAGTGCGCCTGGCGGCGGTTGCAGCACCCCGCCGATGTCGCCCTGGCCTTCGGTGAGGATGTCGATGAACGCCTGCCGGTCGAGGGCCAGCGCCATCGCCAGCCGCACATCGCGGTTGTCGAATGGCGGGATGGCACGATTGATGAGGAGGTGACGGTTGACAGGGCCTGGTGTGATCTCGCACATCGCCGACGGCAGCTGCCGCTTGATGTCCTTCATGATCGGGATCGTCACGTTGTAGGGAAACATCATGTCGAACGAGCCCGACGTGAAGCCCATCGTCGCCGTCGCCACGCTCTTCATGATGGTGTACTCGATGCCGTCGAGGTAGGGCCGGCCAGGCTTCCAGTAGTTCGGGTTGCGTACCACCTTGATGAACTGGTTGGCCTTGTAGTCGACGAACTTGAAGGGCCCGGTGCCGATCGGCTGGCGGCGCATCTTCTCCGGCGAGACATGGCAGGGATAGATCGGCCCGCCGCCACCGGAGATCAGCATCAGGAAAGCCGGCTGTGGACGCTTCAGATGGAAGGTCACCTCGAAGTCGCCGTTGGTCGTGAGATGGTCGAGGTTGCTGAAGGCGGAAAGCCCTGGATTGATACGCAGCTTGTCTGGCGCCTTGTCCATCCGTAGATCGTAGGTGCACACGACGTCCTTGGCGGTGAACGGCTGGCCATCATGCCAATTGACGCCGCGGCGCAGTTGCAAGGTGAGCCTCAAGCCGTCCTCGCTCCATGCCCACGCGGTCGCAAGATCGGGAACGATCGATTGGAGGCTGACTTGCTTAACGCTCTGGTCGAACAGCGTCAGATTGTTGAACACCCCCATCATCGGCCCGATGGCGAAGACGGTGGCTTCCTCCAGGATGGACATGGTGGCCGGGCTGTCCGGCAAGTGGACCCTGAGCGTGCCGCCCGCTTTTTGCGCAAGGGCGGAGCTGTCGGCAGCCATGCCGGCCAGGACTCCCAAGATTGACGCTAATACCCGCACGGACCGGATCATCGCGCCCCCATTTCTGGGTTGTCGCCTGACAGCATACTCTAACGGGTCGGCGGGTGGTAGTGGGCGGATGCTTCTCCAGTTTGCCGAGCGCCACGCGGCGCGCTTGCTCAATCTCGCTGGTGTCGGCAAGCGTTCGCTTTCGAACTGCCAGGCTAGCGCTCCCTTCCCGCCGAAAGCTCGACCGGATCACCGTGTGGCGTATTCAGATAGGCCCGTTTCCACTGCTCTTGGAAGCTCGTCACCTGCCCGGGGTCCAAGGCATTGCTGCCATACAGAAGATCCTCGAGCGCACCAAGCACGGCACCGTAATACGCGTTCGCGTCATCGGCTTGCGCAGCAGACGCGGCACTCCGCAGCCGTTCCCCAAGCCTGCTCGCCCAATCCTGCGCGCTGATGGTTCCGGATTGGACCAGAAGATCTGCCATGGCAAGGGCTTGCGCCTGCCAGGGCTCGTCGAACAGTTGGGAGGCGGCCTCGCGCCTGAGAGGGCTCAGCGCTTCATGGGGCCGGTTCAAGATAACTCTCCCAAAGATCCACGTAGACCCGGTCCTTGACGTATGAAGCCTCTGGCCAGAGCAACGATGCGCTGAATGCAACCGTGTACAGAGGCTCCCGCCTGATTTCCCCTTTGGCACTGGCGTCGGGGAAGACCTGCATCCCGTGACTCGCGCTGACCACTCCACATCGGCCTCGAGCATAGGCCGGAAGCCGCGTGTGCATCGCCCTTAAGGACAGCTTTCCTCGCACGGCATCGCCCACTTGGAACGCCGGCTTGGTCGCTGTCTCATCGACACTGTCATGGGCGTTGCCGACTTCGGCGGCCGAGCCCTGAGCGACCGGTGCTCGCTTGCCCGGCCTGAAGGCATTGGCAGCCGGAAGGTCACCCGCATCGCCCACGAAATCCCTCAGCTCAGCGGTACCGTCATCGATCAGCACCGCCATGCAGCTCTGCGCCCATTTGTCGAAGTAGTTCATTGTCAGATAGTCGGCTGGGTCGATGCGCTCTATCACATGGCGCCACCAATCGAGTGTCCAGCCGTCGTTGTCGCTCCTCCATTTGGCAAACATGAACATGCAGATGGCCCAGGTGCGCGCCTGCCACGGTTCATGAAAGGCGGGCGCGTGCTCGTCCGCCTGCCATCCGATTGGTCCAAAACCTTCTCGACCACCAAGGTCGTGGATACCGTCCACTACGAATTCTCCACGGTAGACAGATCTCGATGCGTCCCGATCATCGAATTGCGGGTGACCAGCCGCGCAAGATCTTCCTGCGACCAGCCTTCCGTTCCCATGGGTCGCTGCGGAACTACCAGATAACGGCGCTCGGAAGTGGAATCCCAGACCCGCACCTCGACATCATCGTCGATTGCGACACCAAACTCGTGAAGGACCGTTCTGGGCTCTCTCACGGCGCGAGCACGATACTCACTGGACTTGTACCAAAGGGGCGACATGCCAAGCTGTCTCAGCGGGTAGCAAGAACAAAGGGTGCAAACAACGAGGTTGTGCACTGCCGCCGAATTGAAGACGGCCTTCAATTGGTTACCACCGTCCGAAAAGCCCATCTCGGCGAATGCCCCGTCGGCATTCCGTTCGAGAAGTTTGCTGAAGTCGGGCTCCAGCCACGACCTTGCGATAACCAAGGCTCCATTCTTTGGACCGACCTTCTCCGAATACCGCTCGAGCCACCGGTCGACGGCGTCCGCCGCTACGAGCCCTTTTGCGACCAGAGCGCTCTCGAGAGCCTTGGCACGCAAGGCCGGTTCTGAAGGCAAATGGCTGTGCAGCTCACGATGAAGCCGAGCCATCTTTTCGGAATCGTGGGATGCCACCGTGCTGCCCCGCCTGCTCTTTCGACTCGCGTAGGCGCATCATACTTTACGCAGGCAAGCCGCGCGAAACGCTCCGGAGCCCGAAGGGCTCCGGAGCAATCTCGGGGGCATCGCCCTAGCGGATGACGGTCGCCTTGATCGCCGTCTGCTGGCTCCACACCGTGGTGACCAGGTCGCCGACCTTGATCGACCTGACGGCAGCCTGGCCAGCCGCCGACTGGATCGGCGGCATCTGGACGACCTCGCCGCTGTCGGGTGCCGGCTCCTCGGGCTTGCCGCCCGAAGCGTTGATCAGATAGAGCGTGTTGCCGTCGATCCGGGTGACCATGCCGTCCATGCGCCACAGCCGGATCGGCTCCTGCATGCCCGGGATGCCCTGCAGGCGCGCGCCCTTGGCCAGCATCGCCCTGGCCTGGGCATCGCTCTGCGCCGACTTCGGGGCGATCAGGAAGTCCAGGTAGTCGTACCACTGGGTGTCGACGATGTTGCCGACCTTGAGCGACGGATAGTTGGTGACGAGGTCCGCGGCGCGCATCTTCACGCGGCCGAGGTCCTCCCACACGATGTTGAAGATGCGGCGCTCCGGATGGAGGCTGTGGATCGTGCCGCGCTTGAAGTTCTGGTAGGTGTTCGGCACCACCAGGTCTTCCTGCGCCACTGCCGACGGCGACAGCGACGTGAGCGCTGGGGCGACAATAGCGGCCCCTCCCAGCAGCTTGAGCGTGTTACGACGATTTAGATCCGACATTGCAAAGATCTCCCTGGTCAACTACTGCACGACGATCTGGGCGCGACGATTACTCGGATACCTGGTCTGGTCCGGCGTCTGGACCAGCAGCCCTTGTTCGCCGTCGCCCAGTACCCGGATCGACTGAGCGGATACTCCGTTGCGGATAAGCGCGTCCCTGACCGCGTTTGCGCGTCGGAGTGACAGAGCCTTGTTCATGGCTGCCGAGCCCTCGGTGTCCGTGTACCCACTCACTTCCACTTTCGTATTCGGCGTGGCGGTCGCAACACCGGCCGCGGCGCTCACGGTGGTGTTGGCTTGACCTGAAAGCGTGCTGCTGTTGGTGTCGAAGAACACCATCCACATCCTCGGCGGCGGCGGAGGCGCAGGCGGTGGCGGCGACAGGGACAAACTCTGCGGTGACTCTCCGCAAGCGGCGAGAACAACCGCAATGAGGAGCGCTGACATCGATTTGAACATCTTTCCCCCTATTTTCCTCAAACTCAGTACCGACAACGCTTCGAGCGACTGGATCCGGCAAAGCGTTGCCGAGCACATCAAGGGCTGATCCCGCAGCCTTGAGGAAACCGCGGGGTCGGTGCGTTTCCCTTCGCAGATGAACTCTGCGAACGGGCTACACACCATAGCTTCGCACCGGCCCGAGGCAGACGCACAACCAATTAGCGAAAAGGCAAAGCGCTATCTTGAAATGACAGCGGCGCTAGCGGCTGCCTCCAAGAATACAAATCATGAACGCGTTTGATTTGGGCACTGGAATCTCGCTCTCTGAATACAGAGCAACGGTCACTATCGAGATTCGCAGGCGCCTAGCCACATTCCGAAGGTCATGGGATCAGCCAGCCGACGGCGAAGGCTGCGAAGGCGACCGCAGCGGCGACGAACCAGAGAATCAACGCAAACAAGCCCACCGATGGCTCCAGTGTGGCTTGCGCCGGGTCGTCGGGGTTATAGAAGACGCGCACCTGCGATTGCAGCGGGAACCGTTTCACGTACTTTTCCGCCACGGATCGCCTGTTCGCGCTGGTCGACCAGCCGATGTCATCGCTCTGGAACGAGTGGCCATCCGCTTCGTAGGCGTAGACGACACGTGGAACGTACATCCTCACGTCGTAGTCGCCGCGCGGCCTGCTCGGACGGCGATGCTGCTGCACGGTCGTGGTGATGTCCGAGCGGACGATCCGTCCGGTCGTCGTCGGCCACTTCTTCATGGCGCTCGTCTCTTTTGTAATCGCCCTGACGATCATGAGCACAACCAGGGAAACCGCACCGAGCATCATCATCGCGGGTACCCTGGTCGGGTGCGGGACGACGGTCTCGAGCCAAGCGGCGCCTTGGGTTATGGCGAAGAAGCATCCCAGTATCAGTGCGGCGAGGACGGCTGTTCCGAGCCAGGCCTCCCGGATGCGAGCCGGCGCATCTCGTTCCAGGATGGACTCGCTGGGATCTTCCGGATTGTAGTACACCGTCACGACCCGGCCTTGCGGATAGCGCTTCAGGACAGCCGATACGGAGCCGTCCGGCTCGCCCATCAGGCAGATGCGTTTGCTATGGAAGGTCTCCGTCCCGACGGCAAAGCTGTACGACACCTCGGCGACATTGCGGGTCCGGAGGTTCTCGCTCGTCACGAACTCGGTGTTGCGTCCGGTTCCGGTGGTGCGCATCTGTCTCGATCGAACCTCGCGGGCGACCGCTCTGGCTCTGTCCACTCGGCCCGCCGCTTCCCGCCACCATCGCGTCCGCCAGTTGCGCCACTGAATCCAGAGAGTCCCGACGGCCAGCCCGATGGGCAACAGCATGCACGCGCCCAGGATGACCCAGCGCGGCTCCAGCTCGTTGATGAAGCTCACCGTCTGATCCTAGCGCGCTGCTCATCCTGCCGTCACCCAGGACGGTGGCCCTCGAACACCGGCTCGGCAGTTCAGAAGTCCTCGGCGCGAGTGTCGGCGCTGTTTCGTTCAATGCGCGCGGCTACGCCGAAGTCTTGTCGCGCCCACTCCGTCTCTCCCCTGTCCAAGTGGAGCAGCCCTCGCTGATGATAGGCAGTAATGCAGAGTGGATCCAAAAGGATCGCCCGCGCGAAATCTTCGAAGGCGCGGTCATCCTGATGGAGGCTGCGGAAACCCGCTCCCCGGCTGGCGAAAGCGGTGGCAAGGTCCTCCCGACCCAAGGCTCCCGCTGAAATCGCGGCCGTGCAAACGGCAACGACCCTATCCGGACCCGCACCGCCCAACTGACGGCATTCCGCAAAGTCCTCCGCCCGGGCGGATGCCGCTGGCTGCCCGATAGACAAAGCAAAGAAAGCGATCACGACACATGTGCGCGCAATGCTCATACGGTGCTCCTGCTCTGGACGCCACAAGATGACAGGCCGCGAAGAGCGTCAGTTTGAGAAGTGTAACGTGATGGATTCCTGCGCTCCGTGAACTAGATCACACAACGGGCAACTTTCCTCGTCGGATCCGGAGCCCTGACCGGTCTAGCGGACCCACCGGCCCTCAGCGCAGGCGTCGCCAGAGGTCGCATTCCTCATCGTCGGCGCCCATCAATTGTGATCCAGCGCCGAACCAAGACGCATCGCTTTGTAGCTACGCCACCAATTGCGCGGCGCGAGAGAGATCGTCGCGGAACTGCCCGTAGGCCGCCTCGCGCGTGGCCTCGTCCGGCAGGCGCAGGAGGTAGGCCGGATGAACCGTGGCATAGCCGGCGAAACCTGAAAGCCGCAACGGTCCACGCGACTTCAGCACCGACAGCGGTTCGCCGGTCAACCCAAGAAGCGCCGTATTGCCAAGCGCCACCACGAGGCGCGGCCGAACGAAGGCGAGCTCCTTCTGCAGCCACCAGCGATAGCGCTTCACCTCGCCCGGATTGGGGCGCCTGTGCAGTCGCTTCTTGCCGCGCGGCTCGTACTTGAAGTGCTTGACCGCGTTGGTGAGGTAAGCCTTCGCCCGGTCGATGCCGGCCTCGGCCAGCGCCCGGTCGAGCAATCGGCCGGCCGGCCCGACGAACGGCCGACCCTCTCGTTCCTCCTGGTCGCCGGGTTGCTCGCCAACGAAAGCGATGGCTGCGCCCACAGGGCCTTCGCCCAGCACGGCGCGATCGGCGCCCGGGCTCAGCGGCGGGGAAGCCGCGATCGTGCGATTGAGCTCCTCGAGCGTGCGCGGCCCACCCTGCTCGATCGCCTCGGCCATGGCGGCGACTGCCTTGCGCGGATCGCGCCGGGCCGACGCTGCCGCTTCGCGCGCGAGCATCTCCTGCACGCGCCTCGGCGCATCCCGAACGAGGTCGGATATCGCGTCGGCCTCAGGCAGGTTGCGCCAATATTTTACCGGCATGTGCTGACGCATAAGGCGGGGATTGACGCGTGCCGGATTGAAGACGCTTTCGTAGTAGGAACGCCAAGCGACTTCGATGTCGTCGCTGGAGGACACCTCGCCACGGGGCGCCGGCGGGCCGACACGGAGCGCCGTGCGATCCCAATGCAGCGACCCGCGGGGCGCAAGGATGGACCACGTCATCGAACGGAAGCGCTCGACGAAGAAGCCTGAGGCAGCTTCGAGGATATGGTGCTGCGGCTCGAACCAAGCGACGTAGTGGACGGCGCTGCAGCCATCGCTCGTCGGGGGATCGACCAGTTCCCGAAAACGCAGGAAGGCGTGCATCTTGTGGATGTCACGGCGCACGGACTTCGCCATTGCACCCAGGCGATGGACCAGGGGGTCACTCGAAACCTCGAGCAGCTGCCGCTCGCCGCAGAGCACGCGCCAGATCGCCTGGTAGAGCAGCGCATAGCGCTCGGAGTCGCTGTGGCAGACGACGGCCTCGATCAGCTCGGCGAGTGCCCGCGGCAGGACGACCGGCGGCGCCGCGCCCGGGGTGGCGGGCAAGGCGTCGCCGAACAGGTCGGCCTCGGCCGCGACGTTCCAGGCGACTTCGTGCGCCGGCGTGCGCGCATCCCACAGGCGGCGCACCGCCGAGCGGAAGCCCGCAAGGTCCGCGCCGCTGTCGAGCGCGATTCCGATCAGAAGAGGCTCCCTTGTTCCGGCTGGGGCGTTGGCACATCGGCGACGGCGCTGCGCAGGTTGGCGCGATCGGCCGCGCGACCCGGCCGGTAGTCCGCCGTGACCAGGAAAGGCAGCAGTCGCTTCACGCTGCGCGCCAGCCGGGCCACATCGGCAAGCCGCAGCGTCGTGTGCCGCCGCGCAGCCAGAATGCGCTCCACCGAGCGCGTGCCGAGCCCGGGGACACGCAACAGCAACTCGCGGTCGGCCTTGTTGACGTCGACGGGAAAACGGTCGCGGTTCTTGAGCGCCCACGCCGACTTGGGGTCGACGTCCAGCGCCAGCATGCCGTCCTCGCCGCCGCTTGCTACTTCCTCTGCGGTAAAGCCGTAGAAGCGCAGCAGCCAGTCGGCCTGGTACAGGCGGTTCTCGCGCTGCAGGGGCGGTGGCTTGAGCGGCAGCACGGTGCTGGCGGCAGGGATCGGACTGAAAGCTGAATAGTATACGCGCCTGAGACCATAGTTCCGGTACAGCGTCGCGCTCGTTCGCAGCAGCGCGGCGTCGTCGGTGGCATCGGCGCCGACGATGATCTGCGTGCTCTGGCCGGCCGGCGAAAACGTTGCCCCTTCCTCGCGCGCCTCTTCTATGCGCTCGTGCATCTGACCCATCGCGCCCGTGATCGAGGCCGCCTTCTTCTCAGGCGCCAGCCGCTGCAGGCTCTCCGACGAAGGTAGCTCGAGGTTGATCGACAAACGATCGGCAAACAGGCCAGCCTGCTCGATCAGCCAGGGACTGGCCTCAGGGATCGTCTTGAGGTGGATGTAGCCCGCAAAGCCCTCCTGCTCGCGCAGCTTGCGCGCGACCAGTACCAGCTGCTCCATCGTATGATCGGGCGAACGCACGATTCCCGACGAAAGAAACAGGCCTTCGATGTAGTTCCGCTTGTAGAAGGCAATCGTGAGCGCGACGACCTCGTCGACCATGAAGCGCGCGCGCTCGACATTCGAAGAGCGCCGGTTGATGCAATAAGCGCAATCGAACATGCACCAGTTGGTGAGAAGGATTTTCAGCAGCGACACACAGCGGCCATCCGGCGTATAGGCATGGCAGATACCGTTGCTGGTCGAGCCTAGGCCGCCTGGGCCTGCCGCCCGCTTGGGTGCACCCGAAGAAGCGCAGGAAGCATCATATTTGGCGGCATCGGAAAGGATGCGCAGCCGGTCGGCGAGCTTGTCGTCCACGGCGACCTCGTTGATCTTGTTCTACATATGTTCTCTTCTAGCAAAACGCAATAGCTCCCGCACCAACTGCCGCTGGGAGGGCCGTGCGGCCCCCCGAAAGTTCCTTGGTGCTGGTTGTCTTGCGGATTGCCTCGCCGCGTAGATCGGCTAGTTGCGCAGGTCGACTTCCCCGACCTTGTCCTTGTAGTCCTGCTTGGGATCGGCTCCGAGCAGCATCCTGATACCAGCAACGATGCTCGATGCATCCAGCCAGACCTCGGCCTTTTCCGCATCGAAGCGCAGCAGCGTCAACTTCGGATCGTCCTTTCCACCTTCGTACCATGCGGCGACAAACCGGTTCCACAGCCGGTCGATCACCGCGCGGTCGTTGTCGATCGAAACCGATCCATGCAGCGTGGCGAAGAGGTCGTGGCCCTTGGAGGCGAAGGTTGCGATCGCCCGGTCCCCTCGCTTCAGCCTCTGCACCAGGCCATTGTCCTTCGCCGTAAAGAACCAGATCGGTCCCTTCTTGCCGTCGAGCTGCGCCGTCATCGGTCGCGCATGACCGTCTTCCACTCCATCTAGCCCCAGCATCATGGTGCGGTCGGATTTTAGGGCGGCCCAAAACTTGTCCTCGAGCTCGCGCGCGGTGGCCATCGGTGAACTCCACATTTGCTTACAGATGGCAGAGCAACGGCATGGACGGCAGCCCAGTTGCCCCGTTCCGAGAAAGCGCAAGTGTTCCCAGACTTTTCCCCGACAAGTGACCAATCCGTGGCCGCGCCAAATTAATGCGGCGAAGATCCTTGCCAGGGAACCGTGGTCGCTTGCTAGCTGACAGCGAAAAAGGGGGCTTCCATGAAGAGCTTGCTGGCGCCGCTGACCCGCAAAGAAGAATCGGCTTTGCGAAAGATCGGGTTCGGTAGTTTCGACCCGATCGAGCCCGCACACCTTCGTCGCTTGTTGCAGCTCGAACTGATTGAATGGACCGGTCACGCCTGGCGGCTGACGGCCGTCGGCCATCGACGTTACACTACGCTTGTGACGGACGCCGGACAGCCATCCGCTGCTTGACCGCGACCGCAATCACTTCCCACGCCTGCCGCGCTCGGGCTCGCAACGCCGTGCCGCCGCCAGCGTTTCCAGTGCGTCCAACGATGGAGAGAAACATGGGCCGCGCTGGTCTGTTGTGGTTGCTCGGAGTGCCGATCCCCATCCTGTTGCTGATGTGGGCAGTCGGCTGGCTGCATTGAGACGACGAACCAATCTTGAATCATCTGCCCCTGTCGGCCCGGCGCGAGCCGGGCTTCTTCTTGGCGCGGGGCGCTGCGATCAACTCCCAAACAGCCTGGCCAGGCGACCTTCGAGCGCGGCGCGCATGAAAGGCTTCATCAGCAACTCGCTGTCGGCGCCGAGCGGCTCGAGGGTGCTCTGGGCATAGCCCGTCATGAGCACGATCTTCACACCAGGCATCACGCTGCGCGCCTGGGCCGCCAGCCGCCAGCCGTCGACACCGCCCGGCAGGCCGATATCCGTCATCAGCAGGTCGATCCGGTTTCCCCGCAGGAATTCGATCGCTCCGGCAGCATCGCCGGCAGCCGCCACCTCGAAGCCAAGAGTGCGCAAGGTTTCGGCAACGTGCTCGCGCACGCCTTGCTGGTCCTCTACGACCAGCGCCCGGCGGCCATCGCCACGGAAGCCACCTGCATCATGCGGCGCCGTCTCGACAGGCTCGGCGCCCACCAGCAGGCCCGGAAAGCGCAACTCGACGGTGGTGCCGCCGCCTTCGGCGGAGTCGATGCCGAGGCTGCCGCCCGACTGCTTCACGAAGCTGTAGACCTGCGACAGGCCAAGGCCGGTGCCTTCGCCGGTGCGCTTTGTCGTGAAGAATGGCTCGAGAGCGCGCTCCCTCACGCTCGCCGGCATTCCGGTGCCGGTGTCGACCACCAACAGAGCGACCCAGCCGGGCTCCGGCGCCGTAGTCCGCAGCGTCAGCGTGCCGCCGCTTGCCATGGCATCGCGCGCATTCACGACCAGGTTGAGGATGGCGTTCTCAAGCTGATTGGCATCGACGCGTACCAGCGGCAGCCCGCTGGCGAGGTCGGTCTTGAGCGATATCGATTCGCCGAGCGTGCGGTGCAGCATCTCGATGAGGCCACCGATCAGAGCGTTGAGGTTGGTCGGCTTTGGATCGAGCGGCTGAGGGCGCGCAAAGGCGAGTAGCCGGTGAGTGAGGCCGGCGGCCTGGGTGGCTGCCTGCATCACGAGATCGGCGCGTCGCCGCTGCGCGGCGGCGTCGATCGGCAGCGAGGTCTTCAGTGCTTCGGTAGCGCCCAGCACGACCGTCAGCATGTTGTTGAAGTCGTGCGCGATGCCGCCGGTCAGCTGACCGACTGCTTCCATCTTCTGCGCCTGGCGCAGCGCGTCCTCGGCGCGCTCGCGTTCCTCGATCTCGCGGCGCAGCTGGGCATTCGCTTCCATCAAGGCGCCGGTGCGGGCCGTCACCTCGCTCTCGAGCCAGGCGTTGGCGCGCTGCATGGCATCCTGCTCGCTCTTCTCCACGGTGCGATCACGCAGCACCAGGATGAAGCCGGTGACACCATTCATGTGTGCGCGAAGGGGGACCAGGCTGCTGCTGGCCCACAGGCGGCTGCCGTCCTTGCGCATCTGCCAGCGGTCGGCGCTGGTGCTGCCGTCGCCGGCCGCGCGTTCGCGATCGGCTGCCGGCACATTGCCGGCCACATCTTCCGGCGTGAACAACCGATCGATCGACTGGCCGTTCATCTCCGCCTCCGACCAGCCCAGCACATGCTGCGCGCCGCTGCTCCAGGTAAGGACGTGGCCGGTGCGATCGAGCGTGACGATGGCGTAGTCGGTGGCGCTCTGCACGATGACGCGATAGAGCTCGTTGCTCTCCTGCGCCTCCTGCTCGGCGCGCTTGAGCCGCAGCAGGGCACGCACCGTGGCCAGCAGCTCCGACGGCTCGACCGGCTGGCTGAGATAGGCGTCGGCGCCGCTGTCCAACCCCGTGGCGCGATCGGTCGGCGCCACGAACGAGGCGGAAATCTGCAGCACCAGGAGCTTCGGCATATGCTCCTTGATCAGCCGGCAGACCTCGAAGCCCGAGACATCAGGCAGCTTGACGTCGAGCAGCACCAGGTCGGGCTTGGCGCGCCGGGCCGTCTCCAAAGCCTCCACGCCGGTGCGCGCCTCGATCACCTCGTAGCCGCCCTGGCGCAGGATACGGGTCTTGACGTAGCGGCCCGACTCGTTGTCGTCGACGTTCAGGATCAGCGACTTGCTCACCGTTCACCTGCACTACGCATGGATTGGACCACATGGGCCGACAGGATCGACCGCGACAGGTTGGACTTGGACAAAACGCCGACCGAGCCGCGCAGGCTTTCGAGGTGGTCCGGCCCGAGGATCGACGAGGTCAGCACCAGGACCGGGATCGACGACGTCGCAGGATCGCCTTTCAGCGAGCGGAAGACCTCGAAGCCGTTCAGCCCGGGCAGGTGAAGGTCGAGCAGGATGAAGTCGGGCGCCTCGGCCTGGGCGAGGCGCAGGCCTTCGGTTCCGTCGGCGGCCTCCATGATGGCCCACGTCCCTTCGCCGCGCAGCATGTGGCGCAGCACGTAACGTGTCGATTCCTCGTCGTCGATGATCAGGATCTTGCCGGTGGCCTGTTCCTGTTCCGCTCGCTCGGCCTCGCCGCCAGGCAGGACGAGCGCGATGTCGAGGATGAAGGTCGAGCCCCGACCGGGTTCGCTCTCGATGGTGATGACGCCGCCCAGCAACTCGGCGAACTTGCGCGACAGCGGCAGACCGAGGCCCGAGCCTTTGCTGCGGGTCTGGAGCGGGTTCCGGACCTGAACGAACTCCTCGAAGATGCGGCCGTGCTCCTCGGCCGGGATGCCGATGCCGCTGTCCTTGACCGCGAACTCGATGCGGCCCGGACCCGGTATCGACACGGTAACGCGGACCTCGCCGCGCTCGGTGTACTTGAGCGCGTTGGAGAGGAGATTGCGCAGGATCTGCGAGAGCTTGCCCTCGTCGGTGAAGAGGGTGATCCCGCCGCTCCTGTCGTCGAATATCAGCTCGACTTCGTCGCTGAGCTGCAGCGGCCGCATGATGCCGCGCAGCGCCGCCAGCAGGTCGGCCACCACGACCTTCGAGGGGTGCAGGTCGATGCGGCCCGCTTCGACCTTGGCGAGGTCGAGCAGGTCGTTGACCAGTCGGGTCAAGGTGTCGGTGGCCTGGCGGATGTATGAGACCTGGCGCTGCTGCTCGTCGTTGAGCGGACCGTCGGCCTGTTCGGCGAGCATGCGGCTCAGTGCGTTGATGGCGTTGAGCGGCGTGCGCAGCTCGTGGCTGACGGCCGACAGGAACTGGCTCTTGACCTCGCTGGCGCGCTTCAGCTCCTCGGCGCGCTGGTCGAGCTCGGCATAGAGCGCCATCACGCCGCGGTTGGTGCTTTCGAGCTCGGCATTCGCCTCGCTCAGCTCGCCGCGGGCGACCTCGAGGTCCGCCATGCTGGTCAGAAGGTCGCGGTTCTGTACCAGCACTTCATCGATCAGCGCCTCGGGCTTGGCCCTGGAAAGCTCGACCATCAGGTTGTTCGCCGTGCCCTGCAGGGTGCCGTTGCGCGGCAGGTATTTGGTGAAGCTCACGATCGTGCCGCCGCCGGGCGCTCTCTCGATCTCGAACGTATCCATCAACCGGCGGGTGCCGACGATGCCTACCCCCATGCCGGTCGGCGAGACGTAGCTGCCGTCGAGGATGCTCGCCAGCTCGGCAATGCCTGGTCCGCTGTCCTGAAACGTCATGCTGAGCTTCTGCTGCGGAAACTGGCCTTCGAGGGCAAAGGCCAGCGAGCCGCCGCCGCCGTACGTGACTGTGTTACGGGCGATTTCCGAGACGGCGGTTGCGATCGAGGTCTGCGCCTGACGGTCGAACCCCACGAGCCGCGCGACGTGCCGCGCCCGCTGGCGCGCATGAACGATGTCCTGCTCGCTATCGAGCCTGAGCGACAGCAGGGTCTGGCGGCTCATGGCGCCCTCTTCACCACCAGAACGGTGGCATCGTCGCGGCCGCGACCGCAGTCGCGCAGCAACACGGCGGCGATCAGGCTGGCATGACGCCCGCTTAGCCCCTGGTAACGGTCCAGCGACCAATTGGCCGAGATGCCGTCGGAGTGCAGCACGATGACCAGTCCGGGGCCGTCGCACGGGTAGATGAACTCCCTGAAGGTGCCGGCGGTATGGCCGGCGATACCGTTCATGGAAACGAAACGCCGCACGTTGCCGCCGGCTGCCGCCAGCCCGGCGATGTTGCCGAGCCCGCAGAACACCGCCCGGTTCGCCGCCAGGTCGATCGTGACGATGCCGACCGCGGCACCGCGCGTTGCCCGCAGTCCGGCATGGATTTTCTGCACCGCGGCCGCCGGCGAGGCGGTAAATCCTGCGCAGAACAGCCGCCGCGCTGCTTCTGCCGCGGCATTGGCCATGACGCCGTGGCCCAGCCCGTCGACCACCATGGCAGAGATCGTGGTTCCGGCCTGCAGGATGCCCAACGAATCGCCGCACACCTGTTCTTCGTGCTTGGGCACCGAGACGGCGCCGATCTGGGCGACCCGGTCGACGACGGCCTGACGCTGCGGCCACAGGCGGGCGAGCACTGCCGTGCCCTGGCCCGGCGTCGAGAAGATGTCGAACTCGTCGGCCTGGCGGCGGATGGCGCCCAGCCCGGTACCCGCCGAGGCGCCTGGCGCGCCGTAGGTCGAACTCCCGTCACGAAGCCTGTCGGCGACGTTGGCCATGCCGGGGCCGCGATCGATGGCGATCAGCTCGAGCCCGGTCGCGGCGTCGGACTTTATCGACTTGGCCAGCACGTCACCGCCCTGGCCGTGGCGGGCGAGATTGGTTGCAAGCTCGGTGACGACCAGGGCGGCGCGGCCGCGATCTTTCTCATCGAACCCGATGCTTCGCGCCAGAGCCTCGATCTCCCGCCGTGCGCCGGCGACGTAGCTGGAATCGGGCACGGAGAGTACCGTGTTCATCGCTTCCACCGCGCTATGGTGACGGTCGTGCCTTCGCCCGGGTGGCTCTGGATGTGGAAATCGTCGACCAGCCGCTTGGCACCGCCCAGGCCGTGGCCCAGGCCATTGCCCGATGTGAAGCCATCGGTCAGCGCCTGCTGGATGTCGGCGATGCCCGGCCCCTTGTCGCGGAACACGATGCGGACGCCGCGTTTCAGCTCGGCGATGGTCTCGATGTCGGCATGGCCGCCTTTGCCGTAGTCCAGCGCGTTGCGGGCGAGTTCGCTTGCCGCCGTGATCAGCTTGGTCTGATCGACCAGCGAAAGCCCGACCTCGACGGCGCGTACCCGCACCTTCTGGCGAACGCGGACGATATCGTCGCCGTTCTTGATCGGCAGCGTTTCAGTCGTCGTCGGCATCTTCCGTCGCCTGCTCGCTCTGCACGCCGCCGATCAGCGCGAGCCCTCGCTCGGCGTTGAGCGCCGTCTTGACGCCGGGCAGGCCGAGCCCGAGCTCCACCAGGGTGATTGCCACTTCAGGACGCATGCCGACCACGACCGTGTCGGCATCGAGCAGGCGCGAGACGCTGGCGATATTGGCCAACATGCGGCCGATGAAGCTGTCGACGATCTCCAGTGCCGAAATGTCGATCAGCACGCCGCGGGCGCGGTGCTGGACGATCCGGGTCGTGAGGTCTTCCTGGAGCTGGGTGGCCAGCCGGTCGTGCATGTCGACCTGGATGGTCACCAGCAAGGCATGGCCGATCTTGAGGATGGGTATGTTGTCCATGGTCGAGCCTCAGTCGCGCTTCTCGGCGACCGGCTCGTCGGCATGGAGCTTCGGATTCCTCTTAACTTTCTCGACCGCACGGCCGGTGCGCTTCAGCGCCAGCGCCAGCGCGTCGGCGAGCGTCGCCTTGGAGATCACGTTCAGCTCGACGCCGAGCTGCACGATGGTCTGGGCGATCTGCGGGCGGATGCCGCTGATGATGCAGTCGGCGCCCATCAGGCGGGCCGCCGACACGGTCTTCAAAAGATGCTGGGCGACCAGCGTATCGACGGTGGGCACGCCGGTGATGTCGAGAATGGCGATCTCCGCCCCGGTCTGCACGATGGTCTCCAGCAGGTTCTGCATCACGACCTGGGTGCGGCCGCTATCGAGCGTGCCGATCAGCGGAAGGGCGACGATGCCGTCCCACAACTTGACGACCGGGGTCGACAATTCCTCGATCTCCTGGCGCTGGCGCTCGATCAGCTCGTCGCGCGTCTTCTGGAAGCTCTCGATGGTGAACAGCCCAAGCTGGTCGATCAGCACGCTGAGCGCCCATATGCTGTCCGCCATCTGGCCGGCGTCCTTGGTCGTCGCGCGGATGCGCTCGAACAGTGCCTGCTTCAGGGAGAAAATGAACGTCGCGGTCTCGGATGGCGAAAAGCCCTGCAGCGCGCGCGAACGCGAGTAGCCGGCCAGCAAGTCGCGGACGTCGGCAAACTCTGCCGCGCGGATGTCGGTGATGTTGCCGTCGGCAATTGCCTTGCCCAAGGCGTGCAGCAAGTCCTTGCCCTGTCCCTGGGCCTCCTGCGGCGAGATTCGGCTCTCGGATGCCGAAAGGGAACGGACCCAATCCGCCAGTATTCCTGCTTCGTTGTCGGAAATGAGACGCGCCAGGGCCGTCTGCGTTGTCGATTTCGCCATAAGGTGGTCCCCCCGGTGCGTTAGCGCCCGGTGCGACGGGCTTCGCCAATAGTTTTCAACGCACAAGAGGCGTGGAGGTTCCGAGACTGTCGACAGTCGTGCCGCGGCAACGCAAAGGGCGCCAGCCGGCGCCCTTTGCCGCTCAACGCGTCACAGTTGGTTGTTAAGGATCGATAGCCTTCTTGACCGCGTCCTTGGCTTTGCCGACCGCTTTCTGCAGGTCGCCCTTGGCCTCCTGCAGCTTGCCTTCACCCTTCAGCTGCGGGTCGTCCGTGGCTTCACCGACTCCCTGCTTCACCTTGCCGGCGATCTGATTGGCGGTGCCTTTCAGCTTGTCACTCGTACTGCTCATTCCGCACTCCTTTGTAGGTCGACAATGCAATGCTCGAACATCCATGCGGGTTGCTCGGGGCTGAAACGCGGACGAATGCAACCAATCGGCGTCGTGGGTTTTATCAGCACACGAGCACCAAGGAGGCTGCCATGAGGATCGGAATGCGGGGCGCCGTTGCAGCTCTAGCTGCCGCCTTGACCGTACTGGCCGGGGCCTGCACGACCGACAACGACGGCTACGCGCGCCCATCCTACGGATACAGCGCACCTTACGGTTATCCTTATGGCGGCGCCGGAGCAGGACCCTCGATCACGTTCGCCATACCGCAAGGGTGACTCGACGCCTGCAAAGTCGCCCGCGCAATCGACAGAGTTGAAGTACATCGGCGAGCCGAACCAATGACTACCAAGTCCTGGTCGCTCATGGCCCTGTTTCTTATCCTCCTGGGCCTCGCGCTCTATCTGATGTTCGTGGTCCGCGCGACCGAGGGCGACCCTTGGCGCGAAGGAAGCGTCGCCGGCTATGTCTCACTAGGTTGCGGCGTGGCGGCCGTTCTTGCGCTGGCGATCGGCGCGCTGCTTCTGCATCGCAGGCGGCGACGCTGACGAACCTCGATGGGTGGGAACCGCTGTCGACAGTTTTGCTGTCTCACCCAAGGGGTGCAGTCCAGGTTGCATTCAGACAGTTACGCTAGTTGCGCTACCGCTTTTCGCCCTCGGCGAGGGTCGGATCGACCAGCCCGTGCGTGGTTCATCCGGCCGCAGCACTCGCGAGCAACGTAGACGCACGGCGGCCGCCGCCCCCTCTGGTTCGGATAGACGATGCAAAGAACGACGACGCGAAAAGCAACTCGAGGCGCCGACATTATAACCAAAGTGTATCAGCGTCAAGAACTGTAGTAGAGTAGCGTCAGTATCGTTTTCGGGAATTCGTAGAGAGCACCTAAAGGGGGCCGACTCCGCCATCTCCCTTCTTCGGAGAGAAGAACCGCCGGAAGGACTGTCCGACGGGCAAGTGCGCACATCTAGTTGCTGCGAGTGAAAATGAACCAGAGCACCACGGCCAGCACAAGACCAACGCACGCCAACCAAACCCATTCGTTCATCGACTCCCCCTTCTTGGTGCGGGTTGGACGAGAGCTTGGTAGGGCTTCCGCAACTGGGCGTGCCCGACTCCCCCTCCCTACTTCTTCGAGGTGAACTCGAATTCCTGGAAGCTGCGATTGCCGTTCTTCAACAC
>CADECW010000002.1:107374-172697 GCA_902825855.1 uncultured Rhodospirillales bacterium | reverse complement strand
CCGTCGCTTTGGTACATTGGGCGCACCATCGCTTGGGTCGGCAAGGAGATCGGGGCCGATTCAGGCCCCGAAGAGCGGCGGTTATACAGGCAAATTCCTCGAAATCAAGGCGTTCCGGCCTAAGCTTGGGTGGGGTATGGAGGTGCCGCTTCAGACCAAGAACGCAGGGGAAACGACCCATGAGTCGCGCTTTCGTGTTTCCGGGACAGGGTTCTCAGGCCGTCGGCATGGGGGTCGACCTCGCCGGAGCCTTTTCAACGGCCCGGGACGTGTTCCACGAGGTCGACGAGGCGTTAAAGCAGAATCTGTCGAAATTGATGCGGGAAGGGCCCGAAACGGACCTGGTCCTGACCGAGAATGCCCAGCCGGCGCTGATGGCCGTCAGCATTGCGGTGGTGCGCATCCTGGAGAAGGACGGCAACAGGCCGTTGGCCAACCTGGCGAGCCACGTCGCCGGCCATTCGCTCGGCGAGTATTCGGCATTGACGGCCGCCGGTGCCCTGCAACTCGCAGACGCCGCGCGGCTTCTCAAGCTGCGCGGCCAATCGATGCAGAAGGCAGTGCCGGTGGGCGAGGGCGCCATGGCCGCACTGCTGGGCATCGAGCTTGCGCCGGCAGAGGAGGCCTGCAAGGAAGCTGCGCAGGGCGAAGTCGTCACGGTCGCCAACGACAATGGCGGCGGCCAGGTGGTGGTAAGCGGCCACAAGGCTGCGGTCGAGCGTTGCATCGAGTCGGCCAAGCCTCGCGGCGCCAAGCGCGGCATGCTCCTGCCGGTCAGCGCACCGTTCCACTGCCCGCTGATGCAGCCCGCCGCAGACGCCATGCAGAATGCGCTCGCTGCGGTAACGCTCTCGACACCGTGCGTGCCGCTGATCGCCAACGTGCTGGCGGCCGAGATCACCGAGCCCAATGCCATCAAGCAGCGTCTGGTGGAGCAGGTCACCGGACTGGTGCGCTGGCGCGAGAGCGTGCAGTACATGAAATCGCAGGGCGTCGAGTCGCTGGTGGAATGCGGCTCGGGCAAGGTGCTGTCGGGGCTGGTCAAGCGGATCGACAAGGAGATGACCGGCCTGGCGCTGAATACGCCGGCCGACATCGAGGCCTTTCTGAAGACGGCTTGATTCCCTCTTTGCTCCTCCCCGCAGGATGGGAAGAGACGACAACGCAGATCAGGAGGCCCAATGTTCGATCTTTCCGGGAAGGCGGCTCTGGTGACCGGTGCCTCCGGCGGCATCGGCGGTGCCATCGCCCGCGCACTGCACAGGCAGGGCGCCACGGTCACCCTCTCGGGCACCCGCGCCGACGTCCTCGAGACGCTGAGTGGTGAACTCGGCGAGCGCGCCCACGCCATCGCTGCGCGGATGGACGACGCCGGCGATATCGACCGCCTGGCCAAGGAAGCCGAGGCGGCGATGGGCAAGATCGACGTTCTGGTCAACAATGCCGGCATCACGCGCGACAACATCTCGATGCGCATGAAGGACGAGGAGTGGGAGAAGGTGCTGCAGGTGAATCTGACCGGCACCTTCCGGCTGACCCGGGCGGCGATGCGCGGCATGATGCGCCGGCGCCACGGCCGGGTGATCAACATCACCTCGGTCGTGGGCGTCACCGGCAATCCTGGCCAGGCCAACTACGCCGCCGCCAAGGCGGGCCTGATCGGAATGTCCAAGTCGCTCGCCCAGGAACTCGCCTCGCGCGCCATCACGGTGAACTGCGTGGCGCCGGGCTTCATTGTCACGCCGATGACCGACGTGCTGACCGATGAACAGAAGAAGGCGATTCTGGGCCGTGTTCCCGCCGACCGGCTGGGCACGCCCGACGAGATCGCAGCCGGCGTGGTGTACCTGGCCAGCGACGAGGCCGCCTACGTCACCGGCCAGACCCTGCACATCAACGGCGGGATGGCGATGATCTGAGGGGAATGGCTGCAAGTGCCTGATTCAGTGGGCTTTCCGGCGCTAGCCAATAGGGAGGCAGCTATGTATAAGAGCCGGAAATCGCCGTTCCCTCGGGCGAAACAAGTTTGATGAAATACGGGAAGGACAAGAAAATGAGCGATATTGGCGAGCGCGTTAAGAAGATCGTCGTGGAGCATCTGGGCGTCGAAGCGGCGCAGGTGAAGGAAGATGCCAAGTTCATCGACGACCTGGGCGCCGACAGCCTGGATACGGTAGAACTGGTGATGGCGTTCGAAGAGGAATTCGGCATCGAGATTCCCGACGATGCCGCCGAGAAGATCCAGACAGTCGGCGACGCCATCGGCTTCATCCAGAGCAACGCCAAGTCCTGATCATCTCCTGCGGCGAGGAGGAGAACAGGCAATGAGGCGAGTCGTCATTACCGGCATGGGGATGGTGACGCCGCTGGGCGACGGCGTCGATACCAACTGGCGGCGCCTGATGGCGGCCGAGTCCGGCATCCGGTCCATCCAGGCCTTCGACACCTCCGATCTCGCGACGAAGATCGCGGGCGAAGTGCCGCAGGGCGACAAGGCAAACGGCCATTTCAACGTCGACAGCTATCTTGCCCCGAAGGAACAGCGGAAGCTCGACAAGTTCTTGATCTTCGGCATTGCCGCCGCCGACCAGGCGGTCGACGATTCGGGCTGGAAGCCGACCGACGAGGACAGCCTCAACCGCACTGGCGTGATGATCGGCGCGGGCATCGGCGGGTTGCAGACGATCTACGAGACCTCGCTGGTGCTGAAGGAGCGCGGACCGCGCCGCGTCAGCCCGTTCTTCATTCCTTCGGCGCTGATCAACCTCGCCTCGGGCCAGGTCTCGATCAAGTATGGCTTCAAGGGTCCGAACCATTCCGTCGTCACGGCCTGCGCCACCGGCGCCCATGCGCTGGGCGACGCCGCGCGCCTGATCCAGCTCGACGATGCCGACGTCATGGTGGCAGGCGGCGCCGAGGCTGCGATCTGCCGCATCGGCATCGCGGGCTTCAACGCCTGCAAGGCGCTGTCGACCGATTTCAACGACACGCCGACCCAGGCGTCGCGGCCGTGGGACAAACGACGCGACGGCTTCGTCATGGGCGAAGGCGCGGGCGTCGTGGTACTCGAAGAGTACGAGCACGCCAAGAAGCGCGGCGCGAAGATCTATGCCGAAGTCGTGGGCTATGGCCTGTCGGGCGATGCCTATCACATCACCGCACCGTCGGAGGACGGCGACGGCGCCCAGCGCGCAATGAAGGCGGCGCTGAAGCGCGCCAAGGTCAACACCGACCAGATCGACTACGTCAATGCCCACGGCACGTCGACCATGGCCGATGTGATCGAACTCGGCGCGGTGAAGAAGACGTTCGGACAGGACGCCTACAAACTGTCCATGTCGTCGACCAAGTCGGCGACCGGCCATCTGCTGGGCGCTGCCGGCGCCATCGAGGCGATCTATTCGATAAAGTCGATCATCGAGCAGGCGGTGCCGCCGACGCTCAATCTGGACGAGCCTGACGAAGGGTGCGACATTGATCTCGTCGCCAAGCAGGCCAAGCAGCGCAAGGTCCGATACGCGCTCAGCAACTCGTTCGGCTTCGGCGGTACCAACGCCTCGTTGATCTTCGGTCCTGTCTGATCATCGGAGCTGGGGTTGCTCAGCTATTTCCGTTGGGTCCTGTTCTTCGTCGCCCTGTTCGTCACCCTGATGGGTGGCGCGCTGTGGCTTGGCAGTCAGCTGCTGGGAGCGGCGGGACCCTCGACCGCGACCAAGAACATCGTCATCCCGCGCGGCGCGGGGCCGCAGACCATGGCCAAGGTGCTGAAGGAAGAAGGCATAATCGATCACGAGCGCCTGTTCCGGGTGGCGGTGATGATCGATCCGACGCCCAGGCCCATCAAGGCGGGCGAATATGAGATCCCGGCACATATTTCCATGCTGGGGCTGCTCGATCTCCTGCAGTCGGGCAAGCAGGTGCAGCGCCGGCTCACCGTCGTCGAAGGCATGACGACGGCTGAGGTGATCGACCTGGTGAAGAACACGCCGGCGTTGTCGGGCGAGATCACGCTCGACCTCAAGGAAGGCGACCTGCTGCCCGAGACCTACTTCTATTCGCGCGACGACACGCGCGACGGGCTGCTGATGCGCATGAAGGAGGCGATGGACAAGGCGTTGGATGAAGCCTGGCGCAAGCGTACCGCCGGCTTGCCGCTCGCCAACCGCCGCGAGGCCTTGATCCTCGCCTCGATCGTCGAGAAGGAGACGGCGCTCCCGGCCGAGCGCGCCAAGGTCGCCGCCGTCTTTATCAATCGGTTGCGCCGGCGCATGAGGCTCGAGAGCGACCCGACGACGATCTATGGCATCACCCAGGGCAAGGTGCCGTTCAACCGCGAGCTGACGCGCGCCGATCTGCAGTCGAACTCGCCCTACAACACCTATTTCATCACCGGCCTGCCGCCCGGCCCGATCTGCAACCCGGGGCGCGCCTCGATCCAGGCGGCAACCAATCCGGTACGCGACCGTGCGCTCTTCTTCGTTGCCGACGGGCAGGGCGGGCACGCCTTCGCAACGACGCTCGTCGAGCACAATCGCAACGTCGAGCGCTGGCGCCAGATCCAGCGCGAACGCGCCGAGCAGCAGCAGTCGCAGACACCGCCGGCCACGCCCGGTGGGTTGCCGCCGCCGGCCGGCCAGCAGCGTCCTGCACCGAGACAGTGAGCCATGCCGGCCATCGTCCTGGCCCTCGTCATTCTCGCCGTCGTCGCCCTCGGCATCGCCTGGTTCCTGCGCGCCAACCCGTCGTCGATGGCACGCGGCATACGCTTGGTGCTGGTCGGGCTGGGCGCCATCGCCGTCGGCGGCATGCTGATCTTCGGCCTGCGCTTCTTGCCGAGCCTGCTGCCGGAGCTGTTCGGCCTCGCTGGCCTGGTGATCACCGGCCTCATCGCCCGCGCCCTGCGCAATCGGCCGTCCGGCGGCTTCAGCTCACCCGGTACAGGCCGGCGCACCGAAGTGCGGACGTCGTTCCTGCAGGCGTGGATCGATCACTCCACCGGTGACGTCGGCGGCACGGTTCTGGCCGGCCGTTTTGCCGGGCGCACACTGGATCAGCTGTCCGACGGCGAACTGCTGGACCTTCACGAAGAATGCGGGACCGATGCCGATTCGCTGCGGGTGATGGAGGCTTATCTCGATCGGCGGCTGAATGTCGACTGGCGCGCCGCACGGCAGTCACCGCCCCGCGGACCTCGCACCGACATGTCGCGCGAGGAGGCGCTGGCGGTACTGGGCCTTTCCCAGGGCGCCACCGAGGACGAGATCAGGGCGGCGCATCGCCGCCTCATCCGTCGTACGCATCCTGACGCTGGCGGCACCGCCGACCTTGCCGCGCGCATCAACCGGGCAAAGGACGTACTGGTCGGTGGCTAATAAGTGGTTGAACTTGCGGGGTGTTCCCGGGCGTGGCAACAACCTGCGTCCTGGTGAGTGAGTATCAACGAGGTCGATGAAGCATGCCGCAGCGCGTCCGCAAAGCCGTCTTACCCGTGGCGGGTTTGGGTACCCGTTTCCTCCCTGCCACCAAGGCGATGGCCAAGGAGATGCTGACGGTCGTCGACCGGCCCCTGATCCAGTACGCGGTCGAGGAATGTCTGGCGGCAGGCATCGAGGAATTCGTGTTCGTCACCGGGCGCAACAAAGGCGCCATCGAGGATCACTTCGATGCCGCCTATGAGCTGGAAGCGACGCTGAACGAGCGCGGCAAGAAGAGCGAGCTGAAGCAGACCCAGGATGCTGCCATCAAGCCGGGCAAGGCAATCTTCACGCGCCAGCAGCGGCCGCTCGGCCTCGGCCACGCCGTGTGGTGCGCGCGCGACTGGATCGGCCGCGAGCCGTTTGCCGTGCTGCTGCCCGACGAGCTCACGATCGATTCGCCGAGTTGCACCGCACAGCTCGTAGCGGCGCACAACAGGACCGGCGGCAATGTCGTTGCGGTGATGGACGTGCCGCGCGAACAGACCAAGAGCTACGGCATCGCCGCGGTGCAGGCCGAGAAGGACGGTCTGCAGGAGATCACCGGACTGGTCGAGAAGCCCAAGCCCGAGGTTGCGCCCTCGACGCTTGCCATCATCGGCCGCTACGTACTCGTGCCCGAGGTCTTCGATCATCTCGACAAGCACGAGACCGGCGCCGGCGGCGAGATCCAGCTCACCGACGCCATGGCCAAGATGATCGGCAACAAACCGTTCCATGCGCTGACCTATGCCGGCCAACGCTATGACTGCGGCAGCCGGCTGGGGTTTCTCGAGGCCAACATCGCCGTCGCCCTCAACCGCTCCGATACTTCTGCCGATACGCGGGCGTTGCTTGGTCGCCTGCTGAAGGCCTGACGCCATGCGTATCGCCATGATCGGTTCGGGCTATGTCGGACTTGTGTCCGGCGCATGCTTCGCCCAGTTCGGCCATGACGTTTTGTGTATCGACAAGGACGACGGCAAGATCGCGCGGCTGCTGCGGGGCGAGATGCCGATCTACGAGCCCGGCTTGGACAGGCTGGTCGCCGACAACGTCAAGGCGGAGCGGCTGTCGTTCAGCACGAGGCTCCGCGATGGCGTGGGCAACGCCGATGCGGTGTTCATCGCCGTCGGCACGCCGACCCGTCGCGGCGACGGCCACGCCGACCTGAGCTATGTCTATGCCGCGGCGGCCGAGGTGGCGGAGGCGATCGGGAGCTACACGGTGGTGGTGACCAAGTCGACGGTGCCGGTCGGCACCGGCCGCGAGGTGGCGCGCATCATCCGCGAGACCCAGCCGTCGGCCGAGTTCGATGTGTGCTCCAACCCCGAGTTCCTGCGCGAGGGGGCGGCGATCGAGGACTTCATGAAGCCCGACCGGGTGATCATCGGCGTCGAGACGCAGCGGGCGCGCGAGGTGATGGCGGCGATCTACCGTCCGCTAAACCTGATCCAGACGCCGATGGTGTTCACCAACATCGAGACGGCCGAGGTCACCAAGTACGCCGGCAACGCTTTCCTCGCGACCAAGATCACCTTCATCAACGAGATCGCCGATCTCTGCGAGCGCGTCGGCGCGGACGTCCACGACGTGGCTCGCGGCATCGGGTTGGATGGTCGGATCGGCCGCAAGTTCCTGCATCCCGGTCCGGGCTTCGGCGGCTCGTGCTTTCCCAAGGATACGCTGGCGCTGGCCTACACGGCGCGCGAGGTCGACGCGCCGCAGACGATCGTCGAGCAGGTGATCGAGGTCAACAGCGCGCGCAAGAAGCGCATGGCCCGCAAGGTCATCGATTTCTGCGGCGGCTCGGTGGCAGGATTGACGGTGGGTGTGCTCGGTCTCACCTTCAAGGCCAACACCGACGACATGCGCGATGCGCCGTCGCTCGACATCGTGCCGGCGCTGCAGACGGCCGGGGCGAAGGTCGTGGCGTTCGATCCCGAGGGCATGTCCGAGGCGGCCAAGCTCCTCAACAACATTTCCTTCGCCAAGACAGCCTACGATGCCGCTTTCGAGGCCGACGTCCTGGTCGTCATCACCGAATGGCACGAGTTTCGTGGCCTCGACCCGCGGCGCATCAAGCAGGTCATGCGCCAGCCGCGTATCGTCGACCTGCGCAACATCTTCGATCCCGAGGAAATGCGCGGCCTGGGCTTCGCCTACGAAGGGGTGGGCCGTCCCCAGCCGCGCAATTGACGTCCCCTGCAAGTGGAGCTTCTTCGAATGACTGAGACCGCGCACAAGTTCGATCCCAACATCCTGCGCGAGTACGACATCCGCGGCGTCGTCGGCAGGGAGGTGCACGCTGCCGATGCGCGTGCCATCGGCCGCAGCTTCGGCACGATGGTGCGCCGCAACGGCGGCAAGCGGGTGGCGCTGGGCTACGACGGCCGGCTGAGCTCGCCCGAACTGGCGGCCGCCCTTACCGAAGGCCTTACCGCAGCGGGCATCGACGTCCTAAGCGTCGGCATGGTGTCGACGCCGATGCTTTACTTTTCCGTCTATCACCTCGACACCGATGCTGGCCTGCAGATCACCGGCTCTCACAATCCGCCGGACTACAACGGCTTCAAGATGATGATGGGCAAGAAGTCGTTCTTCGGCGAAGAGATACAGAAGCTTGGCGCCATCGCCGCCAAGGGCGATTGGGAGAGCGGGCAGGGCAAGGTCGAGAAGAAGGACGTCCTTGCCGCCTATGCGGAGCGCCTCCTGCGCGATGTGAAGCCGGGCAAGAAGCTCAAGGTCGCGTGGGATACCGGCAACGGTGCGGTGGGTGTGTCGATCCGCTCGGTGGTCGACAAGCTGCCTGGGGAGCATTTCGTGCTGAACGAGACGGTCGATGGCCACTTCCCGGCGCATCATCCTGATCCGACGGTGCCGAAGAACCTCGAGCAGCTGATGGCGGAGGTCAAGAAACGCGGTTGCGACCTCGGCATCGCCTTCGACGGCGACGGCGATCGCATCGGCGCGATCGACGGCAAGGGCCGCGTGCTGTGGGGCGACCAGCTCCTGGTGCTGTGGTCGCGCGACGTGCTCAAGACGCATCCCGGCGCGACCATCATCGCCGACGTCAAGGCGAGCCAGGTGCTGTTCGACGAAATCGCCAAGGCCGGCGGTAATCCCATGATGTTCAAGACAGGCCATTCGCTGATCAAGAGCAAGATGGCCGAGATCAAGTCGCCGCTGGCCGGCGAGATGAGCGGCCACATCTTCTTCGCCGACACCTTCTACGGCTTCGACGACGCGCTCTATTGCGGCCTGCGCCTGCTCAACATCGTGGCCACCAGCAAGGAGAGCCTGGCCGACATGCGCGATGGCCTGCCCCAGCCGATCAATACGCCGGAACTGCGCTTCGATTGCGCCGACGAGCGCAAGTTCGGCGTGGTCGAGGAGGTGAAGGCGCGCCTGAAGAAGGCGGGCGCCAAGTTCTCCGACATCGACGGAGTGCGTGTCAGCACGAAAGATGGCTGGTGGCTGCTGCGCGCGTCCAACACCCAGCCCGTGCTGGTGGCGCGCTGCGAGGCGGCCGACCAGGGCGGTTTGGATCGGCTCATGGTCGAGCTCAAGGCGGCCCTCTCGGCAAGCGGCGTCACGCTTCCAGACGATGCGGGCAGCGGACACCACTGATGCTCTTTCTAAAGTGCGTGGCGGCGGGTCCGCAGTCCGCTGACACGCCATGAATGCCTTCTTCTTCTACGGCACGCTGCTCGACCCGGACGTTATGGCGCTGGTAGTAGGTCGGCGCCTGCCGCCGTCGGCCTTCGCGCCGGCGGTCCTGCCCGGCCATTCGCGCCGGCGGGCAAAGGGCGCGACCTATCCCGTCGTAGTTCGCAACGCGGCCGATCGGGTGCAGGGCGTCGTGGTCGGCGGCCTCACGTCGCGCGACGTGGCGCGGCTCGCGGCCTATGAGGGACCGGGCTACACGATCGCGCGGCTGAAGGTGCGGATCGGTGGAGGGCTGGCGACGGTGTCGGTGTTCGAACCGATCGTGGCCCGGCTGCAGCCGTCGACCTCACCCTGGAACTATGCGCTGTGGAAGGGCCGCCACAAGCGACGCTTCGTCAGTCGGCTGAGGCGGGCTCTCAGCGCGCGTTAGGCGTATTCCAGGCGGTGACCTGGAGCGCCGAGCAATAGATCTTCTTTTTCTCCAGCCGCTTGCAGCCGTCGACGGCCTGGGTCTGAGAGAGGTTGGTGAGACGAGCGCGGTGGAAGGTCTTGCTGGCCATCTGCACCTCGTCGATGCTCGCCGCCGCGGTCTGCCGCTGGCCTTCGGACAAGGCCATGGAGGCGCGCCCGAGCGCGAGTTGGGCGGCGTCCGCATCGGCGAACGAGCCGACCTGGATGACCCAGCTGCCGATCGCCGGTCCGCCGGTTGAAGCTCCGTTGGGAGCAGCACTGCCTTCGGCCGTTGACGGCACGGCAGGGCCGGCGACGCGTTGGCCCGCCGGCGCCTGGGGCTGAGGGGCAGGCGACGGCGCAGCGGCGATGAATGCGGCCTGCGGCTGCGCACTCGCCATCGCCAGCCGCGGCGTGCTCTCCGGAATGATCAGGCTGGGATCGAAGTTGGCCGAGGTGTAGCGCGCCGACTGTGGCTTGCGGATGCTGGTCCAAGCCGAGAGCCGCATGCTCGCCGCCGAGGCGAAGCCCTGGTCCATCAGCATGGCCATCATGCGGTCGCGCTGGCCGGCACTGTCGCCGCCCATCACCACGCCGATCAGGCGGCGGTTGTCGCGTATCGCCGACATCACGAGGTTGAAGCCCGAGGCATTGGTGTAGCCGGTCTTGAGGCCGTCGGCGCCTTCGTAGGAGCCGAGCATGCGGTTGTGGTTGTCCAGGATGCGGCCGCGATAGGGCCAGCTCTGCACCGAGAACACCGGATAGTAATGCGGGAAGTCTCGCATCAGCGCAAAGGCGAGCCGCGCCATGTCGCGTGCCGTGGTGACCTGTTCGCGGTTGGGCAGGCCCGAGGCGTTGCGGAAGACCGTCTGCGTCATGCCGAGCTGGCGAGCCTTGCTGGTCATCATCGCGGCAAAGCTCGCCTCGTCGCCACCCAGCGCTTCTGCCAGCACCAGGGCAGCGTCGTTGGCCGAGCGCGTCACCAGCGCCATCGTGGCGTCGCGCACGCTGACAGTGCCGCCTGGCGGCAGGCCCATCTTGGTCGGCGGTGCGTTGAGCGCGCTGATCGACACCGGCAGGCCGTCGCCGAGCGAGAGGCGGCCCGAGTCGAGCGCCGAGAAGGTGAGATAGATCGTCATCAGCTTGGTGAGCGAAGCCGGATGGCGAAGCTGGTCAGGCTGATCGGAGGAGAGCTCGCGCCCGCTGGCGGCGTCGAGGATGATGTAGGCGTCGCGGCCATCGACGCTTGGGTTGGCGACCCAGCTCGAGACGGCCGCTGGCCGTACGGCCTTGGCCTTGCCAGTCGGCGCCGCCCGTTTGACCGGCGGTGATTGCGCGTTGGCCCCGCTGGGCAGGAGCGCAGCAACAAGGAAGAACGCTGCGGCGAGCAGGGAGAGACCGGCCGCGATGCGACGGAGAGGGGATGTCATCGCAATTACGCCATTACCGAAGTCTATATTTTTGTGCTTGAGCAAAGACTTAGAGGCAGTTCCTCGACAATACTCAAATTTGTGGGGCTATGCAACTTTTTAGCTGCCGCCTTGATGCCCAGGTTGGCGTTGAGGCTGGGGCGAATGGCCCTCTTACGGGACGGAGAGCTCGCAATGAAGTGGATGTTTGTGGCTCTGTTCGGGCTTCTTTTAGGGGCCTCGCCGATGGCCTCGGCCCAGCGGCCCGACCGCTATGTCGACCCGCCGATCGTGCGCAGCTTCAACTGGTTCGCCTTCGTCGGGGGTGACGACATTCGGGCTGATTGCGGCAGAAACGGACGCAATCGCATGCGCCTGATCTACAACGCGATCTATTCCGAGCAGGTCAGGACCTACGAGCTCTTCCTGCAGCCCGACGGGACGGCGGGCCTCGGCATCGGCGTGCTGGCCGACCAGGGCGTGGTCTCCAACCTGTTGATGTTCAACGGCGGAGACGCGCTGAAGCCGTGGAGCATGAAGCGAGGAGAGCGCATCCTGAACGTCGGTGAAACGCGGGAGTTGATGGCGCTGTTTCAGGCGAGTGCCGCCTTTGGTCCGCCGCGCGACGGCCTGCGGCTGCCCGACGTCGACTTCTGGTGGACGATCGCCTCGTGCCGCGACGGCGTGTGGGGCTTCCAGGCCTATCACTATCCGACCGACGGATTCGCCAACGTGAAGTTTGCCCAGAAACTCTTTTCGTTCGACACCGTCCCCGTGCCGGTAAACCCGCCGCGCAAGCTCGTGCCGGCAGAGCTGCGGCGTGATCCCAATGCACCGGTCAATCATATGAATGCCAATCAGTGGACCCTGACCGTCGGCAAGAACGGCCTGCGGCCGCGATAGGCGCATCCGCCTTTGTGGCTATTTGCCGGCAAGCTGCATTTCGGTCGGCAATTTCGAGCGGCAAAGGCAGATATCCGGCGCGAGTCTTGCTCAGCGACCGCTGTGGGTGACCGGTTGCGAGCCGAGCTAGCGGAATCCCCGGCGGAGCCTATATAATTCCAGCGGTTCGGCGTTCTTTGGGGATTGTGATCTGGACGATGGACTCTGTGCGTATCGACTGGGACTGGCGCCTCGACGGCGACCGGCTGGGCGGGCCCAACGAGCCCCCCGGCGGTCCACCGCAGCAGCCGCCGCGTCGCGACGACGGGGAGGGCGAGGGCGAAGGCCGCAGCGGAGCGCTCACGCTCACCCGGACCCGCACGAAGAAGCCGTCCATGTACAAGGTATTGATGTTGAACGACGATTACACGCCGATGGAGTTCGTCGTCGACGTCCTGCAGCACATCTTTCAGAAGAACCGCGAAGAAGCCAACAAGATCATGATGCACGTCCACCAGAAGGGCGTCGGCGTGTGCGGCGTGTACACTTACGAGATCGCCGAGACCAAGGTGACCCAGACGGTAGACTATGCCCGCAAGAACCAACATCCTCTCCAGTGTACGCTGGAGAAGGAGTGAACCTGATCGAGAGTAGTACGTTGTTCCTTCAGTCGAGGTAGTTCGATGTCCATGCTGTCCAAGAACCTCGAGAGATCCCTTCACCGAGCTTTCGGGCTTGCTGGGGAACGCCGCCACGAATACGCGACACTCGAGCACCTGCTCCTGGCGATGACGGAGGACGACGACGCGGTTCCCGTCCTCAAGGCCTGCGGCGTCGACATCGACCGCCTGCGCCACGATCTCGAGACCTTCATCGACAATCGCCTCAAGGGCATCATCACCCAGAACCCCAGCGAGCCCTTGCCGACCGCGGGCTTCCAGCGCGTCGTCCAGCGCGCTGCGGTGCACGTGCAGTCGTCGGGTCGCAAGGAAGTCACAGGCGCCAACGTGCTGGTGGCGCTGTTCTCTGAGCGCGACAGCCATGCCGTGTCGTTCCTCGAGAACCAGGGGATGACGCGGCTCGATGCCGTCGACTACATCAGCCACGGCAAGGCCAAGGTGCCGGGCCGTGCGCGCACCCGTCGGGTGTCGGGCTCGGAAGAGGAGAACGGTGGCGAGAGCGGGGTGAAGCAGGGCAACGAGGCCCTGGCCGCCTACTGCGTCGACCTCAACCAGAAGGCGCGCGAGGGCCGTGTCGATCCGTTGATCGGCCGTGAGCACGAGGTCGAGCGCACCATTCAGGTCCTGTGCCGCCGCACCAAGAACAACCCGCTCTATGTCGGCGAGCCGGGCGTCGGCAAGACGGCGATCGCCGAGGGGCTGGCACGCAAGATCGTCGAAGGCGAGGTGCCCGAGGTGCTGAAGGAGTCGGTGATCTACGCGCTCGACATGGGCGCTCTGCTGGCCGGCACGCGCTATCGCGGCGACTTCGAGGAGCGCCTCAAGGCGGTGTTGTCCGAGCTCAAGAAGAAGCCCAACTCGGTGCTGTTCATCGATGAGATCCACACCATCATCGGCGCCGGCGCGACGTCGGGCGGCTCGATGGATGCGTCGAACCTGCTGAAGCCCTCGCTGCAGTCGGGCGAACTTCGTTGCATAGGCTCGACCACCTACAAGGAATATCGCAACTATTTCGAGAAGGACCGCGCACTGGTCCGTCGCTTCCAGAAGATCGACGTGCCGGAGCCCTCGATCGCCGACGCCGTCGAGATCATGAAGGGGCTGAAGCCGGTCTACGAGAAGCACCATCACGTCACCTACACCGACGACGCCATCAAGGCGTCGGTCGAGCTGGCGGCGCGCTACATCCACGATCGCAAGCTGCCCGACAAGTCCATCGACGTGATCGACGAGGTGGGTGCCGCCCAGATGCTGCGCACGCCCGACCTGCGCAAGTCGACCATCGACGTGCCCGACATCGAGGAAATCGTCGCGAAGATCGCTCGCATCCCGCCCAAGAGCGTGTCGAAGGATGACACCGAGATGCTGCGCAACATCGACCGCGATCTGAAGACAGTGGTGTTCGGCCAGGAACGCGCGATTGATCAGCTCTCCGCGGCGATCAAGCTAGCGCGCGCCGGCCTGCGCTCGCCGGAGAAGCCCATCGGCTCCTATCTGCTGGCCGGTCCTACCGGCGTCGGCAAGACGGAGGTGACCCGCCAGCTCGCCCGCCTGCTCGGCCTCGAGCTGATCCGTTTCGACATGTCGGAGTACATGGAGCGGCACTCGGTCTCGCGACTGATCGGCGCCCCGCCGGGCTATGTCGGCTTCGACCAGGGCGGCCTCTTGACCGACCAGGTCAATCAGCATCCGCATTGCGTCATCCTGCTCGATGAGATCGAGAAAGCGCATCCCGACGTGTTCAACGTGCTCCTGCAGGTCATGGACTACGGCAAGCTCACCGACCACAACGGCCGGACGGTCGACTTCCGCAATGTCATCCTGTGCATGACGACCAACGCGGGCGCCGCCGACATCGCCAAGCCGGCGCTGGGCTTCGGCCGAGAGGCGCGGCACGACGAGGACGACGAGGCGATCAACCGTCTCTTCGCACCGGAGTTCCGCAACCGCCTCGACGCCGTGATCAAGTTCGCCAACCTCGGTCCCGAGAGCATGGGCAAGGTGGTGGACAAGTTCGTGGCCGAGCTCGAAGTCCAGCTCGCCGATCGCAAGGTATTCATCGAGCTGTCGGACGCCGCACGCCGCTGGCTGGCGGAGAAGGGCTATGACCGCCTGTTCGGCGCCCGCCCGCTCGCCCGCGTCATCCAGGAACACCTGAAGAAGCCGCTTGCCGAGGAAGTGCTGTTCGGCAAGCTGAGCCAGGGTGGCGGTACCGTGCGGGTCGACACCAAGGGCGAGGGTGCAGCGCAGGAGCTCGCCTTCACCTTCCTGCCACCCGAGCGGGATGCTTTGCCGCCGGCCAATCAGGAACCCGTGCTGGCTGAGTGATGTTCGTCCGACCTTTCTTCTGGGTCGCACTCCAGGCCGCGGCGAGCGCCGCCGCGGTCTTCCGGGCCCGAAATTGACCATCGAGACCAGCGCCCGGAAATACCTATGGATGTCGTCCAGCCACTGCTGGTTTTCACACTCTTCTTTTTCGGCGCGTCCTGATGCGCCGCCGTTGAGTCAGCCGGCCGTAATCGCCGTCAGCTGCATGGTCAGCGTGCCGTAATGCCGGCGCGGCGAGAATTCCTGCACAGGCAATCAGCCTGAAGGAGGAATTCCATGAAGATCAGCGACACTGTCGCAGCTGTCTTTGCCGGCCTCATGCTGGCCCCGGCCATGGCTTCGGCAGCCGTCATCGGCGGCACCAACTATGCCCCCCAGTATGACTACGGCGAGTTCTTCTCCATCGCCGACCACCACGACTTCAAGGTCGTGCTGGAAGGCAATCCTTTCCCGGGCAGCGATATCGGCGTCGTTGCCCGCGACCTGCTGCCGGCGTTGCAGGCGGCCAAGCCTCGGCCCGCGCTCACCTTCGCCTACGACGTCGAGGTGGTGGAGGGCCAGCCAGACTACCGTCTGATCCTCGTGTTCAATGCCGCCAAGGACCTCGGCTCGAAGGAAGTTTGCAGCGGCGTGAGCCGCGCCGGCCCGGCTCAGCCAGGCATGTTCAGGCTGTATGCCGTCTACTGCCGCAATGACATGCCGATGTCGGAGACCACGGCTTGGACGCCGGCCATCAGCGCGTCCGATCCGAGCGTCGCCCAGTTGTTTCGAGAGCTGTTCATGGTCGTGTGGCCGGACTCTCACGCGCTCAAGCCGCAGGTCGGCGATGGCGGTCGGCAATGACATCTCGATGAGATGGGCGCCAAGGGTCGCTTTCTTGTTCCTGGAGGCCGTCGGCAGGCAATGTGGCAGCGCTACTCGTTCTCCTTTCGGAACGGCGAGTACTGCATCAGCCCTTCGATCTCCTGCTCGACGGCCGGGCGCTCCTGTTTCAGGAAGTTGTCGACGGCGCGGCGGAAGCCGCCGTCGACGATCCAGTGGGCTGAATAAGTCGGCACCGGAAGATAGCCGCGTTGGATCTTGTGATCGCCTTGGGCCCCGGCCTCGACACGTTGGAGACCGTGGGCGATGGCATAGTCGATCGCCTGGTAGTAACAGGCTTCGAAATGGAGGAAGGCGTGGCTCTCCAGGCAGCCCCAGTAGCGGCCGTATAGCGTGTCGTCGCCCTTGAGGTTCAGCGCGCCGCCGACCGGCCGGCCGTCGGACTCGGCCATCACCAGCACGACCTTGTCGGCCATGGTCGATCCCAGGATGTCGAAGAAGGAACGTGTCAGATAGGGCGAGCCCCACTTGCGGCCGCCGGTATCCATGTAGAAGGCGAAGAAGGCATCCCAGTGCTCGGGCTCGATCTCCTCGCCGCTGAGCGCGCGAACGGTCAAACCGTCGCGACGCACCGAATCACGCTCCTTGCGGATCGCCTTGCGCTTGCGTGACGCCAGCGCCGCCAGGAAGTCGTCGAAGCAGCCGTAGCCGTTGTTGCGCCAATGATACTGCCGGCCGAGCCGCAGCAACCAGCCATGCTCGCCGAAGCGCTTCCAGTCGGCCTCGGTGCAGTAGGTGGCGTGAACCGAGCTGATCTGGTTGTCGCCTGCGATCTTGGCCAGCATGTCGATCATCGCGTCGCACACGGCCGATGCATAGGGCCCAGGCCTCACGAAGAGACGCGGTCCAGGTACTGGCGTGAACGGGACGGCGACTTGCAGCTTCGGATAGTAGCGTCCGCCGGCGCGCTCGAAGGCCTGCGCCCAGCCATGGTCGAATACGTATTCCCCCTGGCTGTGACCTTTTAGATAGAGCGGGACGGCGCCCAGCAATGTGCCGTCTTCGCCCTCGGCCAGCAGGTATTGCGGCTGCCAGCCGGTGCGTCGGCCCACGGACCTCGAATCCTCCAGGGCCTTCAGAAAGCCATAGCTGAGGAAAGGGTTGCCGGCCGATCCCGGCGCCAGTGCGCAGGCGTCCCATTGGTCGGCTTCGACCGCGGAGAGCGACTCGACAACACGCAGGCCGATGGTCGGGGAGGCATCCGGCATGGACTGAGCATAGCGCGAAACGTGCCAGGAATTGCGCCGGGAATTTGACACGCAGTCATGTGTTATCGGAAGCTCAAGACCCGAGCGCAAATCCACGGCAAGAATTGAGCATGGAGCGGGAGATGCGCTGTTGAAGGAGCCAGGGGACCTGATCGGTCGGAAGGTTTCCGCGATCTCGTTCGTGCACGACGGCGTCGAATTCCATTTCGAAGGTCCTGTCCTGCATAGTCGCGGTGATCCGCAGGTCGGTATCGGCGAAGCGGTCTATAGTTTTCCCAAGCCCGGCTCGCGCGACGCGCTGTGTCTGCTCGTCGGCGCGACCGTCGTGTCACTGAATTTCGACGACCCGCGGCACCTCGAGTTCACTGCCAGCAACGGCTGTCGCGTACGCCTCCCCTTGAGGGCAGGCGGCGTGCTGAATTTCAGGGCAGCCGGGGTACTGCGGGTCGGCTGAGCCGCGCGGTTGGGACGGCTCGTGCTGACGAGCAAAGGTCGTCGGCGGATCGAACAACAAAGAAGTCCGGCAGACCGAAGTCGCCGGACCCGTACAGTTACGCCTTTCCGCCCCCAAAGGCGGGACGTCTTATTAGCTTAAAGACTTGTCATTAGAAGGTGGCTTCCGGTGGGGCCATGAGGGCACCCACGCGGAAGCCGAAAGGCGTTCGGTTAGAGGGGCCAAAGCGCATGGCCTTGGCTTACGCCCTTTCCTTATTTACTGCTTCTTCTTCTTAGCAGCTTTCTTCTTAGCAGCCTTCTTCTTAGCAGCCATAACTGTCTCCTATGGTTAGCTTTGAGGCACCCAACCGTGGGAACCCCGGGGTACGCGGGTACGCTTCGTCACGCATGCTCAACTGCATCCGGTGGTGCCGCCGCAGGTCGTGCATTTGAGGCACGTCCCGTTGCGGACCATGGTGAAGTTGCCGCATTCCGGACAGGCATCCCCTTCGAAACCCTTGAGCTTCGCTTCGAGAGCGAAACCAAGGGCGGAGGAGGATGCCTCTCCGACCGCGACGCCGACGACGGCCGCCGTGGCGCTAGGCGCCAAAGCGACGGTTGGGCCGTCTGTCAGTTCGGTGGGCTGGGGACCGGCGTGGATCGCGTCCTCGGCGATCGCAGTGTTGCCGGCCGTCCGGCCGCTCAAAACGTAAAGATTGCTGCGTACGTAGCCGACGCTGGCGATCCGGTTGACCGCGACGGCGGCTGCCTCCGCCGCGTCACTGCCGCCACCGGGAAGGCCCTCGATCTGGCCGCGACCGACGCTGTCCGGGCGCAGGTCGGACTGCTCGACATGGGCGAGGTCGGAACGTCCGAGGTAGGAGATCGCGAGCTCACGGAAGATATAGTCGAGCACCGAGGTCGACATCTTGATGGCGTCATTGCCTTCGACCATCCCCGACGGCTCGAAGCGCGTGAAGGTATAGGCCTCGACGAACTCTTCGAGCGGCACGCCGTACTGCAGGCCGATCGAGATCGCGATGGCGAAGTTGTTCATCACGCTGCGGAAGGCGGCGCCTTCCTTGTGCATGTCGATGAAGATCTCGCCGACCCGACCGTCCTCGTACTCGCCGGTGCGTAGATAGACCTTGTGGCCGCCGACGATCGCCTTCTGCGTATAGCCCTTGCGGCGCGGCGGCATGCTCTCGCGGCCAGCCCGGACCTCGCGCTCGACGATCCGTTCGACGATGCGCTCGGCTATGATCGGCGCGCGCGCTACCGGCGGCATCTCGGCAAGGTCGTCGTTGGCGGCAAGGTCTTCACCCAATGCCATGGCCGACAGCGGTTGCGAGAGTTTCGAACCGTCGCGATAGAGAGCGTTGGCTTTCAGGCCGAGCTTCCACGACATCTCATAGGCCTTGCGACAATCCTCGACCGTAGCTGCGTTGGGCATGTTGATGGTCTTGGAGATTGCGCCCGATACGAACGGCTGGGCTGCAGCCATCATGCGTATGTGACTCTCTGCAGACAAGCAGCGAGTGCCATCTCGTCCACAGGGATTCGCACAATCGAACACCGCGAGATGCTCGCGCTTGAGATCGCGCGCTCCTTCGATGCTCAACGTCCCGCAGGCATGAACGTTCGCAGCTGCGATATCGCTCTTCGAGAATCCGATGCGCGTCAACACGTCGAGCTTCGGATCGGCGAGCGTTTCGTCGTCGAGATCCAGCACGTGACGGCAGAACGCATCGCCCAGCGTGTAGCGCGAGAAGGCAAAGCGAATGTCGAAGGACGTCGCGATCGACTTTTCCACACGCTCTATCGTCGCCTGGTCAAAGCCGCGGGTCGCCAGCGTCTCGTGGTTGATCGTCGGCGCGCCGGCGAGCGAACCGTGGCCGACGGCATGGGCGACGATGCGCTCGATGGCGGCCGCGTCGTAACCCAGCGTCTCGAGCGCCAGAGGGACGGTGCGGTTGATGATCTTGAAGTAGCCTCCGCCCGCCAGCTTCTTGAACTTCACAAGAGCGAAGTCGGGTTCGATGCCGGTCGTGTCGCAATCCATCACCAGGCCGATCGTGCCGGTCGGAGCGATCACCGAGACCTGGGCGTTGCGGAACCCGTGCTGCTCGCCAAGCGCTAAGGCCTTGTTCCAGGCCGTTTTTGCCGCCTCGACGAGGGCAGCGTCCGGGCAGTTGGCAGCGTCGAGCGGCTGCGGTCGGATCGTCAGGCCTTCGTAGCCGCTTGCGTCACCGCGGGCAGCCCGACGGTGGTTGCGGATGACGCGCAGCATGGCGTCGCGATTGGCGGCGTAGCCCGGAAAGGCCCCCATCCAGCCGGCCATCTCGGCCGACGCCGCATAAGCTGTGCCGGTCATCAGCGCGGTGAGTGCGCCGGCAATGGCCCGGCCCTTGATGCTGTCGTAGCCGAGGCCGGACGACATCAGAAGAGCACCGAGGTTGGCGTAACCCAGTCCCAGGGTCCGGTGACGGTAGGACAACTCGGCGATGGTGCGCGACGGGTACTGCGCCATCATCACCGAGATCTCGAGCACAACTGTCCACAGGCGCGTGGCGTGCTCGAAGGCGCCGACGTCGACTGAACCGTCGACCCGACGGAACCGCATCAGGTTCAGCGACGCCAGATTGCACGCCGTATCGTCGAGGAACATGTACTCCGAGCACGGGTTCGAAGCGTTGATCCGCCCCGACTGCGGGCAGGTGTGCCAATCGTTGATGGTCGTGTCGTATTGCACACCAGGATCGGCCGAGTGCCAGGCGGCTTCGGCGACGCTGTCCCACAGCGATCTGGCGCTCACGGTCTTGGCCGCCTTGCCCGTCGTGCGCTCGGTCAGCGCCCATTCCCGGTCCTCTTCGACCGCCTTCAGAAAGGCGTCGCTGACACGCACCGAGTTGTTGGAGTTCTGACCCGAGACGCTGAGATACGCTTCCGACTCCCAATCGGTGTCGAAGGTCGGGAACTCGATATGCCTGTAGCCCTGGCGGGCGAACTCGATGACCCGCTGGATATAGTTCTCCGGCAGTGCGGCCTGGCGCGCCGCGACGATGGCGCGACGCAGCGCCTGGTTCCTGCGTGGATCGAAAGCCGCATCGCCATCGCCGTCGAGGCACGCGTGCATGACCGCGTTGAGGTGCCGGTTGGCCAGCTGCGATCCCGCAACAAGGGCAGCGACCTTCTGCTCCTCGAGCATCTTCCAGGCGATGAACTGCTCGATGTCGGGGTGGTCGATGTCGACCGATACCATCTTGGCGGCGCGCCGCGTCGTGCCGCCCGACTTGATGGCGCCCGCCGCGCGATCGCCGATCTTGAGGAACGACATCAGGCCGGACGACTTGCCGCCGCCCGACAGCCGCTCGCCTTCGCCGCGCAGGCGGGAGAAGTTGGAGCCGGTGCCCGAGCCGTATTTGAACAGGCGCGCCTCGCGCACCCACAGATCCATGATGCCGCCTTCGTTCACCAGGTCGTCGTCGACGCTCTGGATGAAGCAGGCGTGCGGCTGCGGTCGTTCGTAGGCGGAGGATGAAGGATAGGCCTCACCGTCGCGGTGATCGACGAACCAGTGGCCCTGTCCCGGGCCATCGATGCCGTAGGCCCAATGCAGGCCGGTGTTGAACCACTGCGGCGAATTGGGCGCGCAGATCTGCGCGGCCAGCATGTAGCAATGCTCGTCGAAGAAGGCCCGCGCGTCTTCGTCGCTGTCGAAATAGCCGCCCTTCCAACCCCAGTAGGTCCAGGCTCCGGCCATGCGCTCGAATACCTGACGCGCGCTCGTCTCGCTGCCGTAACGCCGGGTCTCGGGCAACGCGGCGAGAGCCGCCTGGTCCGGCACCGACCGCCACAGCCATTGCGGCACGTCGTCCTCGGGCACCCTCATCAGCTGCCGGGCAACGCCGGCGCGGCGGAAATACTTTTGAGCCAGGACGTCGGCTGCGACCTGCGACCACCCGGCCGGCACGTCGACTCCCTGCATGCTGAAGACGATCGAACCGTCGGGATTGCGGATTTCGGAATCGGCAGCACGAAACGCCATTCCTGCGAACGGCGATTTTCCTGCTTGCGTATACCGGCGCTCAAAGCGCATCGACGATCCCCCGTGCCCTGTTCCCGTTTGTTCGATGACACCCTGTCGGGGTGTGCTCTGTCGCTTGACGAGCACGCACATATGGGCACAGAGAGATACTAAATTACAAAATCTTGTGTGCGCAACTACATTTTGTAGACCTGTGCAAGGGTGGTACTAGATGATGCAAGTGCGCAACAGGTGTCGAAAACGAGCGATTCGCATGTCGACGAACGAAGTGGATCGCCCTCGCAATCGGGTCGCGTTGCGCGCTTTTGAGCGCACGCGTACAAGCGGCGCGGTCACTCTCGCAGCGTGGTTTCATCAATGACGATCGGCACTTGGCTCTTCACGAAGATGCGCGGCGAGCTCGTCGGCACCGACGCCGAAGGCAATCGCTACTTCCAGGACAAGCGCATCGTTCCGGGTCGCCGGCGCAAGCGCTGGGTCATCTACAACGGCGTCGCCGAAGCCTCGCGCGTTCCCGCCGACTGGCACGGCTGGCTGCATCACACGACCAGTGTCGTGCCGCCGGCTGGCGGTCTGCCACGCAGGGAATGGCAGAAAGAGCACATGCCCAATCTCACCGGCACCGACTCCGCCTATCGGCCACCGGGTCACACGCTCTCCACTGGCGAAAAGCCCAAGCCGCCTTATGAGGCGTGGCGGCCGGGCTAGGGGACCGCCGTGGGCCGCAACATCGTTGAGACGATCGTAGGTGCGCTGGTCCTGGTGGTGGCGGGCGTGTTCGTCTTCTACGCTTTCGCCAAGTCGGATCGCGGCGGTCCGGCGGGCTACGAGATCATCGCCCGCTTCGATCGCATCGACGGTCTGAAGCGCGGCGGCGATGTAACGCTGAGCGGCGTGAAGGTCGGCACCGTCACAGGCTTCGACCTCGACCGCAAGACCTACCAGGCCGTCGTGCGCATGCTGGTGTCGTCGAATGTCAGCCTGCCGGCTGACACCCACGCCAAGATCGTCAGCGAATCGCTCCTTGGCGGCATGGTCGTCGTGCTGGAACCCGGCGGCGACGCCAAGTTGCTGGCGCCTGGCGGTGAGATTCAGATGACGCAGGGCGCCATTCCATTGTCGGAATTGATCGCCAAGTTCATGTTCGGTGGGACGAGCTCGGGATCGAAATGATGAGTGCACGCACTTCCAAGGCGACGACGGTCTGGCGGCAACCCGACGGCAAGCCGGTGTCCTGCCTCGAAAAGATCAAAGTGCTGAACCAGAACGTTCAGGAGATCGAAACCCTCTGCGCCGACGCTCTGGAGGACGGAATCCTGATGGGATGCGACGCCGACCAGATCAAAGCCGCCTTGCACGAACTGATCGACGGGCTGAAGGCGCCTCACAACACCAAGAAGTAGGCGTGCGCGTTCTTCTTGTTCTTGGGCTGCTCACAGGCCTGGTGGCTACGGCCGCCGCCCAGACGCCGCCGCGCCAGGCGCCGCCTCAGCAGCCTGCCACCTCCGGCGTCAGTCTGCGGCCGATCCCCGACGGCCCGGGCAAACGCGTCGCCGAGTTGCAGGGCCTCGACAAGGTGACGGCGCGCACCCAGCGCTTCTATGCCCCGGTCGGAGAGTCGACGCGCTTCGGCACACTCGCCATCAGCGTCAGTGACTGTCTGGTCAACGTGCCGGAGGCACCGCCGGAGTCGGTCGCTTATCTCATCATCGTCGACAACAAGCCGGGGCAGGCGCCGGAGAAGCTGTTCGCCGGCTGGATGTTCGCCTCGACGCCTTCTCTGTCGGCGCTCGACCACGGTGTCTACGACGTGCGGGTATTGTCCTGCACGATGGCGCAGGCGTCCTCGCCGCCCAGCTCGCGTTGAAAGTTCGCCGTCCCGTCGATGGCCTCGGCCAGCAGGCCGCGGAATTCTTCGCGTGCGATCTCTATGGCGCCGAAGCTCCGGAGATGCTCGGTCATGAACTGGCAGTCGAGCAGCTTGAACCCCCCCTTGATCAGTCGCGCCGCCAGATGGACCAGCGCCACCTTGGAGGCGTCGCGCTCGCGGCTGAACATGCTCTCGCCGAAGAACGCCGCGCCGACCGACACGCCGTAGAGGCCGCCGACTAGCCGGCCGTCCACCCGACATTCCACGCTGTGGGCATGTCCGCGTCGATGCAACTCGGTATAGAGGTCGACGATCGGCTCGTTGATCCAGCTCTCGGGATGGCCTGGCCGCGGCTCGGCGCAGGCGCGCACGGTGTCGGCAAAGGCAGTGTCGGCAGTGACATCGAAGCGGCCGGCGCGAACGGTGCGCCTCAGGCGCTGCGGCAGATGGAACCTGTTGAGCGGCAGGACGGCGCGCAGCCGAGGGTCGAGCCAGTAGAGCTTGGGGTCGTCGCGGCGCTCGCCCATGGGGAAGACGCCGATGCGGTAGGCCTGCAGCAGCAGTTCGGGCGTGATCTCCATCGCCCGCCTACTTCTTCAGACCGACCAGCTTCTCCAGCCAGTGGATATCGTAGTCGCCGTCGATGAAGGCCTGCTCGCCGATGATGCGCTGATGAAGCGGGATGGTGGTCTCGATGCCGCCGATCACGAATTCCTCGAGCGAGCGGCGGAGCCGCATCAAGCATTCGTTGCGGGTCGCGCCGTTGACGATCAGCTTGGCGACCATCGAATCGTAGAACGGCGGGATCGAATAGCCGGTGTAGAGGCCGGAATCGACGCGGACGCCCAGGCCGCCCGGCGGATGGTAGTCGGCGATGCGGCCGGGACTGGGCACGAAGGTCTGCGGGTTCTCCGCATTGATGCGGCACTCGATGGCATGGCCCTGGAACTTGATGTCGGCCTGGGTCATGGAAAGCGGCGCGCCGGCGGCGATGCGGATCTGCTCGCGCACCAGGTCGATGCCGGTGATGGCCTCGGTGATGGGATGCTCGACCTGCAGGCGGGTGTTCATCTCGATGAAGTAGAACTCGCCGTCCTGGAACAGGAACTCCATGGTGCCGGCGCCGCGGTATTTCAGCTTGCGCACAGCCTCGGCGGCAAGGTCGCCGGCCTTCTGCCGCTGCTCGGGATTGAGCGCCGGCGAGGGGGCTTCCTCGAGCACCTTCTGATGACGTCGCTGCAGCGAGCAGTCGCGCTCCCCCAGATGCACGCCCGCGCCCTGGCCGTCGCCCATCACCTGGATTTCTATGTGGCGCGGCCGGCTGAGGTATTTCTCGAGGTAGACGGAGTCGTTGCTGAAGGCGGCCTTGGCCTCGGCACGGGCGAGCGAAAAGGCCTCGCTTGCCGCCTCGACGCTCTCGACCACCTTCATGCCGCGACCGCCGCCGCCGGCCACGGCCTTGATCAGTACCGGAAAGCCGATCTGCTTGCCGACCGCTATGACCTCGTCGAGCGAGCTGACCGGCCCGGGCGAGCCCGGCACCAGCGGAAGTCCGAGCTGCTGCGCGGTCTGCTTGGCCACGATCTTGTCGCCCATCATGCTGATGTGCTGCGGCGTCGGGCCGATGAAGGTGAAGCCGTGCGCTTCCACGGCTTCAGCGAAGCGGGCGTTCTCCGACAGGAAGCCGTAGCCGGGATGGATGGCGTCGACGCCGGCGATGGTGGCTGCCGACAGGATCGCCGGGATGTTGAGGTAGCTGTCGCGCGCCGGCGGCGGGCCGATGCAGACCGATTCATCGGCGAGGCGCACATGCATGGCGTCGCTGTCGGCGGTCGAATGCACCGCTACGGTCTGGATGCCCATCTCGCGGCAGGCGCGGTGGATGCGAAGCGCAATCTCACCGCGGTTGGCGATCAGGACCTTGTCGAACATCGTCGTTCCTATTCGACGATCATCAACGGCTCGCCGAACTCCACCGGCCGGGCGTTGTCGATCAGAATCTGGGTCACGGTGCCGGCCTTGGGCGCCTTAATCGGATTGAAGGTCTTCATCGCCTCGATGATCAGCAGTGTCTGGCCCGCCGTCACCTTGTCGCCGACCACCACGAAGTTGGGCTTGCCCGGCTCGGGTGCGAGATAGGCCGTACCGACCATCGGCGATTTGACCGCTCCCGGATGCTTGCCGAGATCGCCGTTGGCGCCGGCGGCTGACGAAGCGGCGGCTCCAGCGCCAGCAGGCGCGACGACGGCGGTCGGGATTGCGGCCGGGGCGGCCGCTACCGTGACGGCCGGCCGCGCCACGCGGATGCGCTTGTCGCCGTCAGCCAGCTCGATCTCGCCGAGGCCGGTCTCCTGGAGAAGCTGCGCCAGCTTGCGCACGAACTCGGTATCGATGTCGAATTTTGCCATGGAGGAACGCTCCGCGGGATGAGATTTCAGCGCGCCAGCAGGCGGGAGAGGGCCTGCAACGCCAGAAGATAGCCGTGGCTGCCGAGCCCCGCGATCACGCCGACCGCAGCCGGACTGATATAGGAGTGATGGCGGAAGCTTTCACGCTTGTAGATGTTGCTGAGGTGCACTTCCACGACCGGCAGTTCAGCGGCGTTCAGTGCATCGAGCAGGGCGACCGAAGTGTGCGTGTAGGCACCCGCGTTGATGACGATGCCGGCATTGGCTTCGCGGCCGGCCTGGATGCGGTCGACCAGCGCGCCCTCGTGGTTGCTCTGGAAAAAATCGACTTTTATCCCCAGGCGTTCGGCCTCGGCCCGACAGGCCGCTTCGACGTCGGCGAGGGTCTCGCGTCCGTAGATCTCGGGCTGCCGCTTGCCCAGCATATTGAGATTGGGCCCGTTGAGCACCAGCACCGGCTTTCCAGCCGGTGGGCGCCGGGCGGCCTTTGCCGCCAAATGCTGCCTCCCATCCTTTAAGTGCCGGGCCTTATAGCATGGCGAATCCGGGCCACAAGGCGGGCCGGAGTGCGGATCTACGGTTCCGGTCGTGATGCATCATGCGGACCGCAAGCTCCGCGCTGCGCTATCCTGCAACCCTATGGCGTGGGCAAGCAGCCGATCCGTGAGTGCATCGAAGCTGCGTCTTTCCTCCGCCGACAACACCTTATAGAGGCGGTCTTCGTAGGTGAGGGCGAGTGGCACGATGCGGGCATGCATCGCCCGGCCACGGGCGCTGAGCCGCAACGAGGCACGGCGGCGGTCGGCGCGGTCGGTCGCCCGCTCGACCAGCCCGCGCTGCATCAGTCCGGCGACCGCCCGGCTCACCGCCACCTTGTCCATGACGATGCGTTGCCCCACATCTGAGGCGGTCAGGGGGGCAAAGCGGCCCAGGGCCGCCATCACCCGCCACTGCGTCACCGAGAGGCCGAACGGTTCGGCATAAAGGTCGTGCAGCGAAGCCGACACGATCTGGGCCAGGATCGAAAGCCGATAGGGTAGAAAATTCTCCAGTTCGAGGGCTTGCGAAGGGTCGGTCATAATAGTTACATTTGAAACTAATTCAGCATGCGGGTCAATTCGGGAGGTCGACATGGCCAGCGCGATGGAAGCCACCGCGATCGACGACATCAATCCCATGGGCACCGACGGCTTCGAGTTCGTCGAATACGCCGCCCCTGATCCCGTCGCCCTCGGCAGGCTGTTCGAGAGCATGGGCTTCGTGCGCGTTGCCAAGCATCGCTCCAAGGACGTTTCGCTCTATCGCCAGGGCGACGTGAACTTCATCGTCAATGCCGAGAAGGACAGCTTCGCTCAGGGGTTTGCCCGTGTGCATGGCCCCTCGATCTGCGCCATCGCCCTGCGCGTCAGGAACTCGGCCTTCGCCTACAAGCGCGCGCTGTCGCTCGGCGCCTGGGGCGTGGAGGGCAAAGTCGGACCGATGGAACTCAACATCCCGGCCATCAAGGGCATCGGCGATTCGCTGATCTATCTTGTCGACCGATATGGCCCGCGCGGCACCATCTACGACGTCGACTTCGAGTATCTGCCGGGAATCGAGCACGATCCCAAGGGCGTCGGCCTCACCTACATCGACCATCTGACGCACAACGTGCACCGCGGCCGCATGGACGAGTGGGCGGAGTTCTATGAGAGGCTCTTCAATTTCCGCGAAATCCGCTACTTCGACATCGAAGGCAAGCTGACCGGCCTCAAATCCAAGGCGATGACCAGCCCGTGCGGCAAGATCCGCATCCCGATCAACGAAAGCACCGACGACAAATCGCAGATCCAGGAATACCTGTCAGCGTATCATGGCGAGGGCATCCAGCACATCGCCCTCGGCACCGACGGGATCTATGACACTGTCGAGGCGTTGAAGCAGAAGGGCGTGCCGTTCCAGACCGTGCCCGACACCTACTATGAGCAGATCGATGCCCGCCTGCCGGGCCATGGCGAGGACTTGATGCGGCTGGCCGCCGATCGCATCCTGATCGATGGCGCGCCGACCAAGGGAGGGGGGCTCCTGCTGCAGATCTTCACCCAGACCGTGATCGGTCCGATTTTCTTCGAGATCATCCAGCGCCGCGGCAACGAGGGCTTCGGCGAGGGCAACTTCCGTGCCCTGTTCGAATCGATCGAGCTCGACCAGATTCGCCGCGGCGTGCTCAAGGCATAAGGAGGAAACCATGGCCAAGAACTGGATTCCGCTGCGCCAGGTCGAGGGCACCGCCTCGCGTCAGGCCCATGTCCGCCTGCCTGAGGGCACCTACGAGCGCGAGATAAGCAAGGAGGGCTTCTTCGGCCCTTCGGCGCAGTTCCATCACAGGCACAAGCCGACCGACTGGATCGAGTTCGACGGCGCCATCCGGCCGCGCGCCTTCGACCTCAACAAGCTGGTCGCCGGCGAGGGAAACCCGTGGGCCTCGCAGCCGGTGCTGAACAACGGGCACATCCAGGTGCGCATCTGGAAGCTCGATCAGCCGATGAGCGAGCTGGCGCGCAACAGCGACGGCGACCAGCTGCTTTTCATCCACGAGGGCGAGGGCTCGCTGTTCTGCGACTACGGCCATCTCGGCTACCGCGACGGCGACTACGTCATGATCCCGCGCGGCACGATGTGGCGTCTGGCGCCTGCCAGGCCCACCACCTCGTTGATGATCGAGGCGACCAACGACCACTTCACCCTGCCGGAGAAGGGGCTGGTCGGCCGGCATGCGATCTTCGATCCCGCGATGCTCGACACGCCCAGGATCGATGATGCCTTCAAGGCGCAGCAGGACGAGCGCACCTGGAAGGTTTCGGTCAAGCGGCGCGGCCAGCTCTCGACGGTGACCTTCCCGTTCAATCCGCTGGATGCGATCGGCTGGCATGGCGACTTGAGCGTCGTGCGCATCAACTGGCGCGACCTGCGCCCGCTGATGAGCCATCGCGCCCATCTGCCGCCGTCGGCGCATACGACTTTCGTGGCCGGCCGGTTCGTGGTCTGCACTTTCGTGCCGCGACCGTTCGAGAGCGACCCGGAGGCGCTGCGCCTGCCGTTCTTCCACAACAACGATGATTTCGAGGAGATCATCTTCTACCACAAGGGCAGCTTCTTCAGCCGCGACAACATCCATCCCGGCATGATGACGGTGCATCCGTCGGGCTTCACCCACGGCCCGCATCCCAAGGCCTTCAGCGCCGCGACCAGGACGCCGGCCAGCGGCGGCCGGACCGAGACCGACGAGGTCGCGGTCATGATCGACACGCGTGACGCAATCGACATCGCAGCCATGCCGGCCGGCGTGGAGTTCGAGGGCTACGTGAAGTCATGGCGGCCACCCGAGATGAAACAGGCGGCGGAGTAGCGACGCAGCAGCCGTCGTCCCGGCCGCGGGCTCGCGCAGTGCGGCGGGGTGCGCGGGGTGGCTCTGCTCGGGAAGATGAAGGGGAAGGGAGCAATGAAGCTCGGCTCACTCAAGGAAGGCGGCCGTGACGGCACGCTGATCGTAGTTGATCGTGCGGTGAAGAAGGCCGTTCGCGCCAGCAGCATCGCGCCGACGTTGCAGCGGGCACTCGACGATTGGGCGACGGCTGAACCGAACCTCCGCGCCTTGGCCAAGTTGCTGGCCGAAGGCGAGGCTTCCGGCGCCTTCGACCTGGACACCAGGGCGCTCGCCGCGCCCCTGCCACGCGCCTTCCAGTGGGCCGATGGCTCGGCCTACGTCGTGCATGTCGAGCTCGTTCGCAAGGCCCGCGGCGTGGAAATGCCGCCGTCGTTCTGGACCGACCCGCTGATGTACCAGGGCGGCTCCGATTCCTTCGTCGGGCCGCACGACGACATCGAGGCGGTCGACGAGGCGCATGGCATCGATTTCGAGGGCGAGATCGGCGTCATCGTCGATGACGTGCCGATGGGCGTGTCGCCTGAGGCGGCGCGCCGGCACATCAGGCTGGTCACCATCCTGAACGACGTGTCGTTGCGCAACCTCATCGTCACCGAGCTGGCCAAGGGCTTTGGCTTCTTCCACGGGAAGCCCGCGACGGCCTTCGCGCCGGTCGCCGTCACACCCGACGAGCTGGGCGATGCCTGGGACGGCGGCAAGCTCAACCTGCCGCTGATCTCGACCCTGAACGGTCAGGAGTTCGGCCGTCCCAACGCCGCGACCGACCTCACTTTCGATTTCGGCCAGCTGATCGCCCATGCCGCGAAGACGCGGCATCTCGAGGCAGGGACTGTCGTGGGCTCGGGCACCGTCGCCAACCGCGATGCCGGCGTCGGCTGCTCCTGCATCGCCGAGCGGCGCGTACGTGAGACCATCGACAAGGGCAAGCCCGCGACGCCGTTCATGGCGTTCGGCGATCGCATCCGCATCGAGATGTTCGACCGCGCCGGCCAATCGATCTTCGGCGCCATCGACCAGAAAGTGGCGCGCTATGCGCCGTAACTCGAGGCGCCGTGGGAGTAGAGGCTCGCGGTCCCTTGATCGGATGGCCGGCCGACGCTAGGGACACTCTCGTCGAGGCGGAGGCGGTCATGAAGCTCATCGGTTATTTTCGGTCGTCTGCGGCTTTCCGCGTCCGCATTGCGCTGAATTTCAAGGGCATCAAGGTCGAACATGCTTCGCGTCATCTGCGCAAGGGCGAGCAGTCAGCTCCCGACTATGTCGCGCTCAATCCACAGAAACTGGTGCCGGCCCTGGTCCTCGATTCCGGCGAGGTGTTGACCCAGTCCCTCGCGATCCTCGAGTACCTCGAGGAGATACATCCCGAACCCGCACTTCTGCCGGCGGATCCGGTCGGGCGCGCCCGCGTGCGCGCGCTGTCGCTGATCGTGTCGGCCGATGTCCATCCCATCCAGAACCTGCGTGTCATGGGGTATCTGCGCAACAAGTTCGGCCAAACCGAAGAGAGCGCTTTCGCCTGGTCGCGCCACTGGATCGAGACCGGCTTCGAGGCGTATGAGGCCACCATCGCCAAGGACCCTCGGACCGGCGCGTACAGCCACGGCGACACGCCGACCTTCGCCGACCTTTGCCTGGCGCCGCAGGTCTTCAACGCCCAGCGCTTCAGGGTCGACATGGCGCGCTATCCGACAATCCAGCGCATCCATGTTGCCTGCATGCAGCATCCTGCCTTCGACGCGGCGCAACCTTCCAAGCAACCGGACGCGGAGCCGTGAAAAAGAGCGTCATCGCGCTGATCGCCGTCTTACTCCTCGCCGGTGCGGCGGTTGTCGCCGCGCCGGTGATCGAGAGACACGCCGCGGCCGCCATCAAGACCGAGATCGAGCGCGCCGGCACCGCCAAGGTCGACGCGGTGAGCGTCGGTCTGCTCAGTCGACGGGTCACGCTTACCAACCTGAAATCCAACACTGCCGAGGCAGAGCTGAGCATCGGCCGCTGGGACGTGTCGGGTCTCGCCTGGCCGATCAGCGAGCTTCTGGCCGGCCGCACGCCGCTGGCGGGCTTCAATTGGGGCGATCCGCTGAGCGCGGATCGCGTCGAGCTCGAGAATGTGGCCATGGTCGACTTGGCGGGCGGCGGGCGATGGACCATGGACGCGGCTCTGATCGAGGGCCTCGATCTTGCGCGCTACGACGCGACATACGACGGCATGTTCCGGGCAGCCGTGCTCACCACGCGGGCCATGGGTGCGCTCGACGTGCGCCGCCTCGAGCTGCGCAACGCCCGCGTCACGCTGCCGCCCGGCGGCGAGGTGCTGACCATGCGATCAGTCGTCCTGGAAAGCTACGCGCGCGGCCTCATCGCCACGCTGGCGATCGGCGGCATGGACGTTGCCGCAGCCGATGGGCAGCCCGCAGAGATCAGCATCTCCGAGACCAAGGCGACCAGGATCGACTTCGGTCGCATGATAACAGCCATGTCGTCCAGCAAGTGGTTTCCCGGCGCACCCTCCGGTCGCGTCCAGGTCGAAACAGCCAAGGCGACGGGTTTCGGAGGCGAGCCCTTCAAGCGCTATGGCATCTCGCTCGGCGAGGTCAGCCTTCAAACGACGCAGGTCGGCGACAAGGTCAGTCGAACGCGAACCCGCATCGAAGGCTTTACGCTGGCGCCGCCGTTGCTCTCCTTGGAAGGGCTGTCGTTGCGCATGGGCCTGCAGGCGATGGGCATCAAGGAAGTGAAGGCGGAGTTCGACTGCTACGCCACGGAGGACCAGGGCAAGGGCGAGCTGACGCTCGATCGCTGCGCGCTGGTGAGCCCGGGCCTCGGCGAGGTCGAGCTGTCCGCACGCATTGTCGATGCCGACCCGATCTTCTGGGCCGCCCTCGACGAGAGCGACCTGCTGGCGCTGCAGGATTCGGCGGCGGCGTTGGGCTCGGCACGACTGGTGGTGACCGACAAAAGCCTGCTGGAGCGCGGCCTGCGTGCAATCGCGGCCATGAGCGGCCAGCCGGCCGCGACGCTGCGCGCCAACTGGGCACGCGAGGTGCGCCGCTATCAGCCGGCGGACGTGCTGATTTCAGAGTCGATGACACAGCTCCTCGACACCATCGCCCGCTTCGTCGAGCAAGGGGGTACGCTGGTCGTCGAGGCCAAGCCCGAGCCGGCCATGGGCTTCGACAAGCTGCCGTACCTGCTGAACCCCGGAGCCGATCTGGTCACCACGCTCGGCCTGAAGGCGACGCTGCAGCGTTAACGAAGACTCAGCCCTGGCCCTTGCGGGCCTCGGCGATCAGCTGCTTCAGGGCGGCGGCGTCGACGGCGCCGGGCACGAACTGCTTGCCGATCACGAAGGCTGGCGTGCCGCGCACGCCGAGTGCGCTCGCCAGCGCCAGGTTGCGGTCGATGATTGCCTTCAGCTTGGGGTCGTCCATATCCTTTTCGAGCCGGGCGCGATCGATGCCGACTCCGACGGCGATCTCGAAGATCTTGTCGCGGTCGAGCTTGCCGGTGAATTCCATCAACGCATTGTGCAGCGGCTGATGCTTGCCTTGCCTGGCCGCGGCGAGAGCGGCGTGGGCTGCGATCTTGGATGCCTCGCCCAGAATCGGCAGGTCCTTGTAGATGATCTTGACCTTGCCGTCGGCCCCGACCACCGATTTTACGGCCTGGTAGGCGCGCTTGCAGTAGGGACACTGATAGTCGTTGAACTCGACGATGACGACGTCACCGTTGGGATTGCCACCGACCGGGCTGTCGGGATCGCGATAGAGCTCGGCCTGGTTTTCCTGCACGCCCTTCTGGGCGACCGCGTCGCGCTGGGTGTCCTGCTTGCGCTCGAGCTCCTGCATGGCGTCGACGAGAACCTCGGGATTGGCCAGCAGGTAGGCGCGGATGGACTTGCCCAGCGCGGCCTGGTCACCGGTGAGCGCCATTGCCGAGCCACCCGGTGAGGCAGCGATCCGGCGCGGCGATGTCGCCGTTGCCGCGACGACGGCGCCGACGAGCACAAGGCCGGCGCTGATGGTCAGGGGGAGCCAACGCATGAGAAATCTCCGAACTAGCGGCGTCCTGACGGCCGCGTGTTGATATAGGCCTTGAGATCCTGGGCGCGCTGCCATGCCGGTGTGCCGGCCGCCAGCTGCCGGGTCGCAGTGTCGGCATGGGTCGCCGCCTCGGACTTGTTGCCGCGCAGCGCCGCCATCTCGGCCCGAGCCAACGACGTCATGCCAGGGTTGTTCAGCTTTGAATAGCCCTCTGCCATCATGCGCCACAGGTCGAAGCTGCCGGACTCCTGCTGCGAGGCGAGCTCGAGATTGCGCACCGCCTCGCGATCGTTGTCGCTGTTGCTGGTGGCGAGCAAGGCGCGGGCGAAGTCGATCTTGATCAACCCGGAGCTTGGCAGCAGCTGGACGGCCTTCCGATACGAGATCACCGCCTCGGCGGAGCGGCCGTTTTCAAACAACATCTGGCCGCGGACTTCGTGGAAGTAGGGGTCGTTCGGCGACTCCTTGATCAGCCCGTCGATGCCGAGCAGAGCCGAGCCCAGTGCGCCTTTGCGGTACCATGCGATGGCGCGGGCATAGCGCGCCGGCACCGAGCGGTCGGCCTCGGCGAACTTCGACAGCGCCGTGTCGGGCGAGATGAAGCCCATCAGCTTGGCCACCACGCGATGGTGCATGTTGAGGTTTTGCTGTGTATCCGGCGTGTTGACGTAGGGCGACCGCGACGCGGCCTGCTCGAAGGCATTGATGCGCTCAGGCGTCAGCGGGTGGGTCGTCAAGTAGGGGTCGCGACGATACATCTGCATGCGCTCTTCGCGCTGCATGGTCCTGAGGAACTCGATCGTGCCCTTGGGCGACTGGCCGGTGCGCTGGAGGTAGCTTATGGCAGCCTGGTCGGCGGCGCTTTCCTGCGTCTGGGTATAATGCAGGAACGCCATCAGCGAACCCGGCGCCCGCGGTCCGCCGGCGTCGGTGGCGGAGCCGCGCCCGACGCTGCTGCCCGACACGGCACCACCTGCCATGGCGCCCGCACCCAGGATCGCCTCGAGGATCTGCAAGGTCGTCAGGTTGCGCAGCTCCTCCTGCATGCGCGCAAGATGGCCTCCGGCGATATGGCCGCTTTCATGCGCCATCACGCCGATGAGCTGGTTCGGCGTTTCGGTCCGCATGATAAGACCGGTGTTGATGAAGATGCGCTGGCCACCTGCCACGAAAGCGTTGAGCGAGTTGTCCTGGACGATCATGATCTCGATGGCATTGGGATCGAGCCCGGCCGCCCGCCAGATCGGCACAGTGAGCGCGCGGATATTGTTCTCGATCTCGGCGTCGCGGATGAGATTGAGTCGTTGACCTTGCTGCGCGCGCGCGGCACCAAACGGCGCCAGCGAGAACAGCGCGAGCGAGAAGAGGGTGATGATGAGCTTGAACACGGGCGGCACGGTCTCTGCGCAGGCTATGAACGCTAAGCGGCCGCGTCAATCGCGCACCCTCCCGGTGCGGCACGCCTTGGCGGTGGCCGGCCTGTTCATGCTGGCTGCATGTGGCAGAAGTGAGACGGACCGTGAATCCGACGCAGCCGCCAATGCTGCCAATCCTGCCGGCTTGTCGCCAGGACGAGGCGGCCTTTCCCGCGTCGTCGCCGACAGCGTAAATGCGGCGTTCGCCGCCGTCGCCGCCGACGAGAGCCGTGCCGCAGAAGTCGGCCGCGACGTCCTGCTGGCCGGCGGCAATGCCACCGATGCCGCTGTCGCCATGTACTTCGCGATGGCCGTCACCTTGCCGTCGGCAGCAAGCCTGGGCGCCTCGGGCGCCTGCATCGTGCACGATGACAAGACCAAGGCTGCCGAAGCCTTCGTATTCCCGCCGATCGCCGCGACCGGCTCGGTCGCCGGCCAGCCTTTCACCGTACCCTCGGGCGTGCGCGCCATCACGCTCATGCACGTCCGTCACGGTCAATTGCGTTGGGAGGCGACGTTGGCGCCGGCCGAGCGGCTGGCGCGTTTTGGCGTGCCGGTTTCGCGTGCCCTGGCGCGCGACCTGCGGTCGGCCGGCGGGGCACTTGGCGACCGCGACGCGCAGCGCATCTTCGGCGCGATGGCCGAAGGTGGCACCCTGATCCAGCCTGAGCTTGCCGGTACCCTGGGCGCGATCCGCCAGCGTGGCGGCGCCGACTTCTTTCAGGGCCAGCTCGCGCGTACGATGTCCGAGCAGCTGGGCGGCGCCCTGTCTGTCGACGCGCTGCGCGCTGCGGTTCCGCAGGCGAGCGCCCCGATGACGGAGAGCTACGGTATGCGACGCCGAGTCTATGTCGCGCCGGCACCGGCCGCGGGTACCTCGGCACTGGCCGGCTTCAAGGGGCAGGCGCCAAGCGGCCCGATGCCTACCGATTCGGGTGGTTTCGCCGGCCTCGCCGCTGTCGACGGCAAGGCGGGCGCTGCAGCCTGCGCTCTCTCGATGGGCCAAACCTTCGGTTCGCGCGCCGTCGTGCCCGGCATGGGAGTGATGCTGGGAGCGCCATCGCCCCAAGCAGGCTCGGTCAGCCCGGTTGTCATCGCCAACCCCGGGAACGGCGAGTTCTCCTTCGTCGGCGCCGGTGGCGGCGCGGCGACGGCGGCACAGGCCACTGGCTATGTGGCCTACTCGACAATCGAACGGGATCAGCCGCTTGCCGGCGTGCTTGCGTCACGCGGTGGGCAGGGCGGCTGGGTCAACGCCATCGCCTGCCCATCCGGCCTGCGCGGCAGCGGCGCGAGCTGTCGTGCCGCCATGGATCCGGCGGGTGCCGGACTGGCGCTGGTCGCGCGCTGACGAACCATGTCGGGCAAGCTCTCACGACGCGGCGGCGCAGTCGATCCGTTCATCGTCATGGATGTCATGGCGGCTGCCGCCGAGAAGGAGGCGGCAGGCGACACCGTCATCCATCTCGAAGTCGGCCAGCCCAGCACGGCGGCACCCAAGGGTGCGCTGGCCGCCGCGCACGCCGCACTGGACAATGACCGCATCGGCTATGTCGCCGCGCTGGGGATGCCGGCACTGCGCGAGCGCATCGCGCGCCACTATCGGGAGGTCTACCGGACGGAGGTGTCGCCTGAGCGCGTGATCGTGACGACCGGCTCGTCGGGCGGCTTCCCGCTCGCCTTCCTGGCGAGCTTCGATGCCGGCGACCGCATCGCGCTTGCCGCACCGGGCTATCCCGCCTATCGCAACATCCTGACGGCGCTCAACCTCGAAGCCGTCGATCTACCGACTTCGGCTGCCGATCTCTTCCAGCCGACCGTCGAGGCGCTGAAGAAGGCGGGACGCATCGACGGCCTGATCGTGGCGAGCCCGTCCAATCCCACCGGCACAATGGTGGGCCATGCCGAGATGAAGGCGTTGGCCGGCTGGTGCGCCGACAATGGCGTGCGCTTGATCTCCGACGAGATCTATCACGGGATCGTCTACGAGGGCGACACGGTGTCGGCGGTCGAGGTCTCGGACCAGGCGATCGTCGTCAACAGCTTCTCGAAGTATTTCTCGATGACGGGCTGGCGTGTAGGCTGGCTGGTGGTGCCGCAGGAGCTGGTGCGGCCGATCGAGCGGCTGACGCAGAACTTCTTCATCTCGGTGCCGACGCTCAGCCAGCATGCGGCACTGGCGGCCTTCGACTGCCGCGACGAACTCGACGGCCACGTGCGCCGCTACCGCCGCAACCGTGATCTGCTGTTGAGCGGATTGCCGCAAGCGGGCTTCGATCGCTTCGCCCCGGCCGAGGGTGCGTTTTATCTCTATTGCGACGTCGCCCATCTCACCAACGACAGCCGCGACTTCTGCAAGCGCATGCTCGCCGAGGCTGGCGTGGCGACGACCCCGGGCATCGACTTCGACCGCGCCCGCGGTGCGGGTACGCTGCGCATCTCCTTCGCGGGCTCCACCGCCGAGATGGAGGAGGCGGTGCGCCGGCTCAAGTCCTGGAGGCGGTCGTGAAGCCGTTCGCGGCCGCGCTGTCCTCGTTTTTCCTGTGGATGGGAATGGCCGCGGCCGACGACAGGCTCGACACAGCCGAGCGGGCGATGACGGTCGCTTACGTCGCGCTCGCCGACAAGCTCGACGGTGCGGCCAAGCTGCACTTCGAAGCCGATCAAGCGCGCTGGCGTGCCGGCCTTCCTGCCTGCGATGTCCAGCCGGCACGCAAGGCGGAGTGCCTGGAGCTCCGCTACCGCCAACGTGCGAGCCTGATCGAGGTTTTCGCCGAAGGACCGTATCCCTTTGTGTCGCAGCAGGCGATCGTGCAGTCCGGCAACGGACCGCGTGGCCGTTACGTGGTCGATATCGCTTATCCGCGTTTCGACAGCCCGTCGCCGGATTTCACTGCGGCCGATCGTGTCTTCTCCGGACTGGCCCAGACGTCGCTCTTCGATGCCATCGACACGGGCCGCAATTGCGAGGTCACCCAGACCTTCTCGTTCTACCGACTGGCTCCCGCCGTCGCCTCGGTGACCTTCTGGCGTGAATGGACGGGCCCGACCGTCGATATCGACCTCGCCGGTTACCTCGTCGACCTCTCCACGGGCAAGGTGCTCGGGCCGCAGGACGTCTTCACGCCGGGCGACGGCTGGCGCCATCTCCTGGCCGACCTCGTCCGCCAGGAACTCGCCAAGGATCCTCCCGATGGCGACCGCAAAGGCAATGCCGGCGACATTGCCTCTGTCATGCGCGAGGTCGATTCGAAAGACTACATGTTCGAGAACGACAGGCTCGTACTGTCGCTGAACAAGGTGGCGAGCGAGCGTGGTATGAAGGGCTATGAAGTCATCATACCCTACGCCGCGATGAAGGATCTCTTCCGCGTCGATGGGCCGCTCGGGACCCTGCAGCGATGATCGGTCTGGCGAAAGCCGTGGTGGCAATTCTGCTGGTGCTGGGCGCTGGCGGCGCGGCCCTGGCCCAGGTACGGCCGAGCTTCGACTGCGCCAAGGCCGAAAGTGTCATCGATCGCGCCATCTGCAAGAGCGGCGAACTGGCGGCGGCCGATCGGGAAATGGCGGCGACCTATACCGCGCTGCTCGATAAGCTGAACGGCGCTGCCAGGGACGAGTTGGTCAAGGACCAGATGGGCTGGATCGCCAACCGCAACCGCGCCTGCCGCAGCGATCTCGACAGCATCGAGAGTTGCCTGAAGAATCGCTACGCGGTGCGCACCAAGAATCTCAAGGCCTACGCAACAGGTACCTATCCGGCAATCAGCGAGCAGTCGCTGGCCAAGCAGGGCAAGCTTGGCAAGATCACCTGGTCGTTCGATCTCACCTACCCGCGGTTCGCGGGCGCGAATGTCGATTTCTCCGCGGTCAACGGTCGCTTCGCCGACGCCGCTAGGAAAATTGCCGAGGAATCGACTCCCAAGGCCGCCGACGGTCCCGAGCGCGAGCAGCAGTGGTACTACGAGCAGGGTTTCACCGTCGAGCGCCCGCCGGGCGGGCATGCAGCGAGTGTGTCCGTGAGCTTCGACAGCTATCGCGGCGGCGCCCATGGCTATGGCGCGGCGCGCTGCACTCTGGTCGATCTGCGCAGCGGGAAGGTCGTCGGACCGGACGGCGTGTTCTCGCCGGGCGAACAGTGGCTGCGGCTCATGACCCAACTCGTCGGTACCGACCTCAAAAAACAGTTCGTCGACAGGCCCGGCTTCGATGACGCACTCGAGCCCGCCAGCCTCGCGAAGCTGCTGAGCGAAGCGAGCCGCTATTGCTGGACCGGCAAGCATCTCGAAGTCATCTTCAACGCCTACGATGTCGGGCCTTATGCCGCCGGCCCCTATCAAGTCGATATCCCCTACGACAGGCTGAAGCCGATCCTGCGCGCCAATGGACCGATCGCTCTTTGACCGCGGCGCCCTTTCGGGCGCATTGCTCCTGGCGCTGGCCGGCGCCGCACTGGCACAGGGCATATCGCCCCTCGATTGCTCGAAGCCGGCGACGTCGATCGATCGCGCGATCTGCGGCAATCCCGAGCTTGTCGCCGCCGACCGCGGGATGGCAGCGGCTTACGCTGCACTGGCCGGCAAGCTCGCTGGTGCTGCCAAGGAACACCTGCTCGGCGATCAGACCCGCTGGCTCGCCAACCGCGCTGCGGCCTGCGTCGTGGAGCCTTCGGAGATGGAGGATTGCCTGGAGTCGCGGAACCGCGACCGCACTGCGCAGCTCGAATGGTTGGGCGAGGCCGCCTATCCCTTCATCAGCGAGCAGGCGATCGTGAGGGTCGGCAAGGTGCGCGGCATTCCCTATGTCGTCGATGCAAGCTATCCGCAGTTCGACGGCAGAACGGTCGACTTCGGCGCCGTGAACCGCCAACTCGCCTCGTCCGCCGGCGAAGGGGCGGACCGGGCCGTTCCCGGTCCGGACGCCGACAATGACGGCGGCAACTACAACGGGCCAGCGTGGCGCTACGAACAGGCGTTCACGCTCTACAGGCCGGGCCCCAACGCCGTCTCCGTGAAGGTCGCCTACAATGCCTACGAAGGCGGCGCGCACGGCATCGTCGGCATCAGCGGCATGCTGGTCGACCTGCGCACGGGCAAGTCGGTCGGTCCGGAAGGCGTCTTCCTTCCGACTTCGAACTGGTTCAGGGAACTCATGCGCATCGTCGGCGCCGACGTCAATACACCGAGCCTGTCCGATATCCTGCGGCAGCCGAACCGCTACGTGTTCCTCGAGGATCGCCTCGAGCTTTCCTTCAACCAGTACGAGGGCGGGCCCTACACCGTCGAGATTGCCTACGATCGGCTTCGACCGTTGTTGCGCGTCGACGGGCCGGTTCCACGCTAGGGGCGGGCCGACGGGCCGCCTCGATCGGCGCCTAATGCAGCTTCCGTCGATCGCGTGGTGCGGCCGCTGACGCCACAGTGGCGGTCGTCTGGCCAGTCTCGATCGGTGGTACCGGTCCCGAATGATGGCCGATCATCCGCCAGCCGTCGGTTTGCCGGGCGAACGTGTTGGTTGCCATGAGCTGGCCCTCGGGCAGGATCTCGCGGCAGACGACGATGGCGAGGCCCGGCCGGCCGATCACCCATTCGCCGACACAGCGCACTTTGGGTGATTCAGGATGGCGCAGGATGCCGCGCCAGCTCGCCATGATCTCGGCGCGCCCATGCAGCGGCGCCTGGCCCGGATGCAGGCAGACCAAGGCGCCCGTCGCGGCCCAGATCTGGTCCATGCCGGCGACGTCACGCTCGGCGAAGGCGCGGTAGAAGGCGCGGTTGGCGGCCAGCACGGCCTCGCGTTCCTCGTCGTCGAATTCCGCCAGTAGTGGCGGCAGGCGCGGCGGCCGTCGCGGCATTCGTCCCTCGAAACTCCCCGGTTGCCTGGCCTAGGATTAGCCGACAGAGAGGAAGCATCCAACCATCGAGATGACGATGTCCATTCCCAAGCTCGAATTCCCGCCGTTCCATCTGCCAGCCGAGGCCGAGGCGCTGCGTGGCGAGGTCCGCAGCTTCCTGAAGGAGACGCTGCCGAAGGTGAAGTCGGAGGACCGCTTCGCGAGCTGGAACACCTTCTCGCCGACATTCAGCAAGGCCTTGGGCAGCAAGGGCTGGATCGGCATCACCTGGCCCAAGCAGTATGGCGGCAGCGAGCGGAGTTTCCTCGACCGCTACGTCATCACCGAGGAGCTTCTGGGTAACAGCGCGCCTGCCGGCGCCCACTGGGTGGCCGATCGCCAGTCCGGCCCGCTGCTGCTGCGCTTCGGCAGCGAGGAGCAGCGTCAGGCAATCCTGCCCAGGATCACGGCCGGAGAGTGCTATTTCTCCATTGGCATGAGCGAGCCCGATTCGGGCTCCGACCTCGCTTCGGTGCGCACGCGCGCCGAGCCGGTGCCGGGCGGCTTCCGCGTCAACGGCACCAAGGTCTGGACCTCGGGCGCCCATCGCAACAATTACTGCATCGCCCTGGTGCGTACCTCGGGCCAGCACGGCGATCGCCACAAAGGACTGAGCCAGCTGCTGGTCGATCTCAAGACGCCCGGCGTCACCATACGGCCGATCATCAACCTCGCAGGCCGTCACGACTGGAACGAGGTCACCTTCAGCGACGCCTTCATCCCCGAGAGCTGCCTCATCGGCAACGAGGGCGACGGCTGGCTGCAGGTGACGAGCGAGCTCGCCTTCGAACGCTCCGGGCCCGAACGTTTCATGCAGAACTTCTACATACTGCGCGAACTGGTGCGCGTGCTGGGCCGCCAGCCCGCCAAGCGGGCCTCGTCGATCCTCGGCCGCCTGATCGCCCGCCTGTGGACGCTGCGCCAGATGTCGGTCGCCGTTGCGGGCATGATGCAGGGCGGCAAGTCGCCGGCTATCGAAGCTGCGCTGGTCAAGGATCTCGGCACGATCTACCAGCAGGACCTGCCTGAGATCGCCCGTGCCATCGCCGAGTCCGATGCCACGACCGAGGAGGATCTCGCCGATTTCCTCGACGTGGCGCAGTACGCCACGATGATGGCGCCGAGCTACACGATCCAGGGCGGCACGACCCAGGTCCTGCGCGGCATCGTCGCGCGCGGGCTCGGGCTACGCTGAGGGAGATGATCATGGACCGCGAAACCCGCGACATGCTGCTCGAGACTGCCGACCGTTTCTTCACCGAGCGCTGCGGCCGCGCCGTCGTCAACGACGTGGAGAAGGGCGTATGGCCCGCCGATCTCTGGAAGGAGATCGAGGAGATGGGGCTGCCGTTGATCGCCGTGCCCGAGGACAAGGACGGCGCCGGCGGCACGTTGGCCGACATGCTGGCCCTGCTGCGGCTGGCCGGCTCTCATGCGGTGCCCGTGCCGCTGGCCGAGACTGCGCTCGGCAACCTGCTGATGGCCGCCGCCGGTGGCGTGCCGAAGCCCGGCCCGGCGACGCTGGCGCTTGGCAACCTGACATTGGTTGGTGGCCGCGTCAGCGGCAAGGTCGAGCGCGTGCCCTTTGCCTCCGTGGCCGATCGCTTCGTCACTATCGTCGGCAACACACTGGCGGTCGTGGCCTCCGCCGGCGCCACCATCGACGACAAGCCGAGCCATGCCGGCGAACCATATGGCACGGTGAGCTTCGACAACGCCGCGGCCGAGTTCAGCGGCGCTTCGCCGGTCAGCGGCAATCGCGCCTTCGAACTGGCCGCCGCGATGCGCGCCATGCAGATGGCGGGCGCTGCTGACAAGGTGCTGGCCACCGCCGTCGAATATTCCAAGCAACGCGTCCAGTTCGGCCGGTCGATCTCGACCTTTCAGGCCATCCAGCACATGCTGTCCGAGCTTGCGAGCTACGTCGCGGCCACCATCGCCTCGGCCGAAACCGCGGCGCGCGATGCCGATGAAGGCGGGCTGATCGACGGCGGCAGCTTTTCCATCGCCGCGGCCAAGAGCCAGGCCTCCGATTTTGCCCAGCGAATCGCGGCCATCTCGCATCAGTCGATGGGCGCTATGGGCTTCACCCACGAACATATCCTGCATCACTACACGCGCCGGCTATGGGTGTGGCGGCGCGACTTCGGCAGCGAAACATTCTGGGGCGAGAAGATCGGTGCGGCCTATGCCAAGGCCGGACCCGAAGCGCTGTGGGCCTCGCTGAGCGCGAGCAAGTACGCGGCGTAGGGTTGGCCGCTTTCTACTGAACTCGACTTTGTCGGAGTCATGTGGTGCCGGCTTGCGCCGCCGCGACATTCTGCGTGCAGAAAGCGCAAGAATGGCTCACCAGGTGTGCAGCCGTACTTATTGCTCCTGAGAAGCGAGCGGTGCAGCATGGCGCAGCTTCAGTACCTGTAGTCGGCATATCTACGCGTAAACCTCATAACACATGGGAGGTTTAGCAGATGTCCGCGTCCGCCACGCCCAACTCGACGAACGTGCCCTGGTGGAAGGAACCCACCAAGGACCAATGGTACGCCTACATCGCCGCCTGGCTCGGTTGGACGCTCGACGCGTTCGACTTCACCATCTTCCTGCTGATCATGGTGCCGATCGCCAAGGAGTTCGATGTTCCGATCACCGCGGTCGCCATCGTCTTCACGTTGACCTTGTGGTTGCGTCTGGTAGGCGCCACCGCCGCCGGCTGGATGGCCGATCGCATGGGGCGCAAGACGCCGCTGATGATCTCCATCCTGTGGTACTCGATTTGCAACTTCATCGCGGGCTTCTCGCCGACCTTCTATTTCCTGCTGTTCTTCCGGGCGCTGCTCGGCATCGGCATGGGTGCGGAATGGCCGGCCGGTGCGGCGCTGGCGATGGAGACCTGGCCTGCTCGTTCGCGCGGCTTCATGAGCGGCATCCTGCAGGGCTCGTGGGGCCTCGGCTTCGCCCTGTCGGCGCTGGCCTACGGCCTGCTCTACGAGGACATCGGCTGGCGCGGCCTCCTGTGGATCGGCATCCTGCCGGCACTGGTGGTCGTGTGGATCCGGTTCTACGTCAAGGAGCCGGAAGTGTGGGTCGAGAACAAGCGGCAGCAGGCCGAGAAGCAGGCCGAGGTGAAGACGCCGTTGTTCACCATCTTCACGCGCAAGCACATCTACAACACGCTGACCGGCTGCCTGTGGATGGGCGCGGCGTTCTGCGTCTACTACTCGATCTGGGCGCTGTTCTCGACGTACCTGCAGAAGGAGCTGAACTGGACGCCGGGCATGGTGGCGACGCCGCTGTTCTGGGCCAACATCGTGGTTTTCGCCGGCTCCGCCATGTGGGGCGCGGTCGCCGACAAGTGGGGCAGGCGGCCTGCCATCATCGTGCCCTGCGTCATCGCCGTCTTCGTGACGCCGCTCTATCTGTGGACGACCGATCCCCTGTGGATCGTGTTCGGCTTCATCCTGCAGGGCGTGTTCGGCGGCTCGATCTATGGCCAGAACCCGAGCTATCTCAGCGAGCGCTTCCCGACCGAGGTGCGGGCGACGGCCTCGGGCTTCGTCTATCACCAGGGCGCGATCTGGGGCGGCCTGATCGCGCCGGTGCTGAGCTACTTCGCCATCGAACGGGGCATGGGCTTCGCCCTGCCGATGATGGTGAGCACCATCGTCTTCCTGTTGATCGTGATCCTCGCAGTGGCACTCGGCCCCGAGACGAAGGGCAAGATCCTCACCGCCGACCTCGAGACGATGAAAGCTGCCGAGGCGCCTTGACACCGAGGCAACTCATGCCTCCCCCGCAACGCTGCAGGCGTCACTCGGGGGAGGACAGGGTGGGACAGCGTCGATCGAGCGGCGTCACCCCTTGATCTCCACGCCGGCCCATTCCTCCAGGACCTTGGCGATGTGCGTGAAATCGGAGGCCGCACCGAAGCGAGCGCGGGTCACAGCCAGCATCTCGCGCACGGCGCCGCCCACCACCATGGGCACGCCCATCGCCTCGGCTTCTTCCACGCACAGCCGCACGTCCTTGTAGGAAAGTCCGGTCGCGAAGCCGAAGTCGAAGCTGCGGGGCAGGATGGCGCGCGGGAACTTGTCCTGGCTCGCGCTGTTGCGGCCGCTCGACGCGTTGATGATGTCGATCAGCACCCTGGCGTCGAGGCCAGCCTTGACGCCCATGGCCATCGCTTCGGACGTCGCCACCATGGCCGTCGCCGCCAGAAGGTTGTTGGCGAGCTTGGCGGTCTGCGCCAGCCCGGGCTTCTCGCCGGCATGGAACAGCTTGCCGAACACTTTCAGTACCGGTTCCAGTTTCCGATAGGTGGGCTTGGGACACGACACCATGACGGCGAGCGTGCCGGCCCTGGCCCCGGTGACGCCGCCGCTCACCGGCGAATCGACCAGGGCGATGTTGCGTTCGGCAAGCTTGCCGGCAACTTCGATCGCCACGCCGGGGCCCGTCGTCGACAGGTCGATCACCGTGCGTACCCTGGAGCCGTTGATCAGGCCGCCGTTGCTGCCGAGCGTAACCTCGCGGACCACGTCCGGCGTCGGCAGACTGATGAACACGGTCTCGGCCGTCGAGGCAACCTCGGCAGGCGAGGCGGCGAGCTCGGCGCCGCGCGCCACCAGCGGCGCGGTCGCCTCGTCCGAGACGTCGTAGACGCACAGCCGATAGCCCGCATCGAGCAGCCGGCTGGCCATCGGGCCGCCCATGCGGCCGACGCCGACGAAGCCCAGGAGATCAGCCATTGTCGTTCCTCCGCACGTTGTGTGGTATCGCTACCAACCTATAGGGAGGGCAGGGATGGCCGGCAAGGCCGAGGGCCGAAAGGCGCGAAACGGCGGCAGCGAGATCACCATGAGCGACATCGCGCGCCATGCCGGCGTCTCGCCGATGACGGTGTCGCGCGCGCTGAGCGACCCTGCGAGCGTCTCGGACAAGATGCGGCGCAAGGTCGACGCCGCGGTGCGCCAGTTCGGCTATCTGCCCAATCGCATCGCCGGAAGCTTGTCGTCCAAGCGCTCGAACGTGGTCGGCCTGGTGGTGCCGTCGATCCGCAACTCGCTGTACGCCACCATGGTCCAGGCCATCTCCGACGTGGCGCGCGCCAATGGCCTGCATCTCATGATTGCCGACTCGGGCCATCGCCTGGAAGACGAGGAGGCGCTGGTTTCCGCCCTGCTGGCGCAGCGTGTCTGCGGCCTCGTGCTGCACAACACCGCCCATTCCAAGCGGCTGCGCGAGCTTTTGGCACGCACCGACATACCGGTGGTCGAGACCGGCAACCTGCCGGCCAAGCCGATCGACATGGCGGTGAGCTATTCCAACTTCGACGCCGCCCGCGCCATGACCGGTCATCTCGGCCGGCTGGGCTACAAGCGCATCGGCTTCGTCACCCTGCCGTTGCGCGACAACGACCGCTCGCGCGAGCGCCGCCGCGGCTATTTCGCCGCACTGAAGGAACTCGGCCTGAAGGCTGATCCCGGTCTGGTCATGGAGGCGGCGGGTGGTTTCGCCGAGGGTGCCGACGCGCTGGTCCGCCTGGTGCAGACCCATCCCGACATCGATGCCTGCTTCTTCGCCGGCGACGTGCTGGCTGTCGGTGCGCTGTTCGAATGCCAGAGGCGCGGCTGGGCGGTCCCCGGGCGCATCGCCATCGCGAGCTTCGACGACCTCGACCTGCTCCGCCACACCGTGCCGACGGTGACGACGCTGCGCATCCCGCGCCAGGACATCGGCCGGCGCAGCGCCGAACTGCTGCTCACCCGGCTGCGCGGCGCCTCGCGGCAGAAGCTCAGGATCGACGTCGGCTTCGAGATCGCCCAACGCGAAAGCACCTGAGGAAAAGCCATGCTGAAAGGCCGATGTGCGTTGATCACGGGCTCCACCCAGGGGCTGGGCTATGCCATGGCCGAGCGGCTGGCAGCCGAGGGCTGCAATATCGTGATGAACGGCTTCGGAAAGAAGGAAGAGATCGAGAGCCGGCGCCGGAAACTCGAGAGCGAGCATGGCGTGCGCGCGATCCATCACGGTGCCGACGTGGCGGATGCCGCCGAGATCACCGATCTGGTGGCGACGGCCCGCAAGACCTTCGGCGGCGTCGATGTGCTGATCAACAACGCGGTGGTCCGTCATTTTTCGCCGATCGAAGAGTTCAAGCCGGAGAACTGGGACCGGGCGTTGGCGGTGAACCTGTCGTCGGCTTTCCACACCGTGCGCCTGGCGCTGCCGGGCATGCGTGAGCGCGACTTCGGACGCATCGTCAACGTCGGCTCGGTCTACAGCCTCTTTGCCACGGTGAACCGCGTCGACTACGTCACTACCAAGACCGCGTTGATCGGCTTCACCCGCGCCATCGCGCTCGAGACGGCGCGCACCAACATCACCTGCAACGCCATCTGTCCCGGCACCGTGCCGACGCCGAACATAGAGGACCGGCTGGAAGCGGAGAGGGCGAAGACCGGCCAGACTCGAGAAGATGCCGAGCGGGCTTTTCTCGCCACGCGGCAACCATCGGGAAAGTTCGTGGCGCCCGAACGCGTCGCTGCCATGGTCGCCTTGCTTTGCGGACCCGCCGGTGCGGACATCACCGGGTCGGCCATCCCGATCGACGGCGGCTGGAGCGCCAGTTGATCACCCGCGCCGCCCTCGGACCAGCGGACGCGTGACAGTCGCCCTGCGAGTTTCTGGTAGCGATACCAAATCTGTCGGCTTAAACTTTCCGCCAACGAGAAGGAGGACACCCCAATGACCATCACCCGTCGACAATTCGCCCCCGCCGCGGCGCTCGCCACGCTTGCCGCGTCGCCGGCCTTCGCTCAGCAGACCAACGAGAATGTGAAGTGGCGATTCACCACCAGCTTCCCCAAGAGCCTCGACACGCTGTTCGGCGCGAGCCAGACGGTCGCCCGCATCGTCGGCGAGCTGACCGACGGCAAGTTCCAGCTCCAGACCTTCGCCGCCGGCGAGATCGTGCCCGCCCTGCAGGTGCTCGACGCGGTGGCCAACGGCACCGTCGAATGCGGACATACCTACACGGGCTACTATATCGGCAAGAACCCCAGCTTCATCTTCGACGGCTCTCTGCCGTTCGGCTTCACGCCGCGCCAGCACAATGCCTGGATGCTGTTCGGCGACGGCCGCAAGCTGATGGACGAGATCTATGACTCCTTCAACGTCGTCGCCTTTCCGGCCGGACAGACCGGCGGGCAGATGTTCGGCTGGTTCCGCAAGGAGATCAAAAGCCCGAAGGACTTCGAGGGCCTCAAGATGCGTACCGCCGGTTTCGGCGGCAAGGTCATGCAGAAGCTTGGCGCCGTGCCGCAGCAGATCGCCGGTGGCGAGATCTATCCAGCGATGGAGCGCGGCACGATCGACGCCTGCGAATGGGTCGGTCCTTATGACGACGAGAAGCTCGGCTTCAACAAGGTCGCCAAGTATTACTACACGCCGGGCGTGATGGAACTCGAGGCGACCAACGTGGTCATGGTCGGCAAGCAGCCATGGGCCAGCCTGCCGCCGCGTTACCAGGCGGCGTTGCGCTATGCCGGAAACTATGCGGCGACCGAAATGCTGGCTTCCTACGACGCCAAGAACGCCCAGGCGATTGCCCGGCTGGTCGCGTCGGGCACCCAGCTTTCGGTGCTGCCGGAGGACGTGATCAAGGCGCTGCGCGGCGCGCTCGAATCGGTGCTCGACGAGGAGGCCGCGGGCAACGCGCAGTTCAAGAAGATCCTGGCCAACTGGCGCCAGTTCCGCGCCGAGCAGCACCGCTGGTTCTCGATCGCCGACACGCGCGCCGAGCTTGCGGTCTACCGCTCGGACACGCAGCGCTAGCGCAGGCAACCCGGCCAGCGCCCGGTCGTTCCTTCGTGGCATCCCTCGGAGGAACGACCATGGCCCGCTACGACGACCGCGATTGGGACGACGACCGGCGCGACATGCGCCACGCCTTTCGCCGCTACAGCGCCACCCAGGCAGGCGATGGTGACCGGAATCGGCGCCACCGCGGCTATGGTACCGGCCGGGATCCGGGCCACGATGGCGGCAACTACTACGATCCAGACCATGAGTATCGCGACCGGCGCTACCGGCGTTCCAGCGATTACGAAGAGCCTTACGCGCAGCGGCCGATGCCCGGCGAACATGCCGACCGCCAGCGCGACCGGCGGATCTCTCGCCAGCAGGCCGACGAGGAGCACGCCTGGGCACGGCCCAGCGCGTGGTTTGGCGGCGAGGCGCGCCACCGCGGCGTCGGGCCGAAGGGTTATGTGCGTTCGGACGAGCGCATCCGCGAACTGGTCTGCGACGATCTGATGGACGATCCCTGGGTCGACGCCTCCGGCATCGAGGTCGCGGTCAAGAACGGCGAGGTGACGCTGTCCGGTACCGTCAAGACCCGCGACACCAGGCGCTGGGCCGAGGACATCGCCGAACATGCCGGCGGCGTGAAGCACGTGCAGAACAATCTGCGGGTGGAAGCGGCAAGCTGAAGGCCCTTCGCTTCGCGCGGGACCTTCATATTTCGATCACTCCGGCTCTATGCCGGCGATCTTCATCATCTCACGGTAGAGTTCGATCTCAGCCACCTGGATGCGCCGCATTTCCTCGGGCGTGGTCGGTGATATCTCCGCCCCGCCCTGGGCCTGGCGCTCTACGTAGGCGGGCTCGCTGATGATTTTCACGATCGCCTCGCGCAGCGTCGTCGCTATGGCGGGCGGCACGCCGGCCGGTAGCATCACGCCGGTCCAGGTCATCAGCTCGAAATCGGGGATGCCCTGCTCGATCAAGGTCGGAATGTCGGGTGTGAGCTTGTAGCGCCCACGGTTGCCGACGCCCAGGCAGCGCACCGTGCCCGCCTTGACCTGCGGCAGCGAAGTGACGGGATCGGCGAAGCACATCTGCACATGGCCCGCCATCGTGTCCTGCAGCGCCGCCGGCGTGCTCTTGTAGGGCACGTGCACCATATCGATCTGGGCCTTGGCCTTCAGAAGCTCGCCCGAAATGCGCGTCGAGGCGCTGCCCGAGCCGAAGTTGATCTTGCCCGGCTGCTTCTTGCACAGCGCCACGAACTCCTGAGCTGTCGTCGCCTCGACCTTGGGATTGACGATCAGGAACACCGGCGCGCGGCCGATCAGCGTCACCGGTTCGAAATCTTTCAGCGGGTCGTAGGGCAGGGACTTCATCATGGCGACGTTCGACGCCGCCGCGGTGTTCGAGCAGACGAAGATCGTCTGGCCGTCGGGCTTGGCCTTGGCCGCGACCTCGGCGGCGATGGCGCCGTTGGCGCCCGGCTTGTTCTCGACGACGGCCGGAACGGCGAAAAGGCGATTGAGCCCCTCGGCGATGTTGCGCGCACCCTGATCGGTGGCCGACCCGGCGCCGAACGGCACGATGATGCGGAACGGGCCGTTGGGAAAACTGTTAGCGCGGGCGGCGCCGGCGGCGATGGGAAGCGCCGCGGCGCCGAGCAGAACTGACCGGCGTTTCATGAATGGCTCGTTGTCTTTCAGACCGCCGGCCGAAGGCCGGCCGCCTGCAAGAGAGTAAGACTATCGCCGCCACCAGCCGCGTTTCGGCTTCTCCGGCGGCGCGTCGATGACGGGCACCGCGGGCGGTGGCGGGGGAGGTGGAGGTTCGGGCTGCGGGGCCGCGGCCACCACGATCGGCGGGGCCGGTGGTTCCAGCGGCGGCGGCGGTTCAGCTTCGACGTTTACCGGTGGGGCGACTGGCGTGGACGCATCGTAGGGCGGGACCTCGACGGGCATGTGGCCGTCCGGCATGTGTTCGACCGGGTTCCCTTCGATCGGCATCGGTGCCGCAGCGAGGGGTGCCTCGCCAGCCTCGTCACCATGCTGATCGCTGAACTCCCCCTCGCCGTTTTCGCGCCGGCGACGACGCCCGCCGCGGCGGCCGCGACGGCGGCGGCGATCGCCGCGCTCACCATCACCCCGGTCATCCGCGCGCTCCTCGCCGGGCTCGCCCTCGGCATGGGCGTCGCCTACCGGTTCCTCACGGCGCTCGCCGTGCGGCTCGTCGCTTGGCGCGTCGTGCTGCTCATCGGGCTGGCCAACATGCTGCACCGGATGCTCATCACGATGCTGCTCGTCGGCTGCGCCGTTGGCGCCGTGTCCGGCTTCGGCCTGGTCTTCCGAGTCCATCGCCTGCGGACGATCGCTGTCGCCATCCTCGTCGCGACGGCCACCACGGCGGCGTCGGCGGCGTCGGCGGCGGCGGCCGCCTTCGCGGTCGCCGTCGTCGCGCTCACCGCGCTCATCCAGGTGGTCGCCGGTCTCGCGGTCTTCACCAGCCTCGGCCTCGTCGGCCGGCGCGTCGTCGGAGACCTCCTCGTAGGAAGCGCGCGCCAGCTCCTGAGCCGGCCGCTCACGGTCGTCACGCCGGCCGCGCACGCGCTCGATCTCGCAATCGGCGGCATGCAGTTCGTCGTCGGCTTCCATGGTCACCGAGAAGCCGTAGCGCTTCTCGATCTCCGACAGAGTGTGGCGCTTCTGGTTCAAGAGGTAGAGCGCGACGTTCGGCGGCACGCTGACGATGATCTCGCTGGCGCGGCGCCGCACTCCTTCCTCCTCGATGGCGCGCAACGCATGCAGCGCCGCCGATTCGATCGAGCGTATGCGGCCGGTGCCGGAGCAATGCGGGCAGCTCTCCGTCGAATGCTCGAGCAGGCTGGGCCGCAGGCGCTGGCGCGACATCTCGAGCAGGCCGAAGGCCGAGATGCGGCCGATCTGGATGCGGGCCCGGTCGTGGCGCATCGCATCCTTGACCTTGTGCTCGACCTGGCGCTGATGGCGCGTTTCCTCCATGTCGATGAAGTCGATCACGATCAGGCCGGCAAGGTCGCGCAGGCGTACCTGGCGGGCGATCTCCTCGGCCGCCTCGACATTGGTTCTGAGCGCCGTCTCCTCGATGTTGCGCTCCTTGGTCGAGCGGCCCGAGTTGACGTCGATGGCGACCAGCGCTTCGGTCGGATTGATGACGATGTAACCGCCGGAGCGCAGCTGGACGACCGGCGAATGCATGGCGTCGAACTGGTTCTCCACCTGATAGCGGTGGAAGAGGGGAATCGGCTCCTTGTAGAGCTCGACCTTGTTCGCCTGGTGCGGCACCAGCTGGCGCATGAACTCGGACGCGGCGTGGAAGCCCGGCTCGCCCTCGACCAGCACCTGGGCGATATCGGTATCGTAGACGTCGCGCAGCGAGCGCTTGATCAGGTCGCCTTCCTCGTAGATCAGCGCTGGCGCCGTCGAGCGCATCGTGATCTCGCGGATCGAATCCCATAGCCGCGACAGGTATTCGTAGTCGCGCTTGATATCGATGGTGCTGCGTTCGAGGCCGGCGGTTCGCAGGATCACGCCCTGGCCCTGCGGCACGTCGAGTTCGCTCAGGACCTCCTTCATGCGCTTGCGGTCGGCCGGATTGGAGATCTTGCGCGAAATGCCGCCGCCACGGCCGGCGTTGGGCATCAGCACGCAGTAGCGGCCGGCGAGCGACAGGTAAGTGGTGAGCGCCGCACCCTTGTTGCCGCGCTCCTCCTTGACGACCTGCACCAGCAGGATCTGCCGACGCTTGATGACTTCCTGGATCTTGTATTGCCTGACCGGGTTGCGGCGGCGGCGCTCGCGTGTCTCGCGCTGCTCGATCACGTCGTCGCCGCCCAGGGTCTCAACCGTGACCTCGGGCTGCGGTGCGTCGGCAAGGTCCGTAGGCGCTTCGCCGGCCGCGTCGGCCGGCGCTTCGACGGGAGTCTCGGCCGCGGCCTCCGCGTACACGGTGGCCGGCTGTTCGGACGGCGCTGCCGCGTCCGAGGTCTCGGCGGGCGTCGCGATCGGCGGCGGCTCTGCGGCAGCCTCGGTCTCGGCTGGACCGTCAATGCGCTCGCTGATGATGGCGGCCGGCCGGGACTGGGGTTCAGGCTCCGCACTTGCGACGGCCTCGACGGGCACTTCGGTTGGTGGTTCGCCGGCGACCGGCTGCACCTGGGTTTCGGGCTCGGCAATAATAGCGGCCGGCAAAGACTCAGCCGGCGCCTGGTCGGTCACCGGTCGGTCGCCGGCGTCCTCGGCGTTGGCGATGGCCTCGACAGCCACTTCGTTTGGCGGTGCGCTGCCGGCCGGCTCGGTCGAGACCTCGGCACGATTGTCCTCGCGCACTTCCTCGATGTCGGTGCGATCGACCTTGTCGCGCCGTCGCGGCTCGTCCTCCTCGGCCTCGGCCTGCAGGCGCTGCTGCTCGGCTATCAGCCTTTCGCGGTCGGCGACGGGGATCTGGTAGTAATCGGGATGGATTTCCGAGAAGGCCAGGAAACCGTGTCGATTGCCGCCATACTCGACGAACGCCGCCTGCAGTGATGGCTCGATGCGGATGACCTTTGCGAGATAGATGTTGCCCTTGAGGGGCTTGCGGGTCGCCGTCTCGAAATCGAATTCTTCCAGTCGTGTTCCATCGACCACGACCACCCGGGTTTCCTCGGGGTGGCTCGCATCGATGAGCATGCGCCGTGCCATGGCTCGCTCCGAGACGTCCGTGTCCTACCGGCGCGAGCGACCGGCGGCCGAGCCGCCTCCCTGGGGCGAGGGGGACGACGCGCCATCGACCCGCCGAACGGCCAACTTCTAGGCCAAGACGGGGAAGCATCGCGCCGCCGGACCAAACTGAGTCCTGCCGACCTCGGGTTTCCTATAGCCACCGCCTGCCTGACAGTCCCTCCGCAGGCCCGCCGCTCCCATCGCATGTGGTGGGGCGCCAGCCCGGCTTAGAAGACTGCCGTCGGAGCGCACCAGCCCTGGGAAGGGCGCTTCGAACGACGGCGACTGCTCGCGAGACGCAACATACGGGGTTCGGTTGGCCCTCACAATCAAAACGTTGGGGCAGGTGAGTATTGGTCGTTAAATGATTGAATTTTCTTGCAATTATTGCGTTTCTTCGGTATTTGGTTGAACATATCAAAACAATAATTGCCTCTCCTCTCTATTTTTAGCTGGCTGTCTCCATGGCCGCTCCCGATCGCCGAAGTGTCATTGCAGGTCTTGCCGGCCTGACAGCCATAGCTCTTGGCGCGCCTGCGGTCTGGGCCAATCAGCCGGCCAAGAAATCGGTCCCCAAACCGACGCCACTACCCAAACCCAAGCTGGTCTTTCTCGATCCGGGCCATGGCGGCAGGGATCCCGGGGCGCTCGGGGTTCGGGGCACGCAGGAAAAAACGGTCGTGATGTCGATCGCCCGCGAATTGCAGCGCGAGCTTCTGGCGGGAAACCGCTATCGCGTGCTGTTGACCCGGACCTTCGATGCCTACGTCCCGTTGCGCGAGCGTGTGGCGCGCGCCCAGGCAGCAAAGGCCGATCTCTTCCTCTCGCTGCACGCCGACGCCCATCCCGATTCCGACGTGCGCGGCGCCTCGGTCTACACGCTTTCGGAAGAGGCGAGCGATCGTGAGGCAGCAGCCCTTGCAGCGCGCGAGAACCGCTCCGATGCGGTGGTTTCGGGCTTGCGGCTCTCCGACCAGCCCGATGATGTCGCGCGCGCTCTGGTCGCGATGAGCCAGCGCGGCACGGTCAACGATTCACGCCGCCTGGCAGATACCATCGTGCGTACCTTCGGCAGCAACGGCGTGCGCCTGCTGCCCCGCACCCATCGCCAAGCGGGCTTTGCCGTTCTGACGTCACCTGATATTCCGGCCGCCCTGGTCGAACTCGGCTATCTCTCCAATCCACAGGACGAGAAGCTTTTGACGGTGCGGCAGCACCAGGTTGGGCTGGCACGGGCACTGCGAGCATCGGTCGATGCCCACTTCGGTACCGCAATTGCCACAAGAAAGGCGTAACTTTCTTTCAGGCTCGACGTTGCTGCCCCTGGGGTTGGCCGCGTACAAGAAATGAAAGTGCTGAACCTATTCAAAATTGCGCTGGCCTTTGCGACGGCCGCCCTGATCGTTGGCACCGGCACCGTGGCAGGCCTGTTCTGGCACTTCAGCCATGGTTTGCCGGACCATAAGCAGCTCGCCGATTACCAGCCGGCGATCTCGTCGCGGCTTTACGCCGCCGACGGCCGCCTTTTGGCCGAGTACGCTCGCGAGAAGCGGGTGTTCGTGCCGGTCGCCGCCATGCCCAAGCGTGTGCTGGAGGCCTTCGTCGCAGCCGAGGACCAGCGCTTCTTCTCCCATCCTGGCGTCGACTTCATCGGCGTATTGCGGGCCGTGGTGGCGAACGTCGCCAATCCCGGCAAGCGGCCGGAGGGTGCGTCGGGACTTACCCAGCAGGTCGCGAAGAACTTCCTGCTCTCCAATCAGGCGACCCTGGCGCGCAAGATTCGCGAGGCGATCCTCGCCTTCCGGATCGAGGAGACCTACTCCAAGGAGCGCATCCTCGAGCTCTATCTCAACGAGATCTACCTCGGCTCGGGCAACTACGGCGTGGCCCAGGCGGCCATCAACTACTTCGATCGCTCGCTCGACGAGCTGACGCTGTCGGAGATCGCCTATCTCGCGGCGTTGCCCAAGGCGCCCAACCGCTACAACATCACGCGCAACGAGAAGGAAGCCTATGTCCGGCGTGACTACGTGCTGGGCCGCATGCTCGACGACGGTTACATCACCCAGGCCGAGATGCAGCAGGCCAGGACCGAGAAGCTGCAGTACCGCCGCCGCGGCAATACCGAGGTGGTACAGGCCGACTTCTTCGCCGAGGAGGTGCGCCGCAACCTGATGGCGGCTTACGGCGAGAAGGGCCTCTACGAAGGCGGGCTCACCGTCTCGACAACTCTCGATCCCGCCATCCAGGCGGTCGCCGACGACGCCCTGCGCCAGGGTTTGGTCAGCTACGATCGCCGTCACGGCTGGCGTGGCCCTTACGCCAAGATCCCAGACATGAGCGTGTGGGAGGAAGAGTTCGCCCGCATCGTCCAGCGCCGGCCACTTGGCGCTCCATCAGGCTGGCAACTGGCGGTCGTCAGCAAGATCGAGCCGCAGGCGGTGCAGATCATCGGCCTGCCCGCGACCGACGGAGGAGGCGGCGAGGGCACCGTGCCCTTTGCCGAGATGACATGGGCCGCGCCGACCTTGGCCGAGCAGCGCGTCGGTGCAGCGCCGCGCAGCCCGAAGGACGTCGTCAATGTCGGCGACGTGATCGTGGTCGAGAAGGTCGAGAAGCCCGCCGGCCAGAACGCCAAGCCCTATCCGCCCAGGACCTACGGGCTGCGCCAGGTGCCCAACGTCGAGGGTGGCGTGGTGGTGATGGATACCCAGACCGGTCGCGTGCTCGCCATGTCCGGCGGCTGGTCCTACGCCCGCAGCCAGTTCAACCGTGCCGTGCAGGCGGCACGTCAGCCCGGCTCGTCGTTCAAGCCTTTCGTGTATCTCGCAGCCATGGACAACGGGTTCACGCCCGCTTCGATCGTGCTCGACGCACCGTTCTCCTACGATCCGGGTTACGGGCAGCCGGTGTGGACGCCCAAGAATTACGCCAACGACTATCTCGGTCCCACCACGGTGCGCCGTGGCCTGGAGCAGTCACGCAACCTCATGACCGTGCGCATGGCCCAGCAGGTCGGCATGAAGAAGGTGGTCGAGGTCGCCAAGGAATTCGGCGTCGTCGACCAGATGGGCGCCTACCTGCCGATGTCGCTGGGCGCGGGCGAGACCACGCTGCTGCGGATGACCATGGCCTACGCCATGCTGGCGAACGGCGCGCTCGAGATCACCCCTTCGCTGGTCGACCGTGTCCAGGACCGCAACGGCAGGACGGTCTACCGCCATGAGCCGCGCGCCTGTCGCGGCTGCGGCGAGCAGGCGGCCGGCACGCCGGTCGCGCCCGAGATTGTCGATTCGCGCAAGCCTTTCCACGATCCCGCGTCGGTCTACCAGGTCGTGCACATGATGCTGGGCGTGACGACGCGCGGCACCGCCGCCCGCCTGGCGGCGCTCGGCCGGCCGATCGCCGGCAAGACTGGCACGACCAACGACGCGCGCGACAACTGGTTCCTGGGCTCGACGCCCGATATCACCGTCGGCATCTATATCGGCTTCGACGAGCCGAGGACGCTCGGCCACGGCAACCTCGAGACCGGCGGTGGCAATGCCGCACCGATCTACGAGGCGATCGCCAGGAAGATCTTCAAGGACAAGCCGCCCACGCCGTTCCGCATCCCGCCCGGGCTGCGCATGGTCAAATTCAGCTACGAGGGCGGCACGATCGACGAGGTCTTCAAGCCCGGCACCGAGCCCGGCAGCGAGGGCTTCAGTCAGGCGCCGCTTGACGGGTCGGGGCCCTCTTCCGGTATAGACCCGGGCGGCCCGCAGCAGGCGGGCGGCGCCCGGCGCCCGGGACTTACGGGCACAGGCGAAACCTACTGATCTTCCGGACCACCGGCGTTCCCGCCGGTTCTCGGCTCTGAGGGCGGCAGGCGCCGGCGATCCGAATGAGGTGTGAACGATGCGTGCCGAAGCCCAAGCCATGGTCAATGAGATCGAGGAGTCGCTGGCGCTCCTGAGGAGGCGTCTTTGACTACGACGCAGCTGTCGTACGTCTGGATGAGCTGAACGCACGCGCCGAGGATCCGGCGCTTTGGAACGACCAGAAGCAGGCCCAGGCGGTGATGAAGGAGCGCACCAAGCTCGAATCGGCCATCGCCACCATCAAGCGCCTGCGTGCCGCCGTCGATGACAATGTCGGTCTGATCGAAATGGCCGAAGCCGAGAAGGACGAGGCCATGATCGCCGACGCCGAGAGGGCGCTGGCCGAGGCCCGCGCCGAAGCCGCGAAGGCGCGGCTCGAGACGCTGCTGTCGGGCGAGGCCGACACCAACAACGCCTACGTCGAGCTCAATGCCGGCGCGGGCGGCACCGAGGCGCAGGACTGGGCCGAGATGCTGGGCCGCATGTACACGCGCTGGGCCGAGCGGCGCGGCTTCAAGGTGAGCTGGCTGGAGGAAAGCGCGGGCGAGGAGGCCGGCATCAAGTCGTGCGCCTTCAAGGTCGAGGGGGCGAACGCCTATGGCTGGCTGAAGACCGAATCAGGCGTGCACCGTCTGGTGCGCATCTCGCCGTTCGACGGCAATGCGCGACGCCAGACCTCGTTCGCATCGGTCTGGGTCTATCCCGAAGTCGACGACAACATCGACATCGAGATCCTGGACAAGGACCTGCGCGTCGACACCTATCGCGCTTCGGGCGCGGGCGGCCAGCACGTCAACAAGACCGATTCGGCAGTGCGCATCACCCATATCCCGACCGGCATCGCGGTTGCCGTCCAGCAGGAGCGAAGCCAGCATCAGAACCGCGCCAAGGCCATGCAGATGCTGAAGGCGCGCCTCTACGAGGTCGAATTGCAGAAGCGCGAAGCCGAGCGCCTGGAAGCCGAGGCCAACAAGACCGACATCGGCTGGGGCCATCAGATCCGCTCCTACGTGCTGCAGCCCTATCAAATGGTGAAGGACCTGCGCACCAACGTCGAACGCTCCGATCCGCAGAAGGTGCTCGACGGCGACCTCGATGAGTTCATGGCGGCCTCGCTCGCCGCCCGCGTCGGCGAGGGCAACGACAAGAAAGCGGCGTAGGTCTCGACGCCCGGCGGGCGGTGCAGTCGAGGGACCTCGTTTTGCCGGCGCAGCAACAGAAAAGGTCCCATCGCCTCGCTGCTCGGCGCCGGTCGGGATGACGGGCGCGCATCGGAGTGGTCTTGTGGAGGCGCGCCGTTCGGCACCACAATGCCGCGCATGATCGGCAAATCGCGTCGCGCACTTCTTCGCAATGTTTCCGCAGCCTTGGCTTTGCCGGCCATCGTCGGTCCGGCACGCGCGCAGGGGACTTGGCCTGCCAAGTCCATCCGCTGCATCGTGCCGCTGCCGCCCGGCGGCGGCACCGATACGATCGGTCGGCGCGCCATGCAGCGCCTGTCGGAGGCGCTGGGCGTTCCCGTCGTCGTCGAGAATCGCCCCGGGGCGGGCGGCACGATCGGCAGCGACGTCGTCGCCAAGGCCGAGCCCGACGGCTACACGATCGGAATCGCCACAGCGTCGAGCCACTCCGCCGCGCCGGTGTTCCGCAAGGACCTGCCCTACGATCCGGTGAAGTCCTTCACCGCCATCACCATGCTGGGCACCACGCCCTACATCCTGATCGGCGGCCCGGCCGCCGGCGCGACCGATCTGGCGGGCTTCATCGCCGCCGCCAAGGCCAAGCCGGGCAAGGTGAGCTGCGCCTCGGTCGGCGTGTCGACGCTGGGTTACCTGCTCACCAAGCAGTTCGAGCTTCTGGCCGGCATCGAGATGGTCGACGTGCCCTACAAGGGATCGGCGCTGGCCTATCCCGAGCTGATGAACGGCACCGTCGCCGTGATGCTCGACAATCCGTCGGGCTCGGCCGGTCTCGTGCGCGAGGGGAGGCTGAAAGGCTTTGCCGTCACCAAGCCGTCGCCCGTGCTGCCCGACGTACCCACCTTCGAGAGTCTCGGCGTGAAAGGCTTCGACGCCGTCTTCTGGTATGGCGTCGTCGGACCCGCGGGGCTGCCGCCCGAGATTGCCGATCGCATCCAGAAGGCGCTGGCCGAGGGCTTCCTGACCGAAGACGGGCGCGCGTCGCTGCGCGCGATGGACGTCGAGCCGGTCATGTCGACGCCAGCCGTATTTGCCGCCGCGATGGCCAAGCAGACCGAGGAATTGCGTGCGCTCGCCGATCGTCTCGGCATCAAGCCCACGGAATAGAGGAGAGAATCATGGATGGCAGCACGGCCCCGTCCTTCAAGGTCAACGAGCTCACGCCCGACCCCGACGTCCAGTTCGATGCCAAGATAACCAGGAGCTACGTTACCTACGCCCACCGCCTGGCGGCGCGCGGACTGGTCAATTCCAGCGTCGGCGGGATGGTGATCCGCGTCGCCCATCCCGGCCACGAGCACGGCGTGTGCTATGCCAAACCACAGGGCATCAGCCTCGAGGAGGTCGAGGAGGAGGATCTGGTGATCACCGACATCCCGTTCGGCCGCATCCTGCGCGGCGAGCGGGCGACCACGGTCGGCCATCAGATGAACCGCGAGATCCTGCGCCTGCGCCCGGACGTCAACTGCGTGATCCACCTGCATCACGACGAGATGATCGCCTTCATGGCAGCGGGCTACGACACCATCCGCTCCTACAGCCTGACCTACGGCTACCTGATGCAGAAGCCGGCGCACTACCTTCCCGCCAGCGTCAACGTCGAGGAGGACGTGGCGCCGATCAAGACGTTCATTCAGGACACCAACTGCATCATCATGAAGCGCCACGGTTTCACCGTACTGGGCCGCAGCGTGTCGGAGGCCTATCATCGTACCTGCGTGCTGGTGAGCGAGATCAAGCGCAACATCATCGTCGAGATGCTGTGCACGCAGAACGGCAAGACGCCGGAATTCATCTCCGACGAGGAACTGGCCTACATGGCCACCCACGGCGATGCCGTGATGTATCCAACGCTGATCAAGAAGCAGGGGTAGGAAGGACCCTGCGCGCTTATCGCGCGTGAGCGATCAGCTGCTCGGCCTTGCGCAGTCCGTCCAGGCACTCCGCCTCCATCCCGCGCTCGGCTTGCGAGCGCGCTGCCACCAGCACAGCCTGCAGGGTGGACATGTCGGCCGCACCGAGGCGCTGGGTCTGTGCACGATTGTCCTTTTCAGCGGGCCGAACGACGTTGGGCATGGTCGGCATGCCGGAATGATCGCGCGGCGGGGTGATCACCGAACGGTCCGTCGTCGCGGGCGGCTCGACAACGCCGCCCGACCGCGCCAGGTCGTCCGGAGTCACTGGCTTCTTCATCTCGCCCGGCGGGATGGTCGGTGGATCTGTCGAGGTGCCGTAGGCCGCCGCCATCTGCTGGACGCGGTCGAGGCAATTGTCGCCGAACGCCTGGGCGGGCAGCAGCATTGCGCTGGCCAGCAACGCTGTCGTCACCGCCAGCGCGGCATTGTGGTGTCGTGCCCTCGGTTGCTGCATGGCTTCCTCGCGACGGCTGTCGTGGATTCCAACGACCTGCCTGTCGCCGAGGTTGCCGCTTACACGGCTACACCAGCGCGTTGTGCTGGATGACCCCTTTGTAGAACGTGGCGCTGAGCTTGGGCGTTCGCTTCAGCGTCTTGTAATCGACATAATACAGCCCGAACCGTGTCTCGAGGCCGTCGGCCCATTCGAAATTGTCCAACAGGCTCCAGACGAAGTAGCCCCGCACCGGCACGCCCTCCTCGGTGGCCCGTAGAAGCTGAGCAAGGTACTGGCGCAGGAACATGACGCGGTCGAGATCGTCGACCCGGCCGTCGGCTTCGGGCTTGTCGCTCGACGAGGTGCCGTTCTCGGTGATGTAGATCTCCTTCACGTTCCACAGCTTCTGCAGATGGCGCGGCGCCCAGTAGAGCGTCTGGGGAGCAAAATCCAGCCACGACGATTTCATGTGCGGATAGGAAGTGGGCAGCTGCAGCTGGGCATATCCCGGCACCTTGTCGAGCGCACGCACGAAGGCGCCCGGCCCGTAGACGTTGATGCCGACGAAATCGACCGGGGTCGAGATCGTCTTGAGGTCGGCTTCGGTGAAGCGCGGCGCGTCCGCGCCGGCCGCCTTCAGGTACTCGTCGGTATATCGGCCTTCGAGGATGACGGTGAGATAAGCCGCATTCAGTTCGCGCGTCGCCTCCTGCGCGGCGCGCGCATTGCTCGGCGTCTCGACGTCGGGCAGGGCGACCGTCATGTTCTCCGCCGGCCCGACCTTCACGCCGCTGCGGCCGTTGGCGCGCACCGCCTGGACGCCGAGTCCGTGCGCCAGCACGGCATGATGCCGTACCTGGTAGAGCCTGTCCTTGGGCAGCGCCAGCCCCGGTGCGAACACGTTGGCGCCGTAGCCCAGCTCGACGAAGGCCTTCATCTCGTTCAGCGGAAAGAAGTGCCTTACTCGATCGCCGAGCTGGCGGGCAACATAGGCTGCATAGTCGCCAAAGGCCTGCGTCGTGTCGCGCGACTCCCAGCCGCCGCGATCCTGCAGCGCCTGCGGCAGGTCCCAATGATAGAGAGTGGCGTAAGGCTCTATGCCGTTGGCCAGCAGTTCGTCGATCAATCGCTGATAGAAGGCGAGGCCCTTGGGGTTGGGCGCGCCGCGTCCCTCTGGGAAGAGGCGCGGCCAGGCGATCGAGAAGCGATAGGTCGTGACACCCAGCCGCTTCATGAGCGCCACATCCTCCTTGTAGAGGTGGTAGTGGTCGTCGGCGATGTCGGCGCTGGTGCCGTCGCGGATCTTGCCGGGCAGCTTGGCGAAGGTGTCCCAGATCGACGCACCACGCCCGTCGACCTGGGTCGCGCCCTCGATCTGGTAGGCCGAGGTCGCCGTTCCCCAGCGGAAGCGCTCGGGAAATCGGGCCCTCGGGAAGGAATCGTCCGACTCCTGCAGGAGCTTGGAGCCGGTGAGGCCGACCGCCCCGAGGGCAAGGGCCGACACGGCAAGGCCGCGTCGCGTGAAGCGAAAGGAAGTCATCGAACTCGTAGAGGCGACAGCCGCTCGAAAATATCACGTCGGCGGCGCGCGATCACCTCGGCGACGAAGTCCTTGGCTGCGTGGGCATTGAGCAGGTGACGCCGGTCAATAGCGCGCAATCACCTGATCGGCGAAGTCCTTGAGGTTCTGCCGCGCCGTCTTCATGGCCGGCAGCAGGGAGACTTCGTTCAGGCCCATGGCTTCGCGCTCGCGCAGCATGCCGATGATCTCGTCGGGCGTGCCAACCAGCCCGCCGGTGGAGCGGATCAGGTCCTCCGTGATGAAGCGGCGCTCTTCCGGCGGCAGGAACGCACAATGGCCAAGATGAATCTGCTGGTAGCGCTTGGGCGCGGGCGTCTCCATCTTCTCGGTAAAGGCGAGATAGTCCTCCCACAGACCGCGGCATCGACCGGCCACGGTGCTGGTGTCGCCGTCCATCTGGTACAGCTCCCACCAGTAGTGCAGCGTCGCCGCGGCCATCGGCCCGATCTCGTCGATCACGCGGTCCGACGTCATGGTTTCGCCAGGGCGCAGCACGCAGGCGTAGGAGAGGGCAGTGGTGTGGAAAGTTTCGGGCAGGGTGCGGCCGACCGCACTCGCGCCTTCGCGCATGGTGTCGAGGCTCTTCTGCAGGCGCGCTTTGGTCTGGTTGTGCGAGCAGACGCGGCCGTCGCCGTACGCGCCTGCGGTCTTGAGCGCAAGCGGCCCGTCGGCCGCGACATAGATCGGCACCGGATGCTCGACATCGATGAAGCCCTCGTCGGGGTGCAAAAAGCGGATGTCGGTTTTCTGTCCGTCGGCGCCGAGCGCGTAGTCGACCTCCTGGCCGTGCAACAGGGCGCGCAGCACACGGAGGTAGTCGCGGAACTCGCGCGCCTTCACCGGGTCCTTGCCCATGACACGCATGGCGGTGTGGCCGGTGCCGATGCCCAGGAAGGTGCGTCCGGGTGCGAGCTTGTTGATGGTGGCGATGGAATGGGCGGTGACCGGGGCCAACCGAACACCGGCGACCGAAACGCCGGTACCCAGCCGAATGCGGGAAGTGTGTTCGGCCGCCAACGCCAGCGTAGCGTAGGCGTCTGAGTAGAGCATCTGCGAATCGGCGGCCCAGGCCGCGTCATAACCCATCGCCTCGAGGTCGACGAACAGCTTCCAGTCGGTGATACGTGGAACGAGAGTTACTCCGAACTTCATGGTGCTACCTTCGTGCTTGCGATCGATGCTGCTTTGCCGGGATGGCGCTCGCTTGCGTCATCCCCGTGGTCAAAGCGCAGCCTGACGCACCATGTCGGCGCACTTCTCGCCGATCATGATCGAGGGGGCGTTGGTATTGCCGGCTACGATGCTGGGCATGATCGAGGCATCGGCCACACGCAGCCGCTCGACGCCGTGCACGCGAAGCTGCGGATCGACGACGTCGTCGACATTGCGGCCCATGCGGCACGTCCCGACGGGATGCAGATTGGAGACGCCATTGGCGCGGATGTGGGCGCGCAGGCCGGCGTCGTCGTCGATGCCGGCGCCGGGCAGGATCTCCTCGACCACGAAGGGTTTCAGCGCCGCTTGCTTGCCGATATCGCGGCAGATGCGCAGACCCTGGATCATGGCGTTCCAGTCGTTGGCACTCTTCAGGAAGTTGAAGCGGATCTCCGGCGCCGCCAGCGGATCGGCCGATTTCAGTCGGACCGTGCCGCGCCCGTCGGGCCTGAGATGCACCGGCGACAGGCCGAAGGCGGAGAAGGGTTGCGGCACTACGCCGTGCCGGCTCCGTTCCTTGATTGCCCAGGCGAACATGTTGATCTGCAGGTCAGGCCGCTCCAGGCGCCTGTCGCTCCGCACCAGCGCGCCGACATAGAGCCCCATGCTGGCGAGCGGGCCGGTGCGCCCAAGGGCGTACTGCATGCCCGCCATGATGCGCCGCGGCAGGCTGTTCACCAGGTCGTTCATCGTGACGGGCTGCGCGCACTTGTAGGCGACGTAGGTATTGAAATGGTCGTGCAGGTTGCTGCCGACGCCAGCCATCTCCTTGATCACCTCGATGCCATGCTTCTTCAGGTGATCCGCCGGGCCCAGCCCCGACAGCATCAGCAGCTGCGGCGAGCCGTAGACGCCCCCCGAGACGATGACTTCGCGGTTGGCGCGCGCCGTCATCAGCCCGTCGGGCGTGCGGTATTCGATGCCGACTGCGCGGCCCTTCTCGATCAGCACGCGGGTCGCATGCGCCGAGGTGGCAATGGTGAGGTTCTTGCGCTTCTTGGCCTCGCGCAGATAGGCCCGAGCGCTCGACCAGCGTCGTGCCCGGTTGATGGTGGTCTGATAGTAACCGACGCCTTCCTGGGTGCGGCCATTGAAGTCGGGATTGGCAGGAATTCCGGCCTGCTGGGCGGCCTCGTGCATGGCCTTGGCCAAGGTGGGCTGCCAGCGATGGTCGGAGACCTTCAGCGGCCCGCCGACGCCGTGGAACTCGTCGGCGCCGCGTTCCTGGTCCTCGGCACGCTTGAAGTAGGGCAGTACCGAGTCGTAGTCCCAACCCTCGCAGCCACGCTGGCGCCATTCGTCATAGTCGGCGGCGTTGCCGCGCATGTAGACCATGCCGTTGATCGAACTGGTGCCGCCCAGAACCTTGCCGCGCGGCTGGTACATGATGCGGTTGTTGAGTTCGGGCTCGGGCTCGCTGTCGAACATCCAGTTGACGCGCGGGTTGTTGAACGTCTTGTGGTACCCGAGCGGGATGTGGATCCAGGGATAGCTGTCCTTGGGACCTGCCTCGAGAAGCAACACACGAAAACGGCCGTCCTCACTGAGACGGCCGGCCACGGCGCATCCGGCCGAGCCGGCTCCGGTCACGATGAAATCGTATGCTTCGCCCTGCACCATGCTCCTCCCGCCTTGTCGGGAGGAGCGTAGCAATATTCAGCGTTGGTCCCCAGCGGCGAGAGACCGTTACGCGAAAGTTCGTCAGCGCATCCGCGCCGGCCGGCCGCGACCGATCCTGTCGCCTCGGCTGTTGTATTGGTTGCCATACTCGTCAGTGATGGCGACACCGCGTGGATTGTCGGATTGGCCGCCCATCATGCCCGATCCCTGGGCCTGGTACTGAGGCTGCGTGCCGTATTGCTGTAGTCGCTGCGCGGCATTCCAGCGTCGCTCTGGTTCTTGTTGGTCTGCGACAGGATAGTGGTCGAGCGTGTGCCGCCTACCGTGTCCTGTGCGTTGGCGCTGGGCGTGCCGATGGTGCTCGCCGGGGCCGATCCGCCGGCGCCGCCTGGCGATGCATTGCCCTGTGCCAGGGCCACGCCGCCGGAAAAAGCCAGCACGCCGGCCGCGATC